>DGDY01000212.1 GCA_002385675.1 Anaerolineales bacterium UBA3940 | reverse complement strand
GCTGCTGGCGCAGGCTGGCGATCAGGTTGGGCTGCCGCCCGACCTCATACGCGGCCTGCACGGTCCGGGCTACGTCAAACCCAACGCCGATATCCCCTGCGGTGACGGGCCACTGGTTCTCACCATAACGGAAAGTAATGATGGCATCCTGCGGGTAGGCAAACTGCCCGTCGAGTGCCTGTATGGCCTCCTCGGGGGTCATCCCGCTCAAGTCGGTATCCCACACGCTCACACCGGGGTAGATCATGCCGTCGTAGTAGATCTGGAAGGCCGCCACGCCGAGCGCGATCACCAGATTCGACAGCAGCAGGACGGAAACCACGATCAGGGTGATGCGGGCCAGCCAGCGATAGGCTCTGCCGCCCCGGGCGGCGGGCCGCTGCATGTGGAGTTGTTCGCTTGTTTGAGAGACCATTCCCTAATGCCAGTCAACTCTGCTCACGTTTGCGGACGAAACTGCTCGTGATTCTATCATCTCCGCCCCCGAAACGAAAATGGGCTATTCTGCTACCCTGTGTGAGCGTAGAGGAATCGCAGAGCGATTTGTTATTAACCCCTCCCCCATCCCCTCCCCGCTGGCGGGGAGGAGGTGCGGCTCGCCGCAGGCGAGCGGCGGGGGTGGAGTAAGCCGCGAAGTTCATTCGCGGCGGCAATCCCCCATTGACCCATCTCCGCAATAGCCCCCTGTCCCGCAGCCTGCGGCTGTGGGACATCTTCCCCCTTGCAAGGGGGAGGAAAGCGCGCGCAGCGCGCCGGTGGGGGTTAACTGCCCCCTGCTAGGGGGAAGGTGGCGGCGCTCGCGGAGCGAGCGGCGTCGAAGGGGGTTCGGCTTGCATGGAGGAGGTTCCTTGCGCCCCGCCCTCCGCGCACTAGAATCGGGATCGCCCGCTGACGACAGGCGGGCACTCACGTCAGAAGGAGGAACACATGCCCGACTCAGACATCCCCTACGAGGTTCCGCCCGAGGAGCGCGGGCGATACATCATCCCACCCCGCGAACAACCCGAGGACGACAACGGCTATTTTGAAGTGCTGACGCAGGCCGTCTTTCAGGCGGGCTTTAGCTGGGCGGTCGTATACAACAAGTGGCCCGCCTTCCGGCGCGCCTTCGACAACTTCGACATCGACACGGTGGCCGCATACACACCCGAGGACATCGCCCGGCTAACGAGCGATCCGGGCATCGTGCGCAACGGGCGCAAGATCGAGGCGACTATCGAGAACGCCCGCATCATGCAGGGCCTCATCGCTGAGCACGGCGCGTTCTACAACTACCTGCGCTCGCTGGACGGGCTGCCCTACCATCGCCGCCGCGATGCGCTGGCGCGGCAGTTCAAGTGGCTGGGCCGCACCGGCGCGTACACCTTCCTCTACTGCGTCGGCGAGGACGTACCCGCCTGGGAAGACCGCTGACGCCCCGCCCGGCGCATGCGGTTGGGAGCAAACTGGTATACTATGCTCAAAGGCATGGAGTGTCCCCCGCGGGCAGGAGAGGAGCCGCATGTCACCCACACCCGAACAGGAAGCGCGCCGTGCCCGGCTTAAGGCCGGGCAGGAGGATGAGCCTGTCTGGAAGTACCGGGGCTACGAGATAGGCCCCCGTGAGTTCAGCAATGCGATGGTCCACCTGTATCGCGGTGAGGTATCCCGCGCCAACGTGTGGCGGCAGCGCCTGGACTCAACAACCAACTGGGCAGTCATCACGACCGGCGCGGCTTTCTCGCTGGCCTTCAGTTCAGAGTTGATCAGCCACGCGGTGATCATCCTCAGCAACCTGCTCGTGACGCTGTTCCTGTACATCGAGGCGCGGCGCTACCGCTACTATGAGCTGTGGAGCTACCGCATCCGGCTGATGGAGACGGACTTCTACGCGGGGATGCTCGTGCCGCCCTTCCGCCCCGCCCCTGACTGGGCAGAGACGCTCGCGGAGAACCTGCTCCACCCCCGCTTCCCGATCAGCATGTGGGAGGCGCTTGGCCGCCGCCTGCGGCGCAACTACCTGTGGATCTACTTCATTCTCGGCGCGGCATGGCTGTTCAGCGTGACGTTGCGGCCCGAGCCGATCAGCAGCGTCGAGGAGCTATTCCAGCAGGCGCGGCTTGGCTACATCCCCGGCGAGGCCATCGTCGGCGGCGGCCTGCTGTTCTACGGCACGATGCTCGCCATCGGCCTGCTCACACGCGGGCTGACGGAAGCGACCGGTGAAGTGCTGCCGCGCTACACTTCGCTCCGCAAGACCCTGAGAGGCGTTCTGCCCAGGCAGGGTCAGGAGGCCAGCGGCGACCGCTGGGCGTGGTTCCGACCGAGCAAGCGCCGCCAGCAGCTTCTCTCGCAGATCATCACCGACCACCCGAGCGAGGTCAGCGAGCGCATCATGAGCGAGATGGCGCGCGGCGTGACCAATCTGCGCGGCACGGGGATGTATACCGGCGAGGAGCGCTCCGTCCTGCTGTGTGCGATCACCGTGACCGAGGTCGCGCATCTCAAGGATGTGGTCGCCGAAGTGGACCCGCACGCGATGATCATCGTCGTGCCTGCGCAAGAAGTTCTCGGCAAGGGCTTCGGGGAGTTGCCTCACTAACCGGACCTACGCCTCCTCGTAGAACTCGCGCACGATAGCGCAGCCGTAAGCGGGCGTGCTCGCCGGGTCCGGCATCCGGTGGGCACGGACCGCCGCAATGGCCGCGTCGAGATAGTTGACCGTTGCCTCACGCTGGCGGAACGAGCGGTCGTCCACCGCGCCCTGGTAGGCAATGCGCCCGCCAGTGTCGATGAGAAAGACGTGCGGCGTGGTCTGCGCGCCGTAGGCAAGGGCCACCCGGCCATCCGCGTCGTCAAGTACCGGGGCGAAGTTCTCCGTTTCGGCGGCCCACCGCCGCACGTCGTCGGGCGTCTCGTTGAGGTTGCTCTTGACGTGCAGCAGGCGGATGCCGTTCTGCGCCCATTCCGGCGCGCGCCGGGCGAAGTAGGCGTCGTAATGGCGCGACCACGGGCACTCCCCCGACCAGAAGTTCAGCACGACGATCTCGCCCTGCAGGGCGCTGAGCGTGATGACCTCGCCCGTCAGCGTGTCCTCCAGCGTGAAATCGGGGGCGATCTGTCCGGGGTCGAGCGGCTTGATGTCGGCATCTGTCATATGGGATTCCTTTCGTTGGGTCAGTAAAGCACTTATAGGCTAGCGAACCGACGCACAGGATGCCAAACCGATTCCCCTCTTCTCCCGCAGCCTGCGGCTGCGCTCCCTGCAGTTAGCTATGCCAACTGCCAGCGAGAAATCGCGATTTCTCCACCTCCCCTTGCAAGGGGGAGGAAAGCGCACGCAGCGCGCCGGTGGGGGTTCTAGAGCAGCCGCTAGAGCAGCCGCGAAGTTCATTCGCGGCTCCATGCGCGTTGGCTAACGACTCTTCTGCCCCCAGCGCCAATCCCTAGCGTTCCGGCGGCGATTCTGCTACACTGACACATCATGCAACAGCGAGCCGACACCTACCGCCTGATAGCCCTCGCCCTGCTCGCCCTGCTCGCGCTTGGCGGCTGCAGCCCGCGAAGCTCGGCCCCCGACGACTCGTTTGTCGTCGCGGACCTGTTCGCCACGCCGGGCAAGGCGCTCGCGACCATTGCTGTCTCCCCGACGCCCGAGCCAACGGCGACCCTCCCTGACATGCCGACAACCACCCCCGCCCCGACGCTGCCGCTGCCGACCGCTGTCCTGCTGCTGCCCACCATGCCGATAGCCACGCCAGGCCCCACCCCGACCCGCGCCATCGACGCAGAGATCCCCGTCACGCCGACGCCCGCGTGCGAGATGCCGCCCGCCCCGTTCGGCGCGGCCTGGGCCAGCACGCCGGAAGTGCAGGCGGCGCTGGGCTGCGCGACCGGCACGCCGCAGACGATGCGCGGCGCGTGGCAATCCTACGAGCATGGCGTGATGTTCTGGCGGGAGCAGGACCGCAGCATCTTCGTGCTGTCGACGCGGGCGCTCCAGCCGGGGCAGACGACCGACTCATGGTGGCGCTTCGACGACACGTACGAGGAGGGCGAGCCGGAGGATGACATGGGCCTCAACCCGCCACCCGGCATGAGCATGCCTGTGCGCGGCTTCGGCAAGGTCTGGCGGCAGAACGGCTTTGTACGCGATGCCGTCGGCTGGGCCGTGACCTCGGAGGCCGGCGGGGAGAGCATCTGGCTCGCGTTTGAGGGCGGCTGGATGATGACCGGCCCGGACGAGCGCACGCTCTACGCCCTCGTCCCGATGGACGCCCCGCCGTATACCACCGGCTTCCACTTCGGCCCGATGGCGCGCTGACACTCGGCGGCGCGCGACGCCTCGGTTGCAGCGCCCTCCCCCGCACAGTAGACTTTGAGTGTATGCGAGAGGGGGAGAATCCATGCGCCGCTCATTCGTCTCTGTCACGTGGACGCCCGACGTCGACCCCGCTGACGCCCAGCTGCTGATTCACGTGGTGGAGGATGTGTACGACCTGCTGCGACCGCACTT
>DGDY01000279.1:3858-4965 GCA_002385675.1 Anaerolineales bacterium UBA3940 | reverse complement strand
ACGCTGGCAGGCTCCGAGCGGGAGCGCTTCGGCAAGCTCTCGCGCCTGCCGCTCCTGATGATCGGGCTGCTGGCCTCGACGGTCTTCGGCCAGCCGCTCGGCATGCGGATTCAGAAGTACGTCACCACCCTGGGCGACCCCGGCGACCTGGAGATTGTTTCCATCGAGCGCCGCAACCGGGGAGCCGTTACCGCACACCGCGTCCTGACGCGTTCGTCATAGCCACAGGCAGCCATCATGCAGAATCGAGACGCATCCTCCCGGCTGGACCTTCCTTACGAGAATCTCGTGCTGACAGGCTTCCTCGGCGTCGGCAAGTCGACGATTGGCGGGTATATCGCGCAGCAGCTTGGCGCGGACATCCTCGACGTGGACGAGGAGATCGTCGCGCGCGAGCAGATGGGCATCGCCAAGTTGCGCGAGGTTTACGGCGACCAGCGGCTGCGCGCGCTGGAACACGACCTGTGCCGCACAGCGGCGCTGATGCGGCGCAGCGTTATCATCGTACCCGGTGCGGCGCTGCTCGATACGCGTAACTACCGCCTGCTCTCCGAGACGGGCAAGATCGTTGTGCTGACGTGCGAGCTGGGCGAGGCCCTGCGCCGGATGCACCTCTCCAGCGATCAGCGCTACCGCGACGAGACGATGCGCCGGCGCATGTTGAGCCGCCTGCGGCGCGAGTATGCCGTCGTCAACGACGAGCGGCTGCTCCAGCTTGACACCACCCACCTCACCATCGAGGAGGAGAGCAGCCTGCTGATCGACTACTGGTTTGAGGATAAGGTAGAGAGCGAGCTGTTCCGCTATGGGCCGCCCCCGCCGATCAAGCCGCCCCCCCGCCCCAAGTTCGGCGTGTCCAGCCGGTGGGTCGGCCAGCCGGAAACCCGGGGCGAGGGGTCAAAGCGCGGCTGGTGGCGACGCGGGTAGGCGGCGCAGGTAGGCGGCGCGGATAGGCGAGCTAGGTTTTGACCTCCGCCTCGATGCCGATAACTTCCTTCACGTCGGGGAAGAACTGGCGGACCGTGCCTTCGATCCAGCCGCGCAGCGTATTCGGTGAGAGCGGGCAGCCGACGCAGGCCCCGCCCATCTCCACGACGAGCGTTTCCC
>DGDY01000279.1:0-3528 GCA_002385675.1 Anaerolineales bacterium UBA3940 | reverse complement strand
AAACTCGATCAGGCCCTTCATCCGCTGCTGATCGTCGTGCCTGTCGTCGGGCACGTACTCCGGTAGGTTGCTCATGATACTTCCCTTTTCGGCTGTGTTGGACATACTTGATATGCCGCACCCCGGCAAGGTGAGGGCGCGGGCGGGGGATAATAAGAGGCCCGGCAGCCGGGCATACACCGCCCGTTCTGCCCGTACGTGCCAGAGTGTGCGTTCATCCATCAGTATAATCGAATTGAAACAGAGCGACAGTTCAGGGGGAACAGACCAGCCATGCAGTCCGTGCTCGTAATCGGCGCACATCCGGACGACGAAACGATGCTCGTCGGCGGAACCATCGCCCTGCTCACCAGCAGCGGGGTGCAGGTACACATCCTGTCCGCCACACGCGGCGAGGGCGGCGAAATGGGCGACCCGCCGCTGGGGCCGCGCAAGGCCCTTGGTGCGATCCGCGAGCAGGAACTGCGCTGCGCGGCCAGGGCGCTCGGCGCGAGCAGCGTGCAATTCCTCGGCTATGTGGACCCGGTCGTCGGGCCGGACGACGAACTGTACCCCTTCGAGGCGGACTTCGATGAGCTGGTCGCACGGATCGCCGGCGCGATCCGCAGCGTGCAGGCGGATGTCGTGCTCAGCCACGGCAGCAGCGGCGAGTACGGGCACCCGGCGCACCGGCTTGTCCACCGGGCCGTTGCCGAGGCTATCGCCCGGATATCCGACCCGCCGATCTTCTACTCGTTCGCGGCGGAGTTACCCGGCGTCGAGGACCGCCTGTGGAACGAGAGCGACCCCGCCCACCTTGCGCTGGACATCCGCCCCTGGCTGGATCAGAAAGAGGCCGCCGCCCGCTGCCACGTCACACAGCACCCGCTGTTCGTGCGCAACCACCCCGGCAAGACGATCCGCGAGGCGCTGCGCAAGATCGAGACGTTCCACCGGCATCACCCGCCGGTGGAGTCGGGCGAGCCACTGCACGACCCCTTCGCTGATCTGCTGCAGGCGGCAGGCGCGTGGATCCCGGAGCACTGGGGACGGTAGGTGAGGGCACCGCTGGCATGCGGCCCGGGCCAGCTTGTATGGGAAGGGTGCCTGACGCCTGCTGGTGCTCTAGTTAGGTGGACAACCGCACACGTTTACACGCGGTGTTAGCGTCAGTCCTCTGACGTTGAGCGACCAGTAGTCTTCTGATAGGTACTCCCCTATCACTTTACCACGGTGGTAGACGCATCTACCCTCCAAGTCAGCCCACTCCTGATGGTAGGACTCAACGAGGGCTTCCGTCTCAATAACTGCCGTTACCCGTAGACCTTGTACTGTACCCGGGTTAAAGTCATACGGTAGGTTCCTTGCGAGGCGAGCGCTGTCAGGGTGAAAGTACGCAAGCATGAAGTAAACATGCTCACCTGTCAGTGGATCATCGAAGTCGAAGAATGATACACGTTGAACTACTCCGTAAAAGCACGCGTCCTCTCCGATGTAGCGATATGCCTCCTGCCACGGATGGCATTCCCGACTTAAGTAACCGCACTCATCTTCTTGTACAGATGGGCTGCCAGAGCAGGCGACACAGAAAACGAGAAAAAGAAGCGGGATCGCTGACCTAGGCACCTTCAATCCTTTCAGTATCGCGAGAGCGCAATTAAGGCCCCCTTGCCTTTGTCACTCTCTGCAGGGCAAAGGCGGATCTTATTCTCATCTACGTCGTGCACGTCCAGACCTGTCACAGTCTAGCAGTAGGCAAGCAGCTCGGTCAGAGTCGGCGAGTTCGGCATAAGTGCTAGGCTACCAGAGGACACGCTGCCTGCGAAGATACAACTTGGCCCAAGCAACCTCAGTATATTCGCAGCAGCCGGAAGTACAAGCAGATAATGCCCTGGCGGCATAATGCCCCCTCATCCCCGCTCCGACGCGATACTCCGCATCGACTGCGTCGGCGCACCCCTTCTCCCACATCGGGGAGAAGGGGCAGAGTGCGTTATCAAACGCCCCTCTCCCAGATCGCAATAGCGGCGCGACCGGCGTGAGGGCGCACCGCTGGCATGCGGCCCGCGTGCTCAGTACACTCATTTTCATGAAGAACCGCACCACCTTTATGCCGATGCTGGCCCTGCTGCTGGCGCTCGCGGCGATGGCCGCCATGACCGTGCGACACGCCGCCGCACAGGGGCCGACCGACCCGCCTCCCCCGCCCGAGGAGCCGATCTATGGCCTGCCCTTCGCCGAGCCGCCCGGCCCGGACACCTGGAACGTCACACAGTGGTACGGAAACACCCGCTTCGCCTACCTGATGCGCCGCACCTTCTACGGCAACGGGCAGGGGCTGCACTTCGGGCTGGACCTCGGCGCGCCGTGCGGCACGGAGGTTATTGCCATCGGCGACGGCATTGTGACCAAGATCGACGCGATGGAGCACGGCTCCGGGCCGCACAACCTCATGATCGACCATCCCGAAGGCTACTCGTCGTTCTACGGGCACCTGCTTGAGCCGCCGCGCCTGTACATCGGGCAGGAGGTCCACCGCGGCGACGTGATCGCGCTGACCGGCGACCCGGACCTGACATGCGACTCACGCCCGCACCTGCACCTTGAGATCCGCAATCACTGGTATAACTACGCCTACAACCCGGTCGAGTTCATCGACGCCGATTGGGACTCGCTGGCGCTGTTTGGGCCGCGCAGTAGCTTCTCGCGGGACCTCGACAACCCGCGCCGCTGGGTCACGCCTTACGACCAGCCCATGACGGACTTTGGCGGCGAGCTGCTGAACAATTACCTCAACGCGTGGCCGCCGGACTACTCACGATGATGAGACGCCTTGCCGCTCTCCTGCTGCTGCTTGTATTGACGGCGTGCGGCGTGCAGGCCGCCGGGAACGATCCGCCCGCCCCGCCCCCGGCGCAGCCTGCTGCCGAGGTAGCCGCCGCGCCGAGCATGGCCCCGGCACAGATCGCCACCGTGCCGGGCGCGACGCCGTCCCTCGCCACGGCAACCGCCACCGTCGAGCCTGCGCCTGTGCTCACCCGCCTCACCGAGCCGGGGTGCTGCGTGCAGCCCATGTGGTCGCCCGATGGGCGGATGGTGCTGTTCATCGACCGGCCCGACGCCACCGCGCCGACCGGCATCTACGGCGTGAGTGTCGAGGGCGGCCCGGTGCAGCTTATCACCGAGCGGGTCGCTAAGACCAGCCCCGACGGGCGCTACATCGTGTATCTGAACGAGTCGGCGCAGGTCGTCGTCGAGGACCTGCAAACAGGCGAGGTCTGGCTTATCCCCAGCGACCGGCGAGAGCCGCACTTCTCCCCGAACAGCCAGCGCCTCGTGTGGACGGCGGAGACGGGCAGCGGCGCGTTCAGCCAGCGCCCCAGCATCGTCAGCGTGTCGGAGGTGAACGGGCAGAACGCCCGCGAAGTGATCACTGTGTACGGGGGCGGCTTCGTCGGCTGGCTGGACGACGACCGGATGCTGGTGCAAGGGCGGATCGAGGAGAGCAACGGCGTGCTTGCCGAAGAAGCGCTCTACGCGATCGACCTG
>DGDY01000259.1:6513-7448 GCA_002385675.1 Anaerolineales bacterium UBA3940 | reverse complement strand
ACGATGATATTCTCCGGGCCGACCTGCCGGATCACCGCCGGGCTGATCTGCTGGTTGCCGCGCCCGAAGATGTACCCCTGCCCGCCGATGATGGTCACGACGATCTTCGCCGGGCGGCCCGCCAGCAGGTCGAGGAGTTCGCGCTCGCCCACGTCCTTGCCGATCAGTTCGCCCCGGTACACCACGTCCACGCCGAGCAGCGTCTTGTCGATGCCCAGCGCCTCGCCGATGGCATAAACCGTCGTGCCCGGCCCGAGCACGTAGACGTGCTCATCGTCCATGTCCTCGATGACGTGCTCGGCGAGGCCCGCCGGGCTGTCCCCGCCGCCGCTGGCAACCTTCGCACCCTGCAGCAGGTGTTCCTCATAGGGGGCTTTCAGGTAGCCGTACAGCCGCGCCGAGACGCGCCCCTCGCGGAACGCGTCCTCGTCGATGTCCATCACCTCTACGTCGCGCAGGTCGGCGCGCCCTTGCAGATAGGCAGCGGCGAGTTCGGCGGCGCGGCGCGGCGTCACGGCGTACACGCTGGAGTGCATCTTCACCCCGGCGGGGATGCCCAGCACGGGCAGCGCCTGCCCGATCGCCGCATAGACGTCACGCGCGGTGCCGTCGCCACCGACGAACAGCAGCAGTTCGACGCCGTACTCCAGCATGTCACGGGCCGCCTGCCGCGTGTCCTCCGCCGTGGTCTGCCCGCTGGTGATCGTGCCGAGCACGACCGGCTCGAAGCCGCAGGCCCGTGCCTCGTCCTCGCCCATCTCCGCGGGGTACGTCACCAGCTCGATCTCGCCGGCGAGCGGCTCCAGCGCCCGAAGTGTTTCAACCGCCCGGCCCGGCGCTGCCGGTTCCGCGCCACGCTCGAACGCCTTGCGCACCGTTTCCAGCCCGTCGCTGCCCTTCAGCCCGACCCGCCCGCCGATCCCGGCGAGCGGGTT
>DGDY01000259.1:0-6258 GCA_002385675.1 Anaerolineales bacterium UBA3940 | reverse complement strand
TGCGCGATCATCCGCCGGAGCCGGATGGGTGCAGAGCTGCCTTTCGTGCTCTTGTCGGGCAACTCGGTGATATCGTGGTCAAGCTGGGCCATTAGCCGCTCGCGGGGCAGCGGCTTCCCGGCAAGCCACTCCTGCACGTCAAGCACTTCCTCCGCCACCTGCTCGAACAGTTCGCGGTGCTCGGCCCATACCTCGCCAACCGTGCCCTCTACCGCCAGCCCGACGATGTTCTTCGCCACGATGTACAGGTTCTTGCGCACCATCTCAAAGAGCAGGTCGTCGGGGTCGGTCACGTGGACGGACTCCATCTCAAGTTCGGCCATCGCATCAAGCAGGATGTCGGCATGCGGCCCGTAGACCGGGTTCGGGTAGTAGGGCGTGGGGGGCAGATGCTTGCGCCGCTCAAACCACACCACCGCGACGGTCGGCTCCGGCAGATCGTGGGCCTGCCAGTCGCGCGGCAGCAGTTCGTTCTGCACCAGCGCGATGCGGTCGCGCCAGGTCGCGGGCAGGCTGCCCAGTATCCCGTGCAGATGCTCCTCCCGCACCGCGACGAGCACGAGCGCCGGTTCGGGGACCTCACGCGCGACCTCGCCGGGGTCCATATTCCGCAGCACGGGGTAGACGGGGTGACCCATCCGCAGAAACGCCTGCGCGAAGGTCTTGCCCAGGTTGCCAATACCGATCACGACGATGGGGGGCTTCATTTACATCCTCCACTGGATTGGGTTGACACGGTGAGAGAAACTGCGTGGGGCGCAGCCGTCATCGAAGAGAGTCTACAACATCTACCGGAAGTATCAAGGCGAGGGCGATCAGCCGGGCACAACCTCGCCGCCGCGCACGTAGATCCGGGGGATGCGCGGCAGCAGGCCGGTGGTGATCTCGTAGTTGATGGTCTCGGCGTGGCGTGCCAGTTCCTCGGCGGTGATGCGCTCGCCCCCCTGCTCGCCGATCAGCACGACGAGGTCGTCCTGCTGCACGCCGTCGATGCCCGTCACATCGACGACGGTGTGATCCATGCACACGCGCCCGACGATCGGCGCGCGCCGCCCCCGGATCAGCACGCTGGCGCGGTTGGAGAGCAGGCGCGGGTAGCCGTCGCCATAGCCTATGGCAATGAGCGCCACCGGGGTATCGCGCTCCGTGATGAACGTGCGCCCGTAGCTGACCGACGAACCGGGCGGTAGCGTGCGCACCCGCCCAACGTGCGTGTAGAGCGACAGGGCGGGCCGCAGATCGACAGGCGGCGCGACATCCGGGTTGGGGCGCAGGCCGTACATCGCGATGCCGGGGCGGACCGCGTCGAGGTGAGTCTGCGGCAGGTCGAGCACAGCGCCGGAGTTGGCGACGTGCCGCAGCGGGATGCTCACCCCGGCAGCCTCCAGTTCGCCCAGCACGCGGCAGTACTTGTCGAACTGCTCCAGCGTGTACGACTTGTCGGGCAACTCAGACACCGCGAAGTGCGTAAACAGCCCTTCGAGGCGCAGGTGCGAAAAGCGCCCCAGTTCCTGCACGAACGGCACTACCTCCTCGGGGAACAGCCCGAAGCGCCCCATGCCGGTGTCCACCTTCACGTGGATGGGCACGGTGCGCCCGTAGCGCTCGGCCTGCCGGTCGAGCACCGCCGCGCCCTCCAGCGTGGTGACGGTCGGGGTCAGGTTGTGCGCAACGATAGCCTCGGTCTCGCTCTGGAGCGTGTAGCCGAGCAGCAGGGCCGGAGCTTCCACCCCGGCGCGGCGCAGTGCGATCCCCTCGCTCACCCGCGCAATCGCCAGCCGCGTTGCGCCGCTCTCCAGCGCAGTCCGCGCGACGGGCAGCAGGCCGTGCCCGTAGGCGTTGGCCTTGACGACCGCCATCACCTCAACATCCGGCCCGACGTGCGCCTTCAGCGCGCGGACGTTGTGCGCAATCGCGTCGAGGTCTACAACCGCATAGGTCAGATGATCGTGTACGTTCATCCTGCGTGCTGTGCTTTCGTTGCTGCGGTGGACATAATCCACAGAGGATAATCACCCGGCTGGCATCCCGCAAGGGGAGCGCGGGCGAGATACCAGGTCAAAAGGCTGAATTGTCCCCATCCCCCTCGCCAGTGGGGAGGGGGATGGGGTTGGGGTTGCCAGGCTACCCGCCCAGGTACGCCTGCCGCACGCGCGGCTCGCGCGCGAGTTCCTGCGCCGGGCCGGAGAGCACCACGTTGCCTGTCTCCAGCACGTAGGCGCGGTCGGCGAGCTTGAGCGCCTGGTTCGCGTTCTGCTCGACGAGCAGGATAGTCGTCCCCCGCTCGCGGATCTCGCGCAGGATGTTGAAGATCTCCTGCACCAGAATCGGCGCGAGGCCCATCGAGGGCTCGTCGAGCAGCAGCAGATCGCCGCCCGTGACCAGCGCACGGCCCACCGCCAGCATCTGCTGCTCGCCGCCGGACAGCGTATCGCCAAGCTGGTTCCTGCGCTCCTCCAGCCGCGGGAACAACTCGTACACCCGGCGGATGTCCTTCTCTACCTGGTCGCGGTCCTTGCGCGCATACGCCGCCAGCTTGAGGTTTTCCTGCACGGTCAGGTTGCCGAAGATGCGCCGCCCCTCCGGGACGAGCGTCATCCCCAGCTTCACAACCTCGTGCGCCGGTAGCTGCGTCAGGTCATGCCCCTTGTACACAATCGAGCCGGAGTCGGGGTTCATCAGGCGGGTAATGGTGTTGAGCGTCGTGGTCTTGCCCGCCCCGTTCGCGCCGATCAGCGTGACGATCTCGTCCTTCTCGACCGTGAACGAGATGCCGTGAAGGGCCTTGATACTGCCGTATGAAACTTCCAGGTCGTTGACTTCGAGTAGCATCAGCCCAACTCCTCCGCCGCCTCGCCCAGATAGGCTTCCAGCACGCGCGGGTTATTACGGACCTCCTCCGGCTTGCCCTCAGCGATGGTGCTGCCGAAGTCGATCACCTTAAGCCGCTCGCAGATGCCCATGACCAGCCGCATCTGGTGCTCGATCAGCCAGATGGTCAGCTTGAACTCGTCACGAATCCAGGCAATGAACTCCATCAGCGAGTCGACCTCGCCGGGGTTCATGCCCGCCGCCGGTTCGTCGAGCAGCAGCAGCTTGGGCCGCGCCGCCATCGCGCGGACGATCTCCAGGCGGCGGCGCTCACCGTAGGGCAGCCCACCCGCCGGCATGTCCGCAAAGCGGTCAAAGTTGAACAGGCGCAGTAACTCCATCGAGTGCTCGGTGATCTCCTCTTCCTGCCGGTGGTAGGCCGGTGTGTGGAACAGCGAGTCAAACAGGCCGTACCGCACCTGGCTGTGGTGGGCGACGCGCATGTTGTCGAGCACGGTCATGCCGTCCCACAGGCGGATGGTCTGGAAGGTGCGGCTGATGCCCATCGTGTTGATCTTGTGCGGCGGGTAGCCGACGATGTTCTCACCGTTAAAGATGATCTCGCCTTCAGTGGCGCGGTAGACGCCGGTCACGAGGTTGAAGATCGTCGTCTTGCCCGCGCCGTTCGGCCCGATCAGGCCGATCAACTCGCCTTCCTCCAGCGTGAGGTTGAAGTCGTTGACGGCTTTCAGCCCGCCGAAGGTGTGGCCCAGGTGGTTAATCTGTAACAATGGCATCGCTGGCGTCCTTCTCCATCAGGCTGGCTTCGTAGTCCATGTCCTTCTTGGCGCGGCGGCCCGAGCCCCAGTTCAGGTTGATCTCGCGGTTGCCGAACAGCCCCTGCGGGCGGAACAGCATCAGCAGGATCAGGATCAGCGGGATGATGACCCACTTCAGCACGCCAAGCGGGCGCAGCGCCTCCAGCAGAATGGTGAACAGCACGGCGGCGACCACCGAGCCGGTGATGCTGCCCATCCCGCCGAGGTACACCATGACGAGCACCTCGGTCGACTTCAGGATGCCGAACGTACCGGGGTTCACGTAGGCCAGCACATGCGCGAACAGCCCACCCGCGATCCCGGCGAGGAACGACGAGTACATGAAGGCCACCAGCTTCACACGCTTGGTGTTCACGCTCATCAGGTTGGCGGCGATCTCGTCCTCACGGATGGCGATGATGCCCTTGCCGAACGTCGAGTTCACGAGGTTGCGCACTGTGAACAGCGCCAACAGCGTGAAGACGTACACCCACGTCACTGTGCTCCACAGCGGCACGCCGTTAAGCCCGCGCGCGCCGCCAATCGCGTTCAGGTTGTTGATGAACGAGAGCACGATGAACAGCAGCGCAAGCGTCACGATGGCAAGGTAGTCGCCGCGCGTGCGGAACGACGGGATCGCAACCAGCAGGCTGACCAGTGCGGCGGCCAGCCCGCCAACCAACAGCGCGAAGATGAAGCCGATGGAGTTGCCAATGCCGAACGGCAGCGATGTCACCCAGGGCAGCAGCGCCTCTCCAAACACCGCGTTGTTTGTGAACAGCCACATCGTCAGCACGGCGGAGACGTACGCGCCGACCGCCATAAACGCCGCATGCCCGACCGAGAACTCACCCATGTAGCCGTTGATCAGGTTCAGGCTGATGGTCAGGATCACGTTGATGCCGATGAACATCAGCACCAGGTTGCGGTAGTCGCTCAGGCTGCCCCAGATGCGGATCACAATGTAGAGCAGCACAAGCTGCAGCAGCATAGTGAGGAGGAAGGGCACCCGCGTCACAACCCAGCGCACAGGCCGCCTTGCCAGCAGGCCCACCACCAGGATCGGCAGCACAAAGATGATGATGTCATAGGCGAGCACCTGCAGCAGGGTCAGCAGCGCCGGGGGGATGTCCGAGATGAAGACACGCAGCACGTTGATCAGCGCTCGCCCCGACATCGCCCACGGCTCGGCAGGCGCACTCGACGCGGGAATGAGCGGCGACAGGATGCCGGAGAGGTCCAGGTTGCCGAAGTTCTCCAGCACGGCGATGCTGCCAAACAGCACCGGCGCACGGCGCAGGCCAACAAGCCGCGCGATATAGTAGCCGAAATACGCCTCCAGCCCGACGGCGACGAGTGCGCCCAGCAGGTAGGAGAGCACCGGCGTCTCAGCAAGCTGTACTGCAAGCCGGTCGATCACGCGGATGCGGCGAACGCCAGTAACTTGAGTCTGTGTCGTGGTAGATGCCATCGGTCGGCTCCTACACCTTCTGCCGGCGGGCTACACCAAAGATGCCGGTCGGGCGGACGACGAGGATAATCAGCAGCAGGGCAAACGCGATCAGGTCACGGTAGCTGGAGGCGAAGAAGTGCGCGGCGAAGATCTCGACGAAGCCCAAAAGCAGGCCGCCGACAACCGCGCCCCGGATGTCGCCGATACCGCCGACCACTGCGGCAATGAACGCCTTCCAGCCGACGCGCAGGCCCATGTAGGGGTTCAGCACGGGGTAGGCCAGCCCCCACAGGATGCCGCCCGCCGCCGCCAGCGAGCCACCGAGCAGGAATGTCAGCGAGATGATGCGGTCCGGCGAGACGCCCATCAGCGGCAGCGCGAACTTGTCATAGGAGATGGCGCGCATCGCCATACCCCACTTGGTGTGCTGCACGAGCAGGTAAAGCCCCGTCAGCAGCAGAGCTGTCAGCGCGAAGATGAGGATCTCAATCGTGCCGATGCTGATCGTCCCCAGACGGTAGCTGCTGGTTTCGACGAACCCGCGCGGGAAGCTGCGCGGGTTGGCGCCGGTGAGCGCCAGCATGCCGTTCTCCAGTATCAGGCCAACGCCCAGCGCGGTAATCACCGCCGAGAGGCGCGAGGCGTGCCGCAGCGGCTTGTACGCCACGCGCTCGATGAGCACGGCAATGCTGCCCGTCAGCAGCATGGAAACCAGCAGCGTCGGCACGAACGGCAGCCCCAGCGTGAACGCCCCAAACACGCCGATGAACGCGCCCAGCATGAACACGTCGCCGTGCGCGAAGTTGATGAGGAGCAAAACGCCATACACGAGTGAGTAACCGAGGGCAATCAGGGCGTAGAGACTGCCCAACTGGAGGCCATTGAGAAACTGCTGTATGAAAACCATCGAGGTTGTCTCCAGAGAGCGGCTGAGCGCCAGAAGTAGTCTACTTGTCAGTTCGGGTGATCCGTCTGGCGCCCTGCACAGGCGGCAGAGCGCCAGACTCATCACTCCGGGCGAGCGACGGGCCCCGGTTTAGGGGAAGCCCGCCGGGCACGCCTGATCGTAGTAGGTGAAGGCGCCGTCCTGGATGCGGATGATCACCGCACACTTGGTCGGGTCGCCCTGCTCGTCAAAGCTCATGATCCCGGTCACGCCCTCGAAGCGGTCCACCT
>DGDY01000225.1:18103-21541 GCA_002385675.1 Anaerolineales bacterium UBA3940 | reverse complement strand
TCTCCGAGATGTGTATAAGAGACAGGCCCCATGTCGTGCGTGATGAGTAGCACCGTCGCGCCCTCGCGGTGCCGCTCGGCGAGCCAGGCCAGCACCCGCGTCTGCCCTGCCGCATCCAGCCCAACGGTCGGCTCGTCCAGCACGAGGATCGGCGTGCGCATCGCGGCGATGGACGCCAGCGCCACCATGCGCCGGTCGCTGAAGCTCAGCGCGGCGGGCGGGTGCTCTGCAATGGCTTCCAACCCGAAGCGGCATAGCGCCGCCTCAACCGCCTCATCGAGCGTCGCGCCTCGCAAGCCGAGGTTACGCGGCCCAAAGGCGACCTCCTCGCGCACCGTCGGGCTGAAGATCTGCAACTCCGGGTTCTGATACGCAAAGCCCACCTCCCGCGCGATCTCCCCGATGCGGTGCTGTGACGTGCGCAGCCCGGCGATCGTCACCGTGCCGCGCGTCGGGGTCAGCAGGCCGATGAGATGGCGGGCAAAGGTCGTCTTGCCCGCGCCGTTGTCGCCCGTCAGCGCGACGAACTCGCCGGGGCGCACGGTCAGGTCGATGCCGCGCAGCACCGGTCGCGCCGGGTCATAGGCAAAGGCCACATCCTCTAACTGAATGGCAGGCGGCGCTGCCGGGTCGGCAGGGGCGGCAGGCGCGGGGGATGACGGGGGCGGGCACTCGCCGAGCGGGTAGCGGCCCGCCTGCTCGACGGCTTCGGCGGCGGTCAGGCACGTCAGGCTGAGGCCGGGGCGCTCGTTCGCCGTTGCCGCGAACCGGCTTGCGGGCGGCACCGGCACCGGCGAGCCGGGCTGACGGCTGAGCGCCGGGTATATCTCGCGTGGCGATCCGTGTGCGGTGACGCGCCCGCCGTCGAGCACGAGCACCTCATCCGCCAGCGCGGCAATCACCGAGGGGTCGGACTCCGCGAGCAGCAGCGTCAGGCCGGAGCGGGCGCGCAGGTCGGCCAGCACCTCGACCATCTCCGCGCGGGCGGCAGGGGCCAGCCCGCCCGATGGCTCGTCGAGCACCAGTATCTGCGGGCGCAGCGCGAGAGCCGCCGCCAGCGCCAGCCGCTTCTGCTGGCCGCCGGAGAGCGACTGCGGCGGCTGCGTGAGCGGCACATCCGCCAGCCCGACCGCGTCGAGCGCCCAGGCGATGCGCTCGCGCATCTCGGCGGGCGGCAGGCCGAGGTTCTCCAGCCCCCACGCAACCTCCTCCTCGACGCTGGGGTTGAAAAGCTGGCCGGACGGGTCCTGCAGCACCAGGCCGATGGCGTCGGCGAGCGCGCCGGGCGGCGCGGCCTGCGCGTCGTGCCCGGCGACGACAATCTGCCCCTCCAGGTGGCCGGAAGTCAAGCGAGGAGCCAGCCCGGCAACGGCGAGCATCAGCGTGGACTTCCCGGCGTTGTTCGGCCCGGTGACGGCGAGGCACGTGCCGCGCGGCACAACGAAGGAGACGTTATCCAGCGCGGTCGTCCACTCGCCGCCAGGAGTCAGGGGCGGGTAGCGGTAGCGCAGGCTCTCAACGCGGATCATGGCAGAGGTTGGCGGGGGGAGTGAATCCACAGATGACACAGATTACACGGATGGGAAGTTGATCCACGAATGGCACGAATGACACGAATGTAAAAATATTCGTGCTATTCGTGTCATTCGTGGACTCATTCCAATTATCTGTGACATCTGTGTCATCTGTGGACAAAAAGCATTAAACAGGTGGCTGCTCGGTGGCCTGCCGCAGGCGCGGATAGGCGCGCACCACGGCAAGGTAGACGACCGCGCCGAGCGCCCCGAACAGCTCCTGCATAAAGTTAAAGGGGACCTCGCTCACGGCGACCGCCGGCCCGCCGAGCACGGGCACGAGCGCCTCGCCTGCGAAGTAGCCGGCGATGACGATCAGGCCGCCGGCCAGCACGCCCAGCCCGAGGCGGCCCGGCTTGAGCGTGCCGTAGGCGATCCAGCCGGCGACAAGCCCCTGCAAGCCATGCACTACCAGCGACAGCGGCGCGAAGATGGCATACGCGCCGCTCGCCACGTCTGCCAGCCCCGTGCCGACCCCACCGGCGATCATCCCGACCCATGGTCCGAAGGCAAAGGACGCGAAATAAATGGCGATGTCGCCGGGGTGAACGTAGCCCAGCGACCCCGGCACCGGGATTTTGATCATGGTCAGGCCGAGCACGAGCGCGGTCATCACGCCGGTGATGGCGAGTGTGCGCGGGTTGTTGAGGTCAAAGTGCTTCATAACAGCTTCCTTCAGCCAGCCCCGCCGTAAATCCCCCCTCGCGGGGCAATTCTCCCTTCAGCCATAGTCTACAGGCGGGAAGGGATGGGGCGCAACATGTGAAGCTAGCCGGGCAATGAATTGCCCGGCAAAAAGGGACAGCTTCGCTATCCTGTAGCCCGGGAATTCCATTCCCGGGCGGGGGTTACCGCAAAAGCTGCTCCACCCAGCCCAATGACAGCGCCCCCGCATACGCGATGAAGATCGCCTGCACCGTCTTGCCAGCCCACGCCGCCAGCAGGAACTGCCACCACTTGATGCGAAGCGTGCCCGCGACGATGCCCGCCATATCGAACAGCGGGTTGGGGATCGCCGCCAGCACGGAGATGGCGGCGAGGCCGTATTTCTCCATCCAGCGCTTGACCCGCTGGTACACGTCGAGGTTGTCAACGATGGCGCTGCCACCGTAGCCCGCAAAGTAGCCGGTCAGCTCACCGAGCGCCGCGCCCGGCCCGGCGACCAGCCCGACGAGCAGCGGGTTCAGCGAGCCGCCCAGCGCAAACACGAAGATCAGCCCCGGCACCGGCAGCAGCAGCGTTGCATTGCCGATCAGCATCGCCAGGAACGCCCCGGCATAAGCCAGCCGGTCAAGGTCCTGCAGCCGGTCGCGGAAGATGAAGATCAGCAGCGTCACGCCGACAGCGAAGAGCAGCGAGGCGGCGTGCTTCCACCCGAACTTCTGCTCACCTGCCGACCCGACAGCCTGCGCGGGCAGAGCCTCCTCCTTTGGCGGATTGTCGGGGCTCACGCCGTCTGCCCCCGCAGCGCCTCGATGCGTGCAATCACCATTTCCATTGCCACCTCGTTCAACCCTCCCTCAGGAATAATCACGTGTGCATAGCGTTTGCTGGGTTCTACGAATTCGAGGTGCATGGGTCTCACGGTCTGCATCCACTGGTTGATAACCGACTCGATGGTACGCCCACGATCGCGGATGTCACGCTGCAGCCGGCGAATGAGGCGCACGTCGTCGTCCGTCTCGACGAAGATCCGGACGTCGAACAGGTCGCGCAGGCGAGCATCGGTAAAGATCAGGATGCCTTCGACCAGGATGATGCGCTGCGGGTTGACGATACGGACTTCTTCCGTGCGGCGGTGATGAGCAAAGTCATAGACAGGCATACGGACCGGCTCACCGCGCTTCAGCGCCTTGATGTGCTC
>DGDY01000225.1:3474-17903 GCA_002385675.1 Anaerolineales bacterium UBA3940 | reverse complement strand
CTGCCGCCTGCAACCGCAATCGTGATGGGTTGGGAGAGGGGGGCCTGCTCCGGCATCATATCTCCTGTGAAATTGAGAAGGATGGGTACAAAAAACGCCCCGGAAGGCGATTCCGGGGCGGGAAGCCACCCATCGGACTTGAACCGATAACCTGACGCTTACGAAGCGCCTGCTCTGCCGATTGAGCTAGGGTGGCATGACGAGGCGAATTATACCAAATCACCGTGCAACAGGCAACGAATTTTGCGGATTCTTTGCGATTCTTATCTGGCTTCAACGTTCGTTCCCCGCGCCGGGCGGCTCCTCGTGCATCATTTGCAAGTCTAGCAGCCGGGGGCGGGGATGTCGAGGGATTGGTAGGGGCGGGTCTGAGACCCGCCCCTACAAGATCGCGCGGCGTGTACTCTCCTCTTGCCAGCGCCGCGCCAGGTCTGCCCCTCTCCCGGTCAGCCGCTATCGCGGCCTGGGAGAGGGGCGTTGGGTGACATCTTCCCCCTCTCCCAGCGACCGAAGGTCGCGACCGGGAGAGGGGGCTAGGGGGTGAGGGCAGAAACCGAAGCTCGCGACCGGGGTGAGGGATGCCGATGAACTTATACTCACCCTGGCTCTTGCCAGCGCACCGCGTCGGCGGTACAGTCACCAGCAGCGAGGTTGCATGGAGGGGGACAGCATGAGCGGCATGACATTCCGGGAGCGGCTTGACCAGGGGAGCGCCATCCTCGCCGATGGCGCAATGGGAACCCTGCTGCACGCCAGGGGCGTGCCCATCGAGGCCTGTTTTGACGAACTGAACCTGAGCAGCCCGGCGCTTGTGCTGGGCATCCACACCGCCTATCTCGACGCGGGCGCAGAGGTCATCGAAACCAACACCTTCGGCGCGAACCGCTTCAAGCTGGCCGAGTACGGGCTGGAGGACCGCGTCGCGGAGATCAACCGCGCGGGCGTCCGGCTGGCCCGGCAGGCCATCAAGGAGAGCGGACGTGCGGATGCCTACGTTGCAGGCTCGGTGGGGCCGCTGGGCGTGCGGCTCGCGCCCTTTGGTCGCGTCTCGGCGGAGCAGGCCCGCGAGGCCTTCCGCGAGCAAATCGCGGCGCTGTGCGACGCCGGGGCGGACCTCATCATCCTCGAAACATTCTCCGACCTCGCCGAACTGCGAGAGGCGGCGCACGCCGCCCGTGAGGTGTGCGACCTGCCCATCGTCGCCCAGGTGACCTTCACCCGGGACGACCGTACCCTGCTCGGCGACACGCCGCAGCAGGCGGCCCTCGCGCTGGCAGACCTGGACGTAGACCTGATCGGCGCGAACTGCTCCGGCGGCCCAGCCCAGATCATGCGTGTCGTCCAGCAGATGCGCGCCGCCCTGCCGCCCGACGCGCCGGTCCGCTTTTCCGCGATGCCCAACGCGGGCTGGCCGGAGAACGTCGGCGGGCGCGTGATGTATGCCTCGGGGCCGGGCTATTTTGCCGAGTATGCCGTCGCGCTGCGTGAGCACGGCGTCAGCCTGATCGGCGGCTGCTGCGGCACGACGCCGGAGCATATCGCCTACATGCGGCGCGCGCTCGACGAGAGGGGCAGCAGCCCCGTCGTGTGGGTAGGGGATGTGGACGACTCGAATGGCGAGGAGGTCGCCGAGCCGCCCGCGCCGAGTGAGCTAGCCAAGAAGCTCGCCCGGGGTGACTTCGTCATTGCGGTTGAGGTGTCGCCGCCGCGCGGCATTGCCGCCGAAAAGACGATGCGGGCCGCCCAGTCGCTGCGCGACGCCGGCGCGGATGCCATCGACGTGACGGACAGCCCGATGGCGCGCATGCGGATGAGCCCGTGGGCGGTCTGCGCGCTCTTGCAGGAGCGAGCAGGCGTCGAGACCGTGCTGCACTTCCCGACGCGCGGGCGCAACCTGCTGCGCATCCAGGGCGACCTGCTCGCCGCACACGCGCTGCACATCCGCAACCTGTTCGTCGTGATGGGCGACCCGACTCACATCGGCGATTACCCCGACGCGGCGGACAACTACGACATTGTGCCCTCTGGTCTGATCCGGCTGATCAAGCACAACCTCAACCGGGGGCTTGACTGGGCGGGCAACCCCATCGGCCAGCCGACGAACTTCCTCGTCAGCGCGGCGCTTAACCTGAACGCCCCCGACATCGAGCGTGAGATCCGCGTGCTGTGTAAAAAGATCGAGGGCGGGGTGGACTATGTGCTCACCCAGCCCCTCTTTGATGCCGCGGACTTCGACAGCTTTATGGAGCGCTTCGAGGCGGCCAACGGCCCGCTGAAGCTGCCGGTGCTCGTCGGCGTAATGCCGCTCTACAGCATCCGACACGCACGCTTCCTGCACAACGAAGTCCCCGGCATCACCATCCCTGAACCGATCCTCCAGCGCATCGAGGCGGCAGGGCCGGACGCACCGGCAGAGGGTGTGCGTATCGCGCAGGAACTGGCTGAGGCGCTGCGCGAGCGCGCGGCGGGCCTGTATATCATGCCGCAGTTCGGGCGCTACGACCTCGCCGCCGACATCGTCGAGCATGTGCGGCGGCTGGGGTAGCGAGCCTCAGCCCCGCGCCAGGTCGTGCTCGTCCGGCTCAAAGATCTCCTCGATGCGCCGCTCGAACAGCCGCGCAATCTTGAACGCGAGCGGCAGGCTCGGGTCGTACTTTCCCACCTCGATGGCGTGCACCGTCTGGCGGGATACGCCAAGCCGATCGGCCACCTCCGCCTGCGTCAGCCCGCGCTCGGTCCGTAGCAGCTTCAGGCGGTTTTTCACCGGTACCTCCAGCTCGCAATCCCCAGGCCAACAGCCCACAGAGAGCACATCAGCGGGAACACCCACAGCCAGTCCAGGTGGGGCAGGCCGACGAGTTCGAGAAAGCCATACGTGAACGTGACGATCGCCGTGGCGCAGAAGGCGAAGGCGAGCGCCTCAAGCTGGATGCGTTGCTGAAGCTCGTCTAGCGTGCGCACCCGCCTGACGACGGCCATCACCGCAAAGATGATGGGCACGACCGGCGCCACCGCGACGAAATAGCGCCACCACGCGTCCTCGTACGCCTGGATGAGCAGGATGGATATGGTCAGCACAACGGCATAGGCCGCCATCGCTGAACCGAAGTGGATCACATACCGCCGCGTCTCGCTCATTTGTCGTCCTCGCTCGCCTCGTCGCCGCCGCGCTGGCTGCTGCTCTGCCCCAGCCCAATGGCAGTACCGATCGCCAGGCCGAGCGCCAGCCCCAGCGCGATGTTGTCGAACGCCGCACCGAGCGCCACGCCCATCCCCGCACCCAGTGCGATCCACATCCCGAAGTAGCTCTGGACATCGTTGTCTGTGTTCTGCTTGCTCATCGATCTATTCTCCCATTGATGTTTTTCAGGCCACTGGTGATGAACAGATTGTAAAGCATGCTTTACATAATGTCAAGTGTATTTTACAAAAGCGAGGTTATTATCCGGCCAAAACCGGGTCATACAGTCTCGGAATCATGTAGGGGCGGATCTGAGATCCGCCCCTACCATTTGCATTGTGTCGTTTGTGCTATTCATGATCAGGAGCCGCGACGTTTAGTCGCGGCGGGGCAAAAGCCGAACGCACCTCTACATTCGTGGATCAATACTCGCCACCGTCGGCCCTAAACCCGCACCTCGGGCATGCGCTGCCAGTCCGTCGCCTGCTCGTAGGCATAGGCGGCGCGCAGAATCCGCGCCTCCTCAAACGCCGGGCCGATCAATTGCAGGCCGATTGGCAGCCCCTCGCTGTCGAAGCCGCACGGCACCGAGATACCGCACACACCTGCCAGGCTCGCGCCGAGCGTGAGCGTATCGGCGGCGTACATCTGTAGCGGATCGTCGGTGCGCTCGCCGATGCGGAAAGCGGTCGTCGGGGAGACCGGCGCGGCGAGCACGTCCACCTGCTCGAAGGCCGCGTCGAAGTCCTGCTTGAGCAGCGTGCGGACCTTCTGCGCCTGCAGATAGTAGGCGTCATAGTAGCCCGCCGAGAGCGCATATGTGCCGATCATGATGCGCCGCTTGACCTCCGCGCCGAAGCCCGCGCCGCGCGTTTGCTTGTAGGTCTCTATCAGTTCTCCGCCCGGCACGCGCAGCCCGTAGCGCACACCGTCGAAGCGGGCAAGGTTCGCGGACGCCTCCGCCGGGGCGATGATGTAGTACACCGCCAGCCCCGCCTCGGTGTGGGGCAGGCTCACCTCGACGATCTCCGCACCGAGCGCCTCTAGCTGCGCGATGGCCGCCCGCACCGCCTCCACAACTTCCGGCTGCATCCCCTCGGCGAGGAAGTATTCCTTCGGCACGCCGACGCGCATCCCCTTCATGTCGGGGCGCAGCGCCGCCGTGTAGTCCGGCACGGGGGCGTTGACCGACGTGGAGTCGGCAGGGTCGTGCCCGGCTATCGCACCGAGCAGGATCGCCGCGTCCTCGACGGAACGGGTGAGCGGGCCAATCGAGTCCAGCGACGAGGCAAACGCCACCAGCCCGTAGCGGGACACCCGCCCGTAGCTCGGCTTCAGCCCAACGACGCCGCACAGCGACGCGGGCTGCCGGATGCTGCCGCCGGTGTCCGTGCCGAGCGCTCCCGCCGCCATGCCCGCAGCGGTCGCCACCGCGCTGCCGCCCGACGAGCCACCGGGCACCCGGTCGAGGTCCCAGGGGTTGCGGGTCACGGCGTAGGCCGAGTTCTCGGTAGAGGAGCCCATCGCGAACTCGTCCATGTTCGTCTTGCCGAGCATCACCGCGCCGCGAGCCTCCAGCTTCCGGATCGCCGTTGCGGTGTACGGCGGCTTATAACCCTGGAGGATCCGCGAGGCGCAGGTGGTCTGCACGCCCTCGGTCGCAAGCACATCCTTGTAGGCGAGCGGCACGCCCAGCAGCGGGTCGTCCTCACCTGCCGCGCGGCGCTCGTCGGCCCGGCGAGCCTGCTCCAGCGCTATCTCGCCGGTGACGGTCAGGTAGGCTTGCAGCGTGTCGTCCAGCGCGGCGATGCGGTCGAGATAGGCGCGGGTCAACTCGACGGACGAGATCTCGCCCGCGCGGAGCCTGTCAGCAGCTTCACGAATGGTCAGGTCTGTGAGTGCGGTCATGGCGGCTAATCCAGTATCACATCAACGCGGAACTGCCCGTCCTCGTGCTCGGCGGCGTTTTCGAGCAGCCTGTCACGCGGGGAGCCGGGGCGGCTCTCGTCGGGGCGCAGCACGGTATTGACCGGCAGGACGGTCGCGGTGGGCGGGATGTCGCTCGTGTCAATGCGCTGGAGGCGCTGCGCGATATCGAGAATCTCGGAAAGCTCCTCGCGCAGCCGCTCCTTCTCCTCCCCGGTGAGCGCCAGCCGCGCCAGTTCGGCAATGTGCTCGACTTCTTCCATGGACAGGGGCATGATGTCACCTCTCGGCTGAAGAACTACGTGGGGAGTATAGCACGGCAGGGGTGTGAGTCCACAGATGGCACAGATGACACGGATAGGTGATCGAGTCCACGAATGGCACGAATAGGAGATGTTCGGTCTTACACCGGAGCCGCGAAGTTTATTCGCGGCTCCCTGAGCTTTGAACAGCATGGTTGGTAGGAGCGGGTCTATTGATGCGGTCGATGCGGAGCATCGCGCATCACGACCCGCCCCTACAACGAGAATCGAGCCTGATTGGCCGCCCTCACTCTCCCGTGCCGACCCCCACATACTGCCGGGGGATGTAGTTCAGCTCGCGGGCCTTCCGCTCAAGCTCCTCGCGGAAGTTGGGATGCGCGATGTTGATCAGCGCCTGCGCCCGCTCGCGGATCGACTTGCCGTACAGGTACGCGACCCCGTACTCCGTCACGATGTAGTGTACGTCGTTGCGCGTCGTCACCACGCCTGCGCCGGGCCGTAACTGCCACGTGATGCGGCTGATGGTGTCGTCCTTCGCCGTCGAGGGCAGCGCGATGATCGGCTTGCCGCCCTTCGAGCGGGCCGCCCCGCGCACGAAGTCCACCTGCCCACCGACGCCACTGTACAGGCTCGGCCCGATGCTGTCCGCGCACACCTGCCCGGTCAGGTCCACCTCAATCGCCGAGTTGATGGAAACCATCTTCTCGTTCTGCGCGATGAGGAACGGGTCGTTGACGTACTCCGTCGGGTGAAGCTCGACGATGGGGTTGTCATGCACAAAGTCGTACAGCCGCTGTGTGCCGAGCAGGAAGCCCGCGATGATCTTGCCGGGGTGGAGCGTCTTGGCCTCGTTGTTGATGATGCCCCGGTTCACCAGGTCGATCACGCCGTCGGAAAACAGCTCGGTGTGGATGCCGAGGTCCTTCTTGCTGTCGAGGTACTGGAGCACCGCATCGGGGATGCCGCCGATGCCCGTCTGGATCGTGCTACCGTCCTCAATCAGCCCGGCGATGTGCTGCCCGATGGCCTGCTGCACCTCGGACGGCTCGCCCATGCGGAACTCCGGCAGGGGGTAGTCCACCTCGACGAGCAGGTCGATCTTGCTGATGTGGATGAAGCTGTCACCGAGGGTGCGCGGCATGCGGGGGTTGACCTCCGCGATGACCGTCTTGGCGACGTTGGCCGCGGTCTTCGTCACCCCGACCTCAACGCCGAACGAGCAGAAGCCGTGCTCATCCGGCGGGGAGACGTGGATCAGCGCCACGTCGAGGGGCAGTTCGGTGCGGTACAGCCGGGGAACCTCTGACAGAAAGACCGGCGTGAAGTCCGCGCGGCCCTCCTGCACAGCGCGGCGCACACCATGCCCGATGAACATTGTGTTCACGCGGATGTGGCCTTCCATCTCCGGCTCGGCATAGGCCGCCTCGCCGACGGTCAGCACCTGCGTGAGTTCGACATCGTGCAGGTTTTCCTTCGCGTACTCCACCAGCGCGGCGAGCACCACCTGCGGCACCGAGCAGTTGCCGGTCAGAAACACCCGGTCGCCGGACTTGATCGCCCGCACTGCCTCTTCCGCCGTGACGCGGCGCTCGTGGTAGATGTTTGCCCAGTGTACCATGCGTCAGGCCTCCTCTAGCAGCAGCGCCAGGTTCTTGTTCGTCACCCGGCCATCGTGTACAACCACCCCGCGCATCAGGGCGGGGTTCGCCTCGATGGCCTCGCGGATGCCGGTGTTCGCAATCTGCTGGATGTAGGGCCAGGCAGCGTTGAGATACGCGTGGGTCGCAGTGCGAGCCACCACCCCCGGCATGTTCGGGACGCAGTAGTGGATAACGTTCTCTTCCACGTAGACCGGGTCGTCGTGCGTCGTCGGACGGCTCGTCTCGACACAGCCGCCCTGGTCGATGGAAATATCGAGGATGACGCTGCGGGGGCGCATCGAGCGCACCATCTCCCGCGTGACGAGCACCGGCGCGCGCGCGCCCGGCTCCAGCACCGCACCGACCAGCACCCGGGCGAACGTGCAGACCCGGGCCACGTTGAAGTCGTGCGACACCATCGTGACGATCTGGCCCCGGTACTGCTCGTCAATCAACTGGAGGCGCGAGAGGTCCTTGTCGAGCACGTACACCCGCGCCCCGAGCCCCAGGAACGTCCGGGCGGCGTTCATCCCGACGATCCCCGCGCCGAGGATGGCGACGTTGGTCGGCGGGACGCCCGCCAGTCCGCCGAGCAGGATCCCGCTGCCGCCGCCGTCGTTCTGCAGCCAGCGCGCGGCGATCTGTGGGGCCATCCGCCCGGCAATCTCGCTGAGCGGGCGCAGCACAGGCAGGTGGCCGTTCTCCTCCTGGATCAACTCGTAGGCGACGGCGGTCGCCCGCCGCTCCAGCAGGATGTGCGTCATCTCGCGCGGGCGGGCGAGCAGATGCCAGAAGGCGCAGATGGTCTGCCCGTCACGCACAAAGACCATCTCCTCGAGAGTCGGCGGGCCGACCTTCAACACGAGGTCGGCCCGCGAGTACACTTCTTCGGCTGCGTAGGCGATGCGTGCGCCTGCGCGCTCGTAGGCGGCGTCCTCAAAGCCCGCGCCTACGCCTGCGCCGCGCTGCACATAGCAGCGATGCCCCGCTTGAGTAAGCAGCGCGACGCCTTTCGGCGTCAGCCCGACGCGGTACTCGTTGGGCTGGCGCTCAACCGGAATGCCAATGTTCATGCGTGGTGTTCTCCCCTGCTAGGCCCGGCTACGTCGTGGGGCTGACGGTCAGATAATCAAGGATGTCCCGCACGCCCGCTACCGACCGCGCCAGCGTCAGGATGGCCTGACGCTCTTCCTCGCTCTCGACCTCGCCGTAGAGCGTCACGCGGGCCATGTAGCTCGACACTTTGAACAGGCGCGGGCGGATGGACGGGTCGGCGGCGACGAGCCGGGCGATCTCGGTTTCGATCTCCGGGTCGGTGACGAGGTTGTCGATGACTTTCTTCACGCCGGGAGTGCTGGCGACCAGGTACAGGATGCGCTCGCGCGTCATCCGCGAGCGGGCGACGCCGGTGACGGTCACCACGCCGTCGAGGACCTCGGTCTCAAGCGGGATGTCCAGCTCGCGGACGACCGAATCGCTCTCCAACCGTTCGTTCACGATCTCCTGAAGTTCCATATCACGTTCAGAAGGTTGCCGTACAGTCGTGGGCGCATCGATCATATTTCGCACTTCCTTGAGTTGAGATATGGGGTGGTAAGGTCTGTTCTTCATCATGCCATAACGGGGCGAAATCGGCAACGGGTTGGCTCCCCCTCATCCCATTCGTGCCATTCGTGGGCTCTCTCACCCCTCACCCTCGAAAAACGCCGACAGGTCCGCGCGCAGGAAGTACTGCTGGAAGGCCGCCGCCTCGCGCAGCAGCGCCGTGACGGAATCCCACAGCCGCGCCGCCGCCTCGGGGTCAGGGTTGCCGCCGGGCGTGATACGCACCTGGTCGTCGGGCAGCCACTCCACGCCGAACATGCCCTTCGCGGCCAGCCACTCCAGCCCGCGCCGCACCGTGATCTCACGCTGGCCCATCGCCGCCGCGATCTGCCGCAGCCCGACACCGTCCGGGTAGTGCTCGATGGCGTACTTCGCCAGCCCTGCCAGCCGCCGGGCGAAGCCGTCCGGATCGCTCGGCGGGCGGTGCTCCCCGACGAGATAGAACCGCCGCGCGCGGCTGGCCTCGATCATCTCCTGAAGCTCAAGCGGGCCGGGCGGCGTGGACCAGATCACGAGGTCGGAGACAGGCTGTATGCTGTGGCGGTCCACGAGCTGCTCGGTGGGGAACGGCAGCGCGTCCTGCGGCGCGGCCTCCGCCCACACTGCGAACCCATCCGCCGGGAGCTGGCCGCGCGGGGATGGTTCACGGCGCAGATCGATCACCTCACGGCGCGTGCCAGGCTCAATCACAACGCCGGGGGTCGGGCGGCTCGCTACCCACTCCAGTTCCAGCGTGCGGCTGCCTTTGTAATCGCTGAAGCGGGGGATGAACAGCAGGTCGAACAGGGTCTGCGGCAGCGGCGAGTCCGCACCGCGCCACCACGTCACGACCGCCGTGCGGCCCGTCTCATCCACGACGGTGACGCGCCGGTGCTGCCGCTCCAACCCGAACGTCGTGCTCGTCCTGACCACCAGCCGGGGGACCATCACCTGCACCGGCGGGTTGCCCTCCCCGAAGGGCGCAAGCCGGTTCAACTCCGCCGCGAAGGCGTCCGTCACATCCGCCAGGCTGACGACGGCATCCACCTGCTGCACGGGGCGAACGGATGGGTCGCGCGTTTTGGCAATGGCGTTCGACAGCCGCCGCCGGAACTGCGGAATGAGGTCCGGGTCGAGGGCGAGGCCTGCCGCGCCGGGGTGCCCGCCGTGGCTCACGAGCAGGTCCGCGCAGGCGGCAATCGCCGCGCCGATGTCCACGCCGGGCACGGAGCGGGCCGAGCCGCGCGCCGGTTCGCCGGGGGGGCACGTCAGCACGACCGCCGGGCGGTTGTACAGTTCGACCAGCCGCGCGGCGACGATGCCGAGCACGCCCGCGTGCCAGTTCTCACCGGCGAGTACCAGCGCCTCGAAGTCGAGCAGGGCCGGGTCCTTCTCGACCTGTGCCAGCGCCGCCCCGACAATCTGGTCCTGAAGCTGCTTGCGGAGGTCGTTGAGCCTTTCAAGCTGTGCGGAGATCTGCTGGGCGGTCTCGCGGTCGCTGGTGGTGAGCAGTTTGACGGCCAGCGCGGCGTCGTCAAGCCGCCCCAGCGCGTTGAGGCGCGGCCCGACTTGGAAGCCGATCGTGTCGGCGGAAAGGTGGGTCGGCACGACCTGCGCGGACGCGAACAGCGCCTGCAGGCCGACTCGCCGGGGGTCGCGCAGGCGGTCAAGCCCAAGCTGGAGCAGATAGCGGGTATCGCCGCGCAGCGTGGCAACATCCGCGACGATGCCGAGCGCGACAAGGTCGAGCAGGTCCTGCTCCTCCCCGGCGCGGCCTGCGAGGTCGTACAGCTTCTCGACCAGCTTGTAGGCCACGCCAACGCCGGGCAGGTCGCGCAACGGGTGCCCCTCAGGCAGGCGCTGCGGGTTAACAACGGCATGAGCGTCGGGCAGGGTGGGAGGCAGCGCGTGGTGGTCGGTGACGAGCACATCCACGCCGGCAGCGCGGGCGGCACCGACCGCTTCATGCGCAGCGATACCCGTGTCGCAGGTCAGCAGCACATCCACCCCGCGTGAGAGGTGCTCGCGCAGCACGTCGATCTGTACGCCGTGCCCGTGCTCCAGCCGGCGGGGGATATGGTAGCGCACGTTCGCGCCGAGGCGGCGCAGCGCATCGACGAGCAGCGCGGTCGCCGTCTGGCCGTCCACATCGAAGTCGCCCCAGACGAGCACCTGCTCGCGGTTGCGCACGGCGTGCAGAAGGCGCTCCGCCGCCGCGCAGAGGTCGGGCAGGTCGTCGGGTGAGGCGGGCCGGTAGCGGGCCGGGTCGAGGAAGGCGAGCGCGCGGGCCGGGTCCGTCAGGCCGCGCCGCGCGAGGATCTCCGCGACGAGCGGATGCCCGCCCACCGCCTCGCGCAGCGCGTCATCGATGCGGATGTCTGTTGAGGGAAGCTGCCAGTCCACGGCGTTGCTCCAGGTGAGTCGTAATCAATTCTGCCCCTGCTGCCCGGCAATGAATTGCCGGGCAGGCGGCTGGCGCCGCCGCCAAGTCCGTCTGCGACGGACTCCCGCCCCCTTGGGGGCGCCGTCCCCGGAGGGGACGGGAGTGCCCGTCAGGGCACTTCGCGGGATAGCTCCGCTATCCCTTTTAGCCGGGGAACTTCATTCCCCGGCGAGGACGCCCGGCAATAAATTGCCGGGCAGGCGGCTGGCGCCGCCGCCAAGTCCGTCTGCGACGGACTCCCACCCCCTATGGGGGCGCCGTCCCCGGAGGGGACGGGAGTGCCCGTCAGGGCACTTCGCGGGATAGCTCCGCTATCCCTTTTAGCCGGGGAATTCCATTCCCCGGCGGGGCTGTTAGGGGGCGATCAGGTGACACGACAAAGGACAACGCCGTTCTCCACGCCCCCTTTTAGAAGAGGTGGACGACCCTTTGGGCCGTTCGGAGGGGTTCCCCAGCCCCACCACCTCTCAACTACAAGAATCTGGACCAATTCGCTATACTTTAAGAGAACCTTGGGCAGCCCGGGCACGCTGACCATCATTGTGGCCCCTTAACCTCAAAACTCACTGCAGATTGTCACGCCATCGGTGTAGCTGCATCTGATAGTTTAACCCTAAAACAGTTGTTCGAGCGAATGAGTGCTCACAGAACGGATAGCGAGGAGAGATGAGCAACCAAGACCAGCCCATAGACCCCTTCGGCGCACGCGAGACGCTGGAAACCCCCAACGGGCCGGTAACCATCTACCGCATCACCCGGCTGGAGGAAGAGGGGATCGGCAACGTATCTCGCCTGCCTTACTCGATGAAAATTATGCTGGAGGCCGCGCTCCGGCAGCTTGACAATTTCGAGATCACCCGCGACGACGTCGTGAACCTTGCCACCTGGGCCCGCCCCGGCGAGCAGGAGATCCCGTACAAGCCCGCCCGTGTGATCCTGCAGGACTTCACCGGTGTGCCCAGCGTGGTCGACCTTGCCGCGCTGCGCTCGGCGATGGCGCGGCTGGGCGGCGACCCTACCCGCATTAACCCGGTCGTGCCCGTTGACCTCGTGATCGATCACTCGGTGCAGGTGGACCAGTTTGGCTCGGCCTTTGCGCTGATGTACAACGCCGAGCGCGAGTTCGAGCGCAACCGCGAGCGGTACGAGTTCCTGCGCTGGGGGCAGGACGCCTTCGCTAACTTCCGGGTTGTGCCCCCCGCCACCGGCATCGTGCACCAGGTCAACCTGGAGTACATCGCAAAGGTCGTGCAGACGAGCACGGTCAACGGCGAAACCATCGCCTTCCCCGACACGCTGGTCGGCACCGACTCGCATACCACGATGATCAACGGGCTGGGCGTCGTCGGCTGGGGTGTGGGCGGCATCGAAGCCGAGGCGGTCATGCTCGGGCAGCCGATCTACATGCTCATGCCGGAGGTGATCGGCTTCCGCATGACGGGCGAGCTGCGCGAGGGCGCAACCGCCACCGACCTCGTGCTGACCGTCACGCAGATGCTACGCGAGCGCGGCGTGGTCGGCAAGTTTGTGGAGTACTTCGGGCCGGGCGTCAGCACGCTCAGCCTCGCCGACCGCGCGACGATTGCCAACATGTCGCCGGAGTACGGCGCGACCATCGGCCTGTTCCCGGTCGACGATGAGACACTCAACTACCTGCGCAGCACGGGTCGCAGCGAGGCGCTTGTTGACCTCGTCGAGCGGTACACCAAGGCGCAGGGGATGTTCCGCACCGACGACTCGCCCGACCCGGTCTACTCCGCCACGCTGGAGTTGGACCTCGGCGATGTGGAGCCGAGCATCGCCGGCCCCCGGCGCCCGCAGGATCGCATCCCGCTGGCCCGCAGCCAGCAGGCCTTCCGCAAGGTGCTGAGCGAACTGAAGGAGAACGGCCATCGCGGGGAGCAGGCAGCCGCCACCAATGGCAGCAAGAGCGCTGTGACGGACGGTACGGTTGTCATTGCGGCCATCACAAGCTGCACCAACACCTCCAACCCGGCGGTGATGGTCGGCGCGGGGCTTCTGGCGAAAAAGGCCGTCGAACTGGGGCTGAGCGTGCCGCCGCACGTCAAGACCAGCCTCGCCCCCGGCTCGAAGGTCGTGACCCGCTACCTCACCGAAGCCGGGCTGATGCCCTACCTGGAGGCGCTGCGCTATCACGTTGTTGGCTACGGCTGCACGACCTGCATCGGCAACAGCGGCCCGCTCCAGGAGGATGTCGCCCAGGCGGTGCAGGAGCAGGACCTGGTTGTGGCCGCGGTCCTGAGCGGCAACCGCAACTTTGAGGGGCGCATCCACCCGCTGACGAAGATCAACTACCTGGCCTCGCCGCCGCTCGTCATCGCCTATGCGCTGGCGGGCACGGTGGACATCGACTTTGAGACCGAGCCAATCGGTACGACGCCGTCGGGCCAGCCCGTGTACCTGCGCGACATCTGGCCGTCTCAGGAGGAGATCCGCGAGACCATCCACAACGCGCTCAAGCCGGAGATGTTCGAGGAGGAGTACGCGAACGTCTTTACCGGCAACGAGATGTGGAACCAGATCGCCGTGCCGAAGGGCGAACTGTACACCTGGGACCCGAACTCGACGTACATTCAGGAGCCGCCGTTCTTCAAGGACCTCACGCCGGAGGAACCGGAGATCGGCGACATCCGGGGCGCGCGGGTGCTGGCGCTGCTTGGCGACTCCGTCACGACTGACCACATCTCGCCTGCCGGGTCGATCCCGCTGACCAGCCCGGCGGGGCAGTACCTCGTTGAGCACGGCGTCGAGCGGCGCGACTTCAACTCGTACGGCTCGCGGCGCGGCAACCATGAGGTCATGATGCGCGGGACGTTTGCTAACATCCGCCTGCGCAACCAGCTTGTGCCCGGCACCGAGGGCGGTGTGACCGTCTACCTGCCGCAGGGCGCGGCCCGCCGGGAGGACGGGCAGGAGATGAGCATCTACGAGGCGGCCATGCTCTACAAGAACGAGGGCACGCCGCTCCTGGTCATCGCCGGCAAGGAGTACGGCACAGGCAGCTCGCGTGACTGGGCGGCCAAGGGCGTGCTCCTGCTGGGTGTGAAGGCCGTCATCGCCGAGAGCTACGAGCGCATCCACCGCAGCAACCTGGTCGGCATGGGCGTGCTGCCGCTCCAGTTCAAGCCGGGCGAGAACGCCCAGACACTGGGGCTGACCGGCTATGAGGTCTACGACGTGGAGGGCATCAGCCGCGACATCCGGCCCCGGCAGGAGATCACGGTGCGCGCTCGCGTGCCCGGCACGAATGAGGAGAAGGTATTTACCACCATCGCCCGTATCGACTCACCCGTCGAGGTGAAGTACTACCGCAACGGCGGCATCCTGCACGCGGTGCTGCGCGACATGCTCCGCGCAGAGATGGAGCAGGC
>DGDY01000225.1:0-3295 GCA_002385675.1 Anaerolineales bacterium UBA3940 | reverse complement strand
CCTGCGCCGGGGCCGCCGTTGTTCAAAACCCCGCCCGGAATTGTTCAAACACTGTCGAAAACCGCCCGTAATGGTGTCGAAAGGGCTGTGCAATCTGTTGTGGAACCATGCGCAGCCGTTGTTGAAAGCGTGTCAAGAACTCGCTGGAATCTTTCAACACGGGCGTTGTCCGCTGTCGAAAGTTTTGGGCCGAATCGACGGGGTATCGACAGTGTTTAAAACCGGCGCAGACTATCAACAAGTTATCATCAGAAGTTTCGACGGGCGGCGAGCCGTCAATGTTGATAGACTCCCCCCATATATAGGCGGCTCGTGGCAAAGAAGCCTATATATAGGGGCAAACAGGCCTGCCAGCGCACTTTTGAACAGTTTGAACAGGCCCTACTAAAGCCACTACTATTAATACACACTGATCCACTCTATAGAGAATCTATTGATATTAGAGAGTCGTTGTTGACGAGAACGGTTCAGAGACCTTCATGAAAACCAGTGATTTTGACTACTATCTGCCCGAAGAGCAGATAGCCCAGACACCCATCGAGCCGCGTGACGCCTCGCGCTTGCTGGTGCTGCACCGCAATACCGGCGACATCGAGCACCGTCACTTCTACGATATCGGGGAATACCTGAGGCCGGGCGATGTGCTGGTTTTCAACCAGACGCGGGTCATCCCGGCGCGGCTGCACGGCCACAAAACCGACACTGGCGGCAAGGTCGAACTGCTGCTGCTGAGCCGCGTCGAGGACCGCACCTGGCGCGGTATCGTCGGCGGGCGAGGCGTGCGTCAGGGGACACGCCTCACGTTCGAGGGGCAGAATGGCACAACCGTCGAGGGCGTCGTCATCGAAGAGGGCGAGCGTTCGGAGCGTGTCGTGCAGTTTGACCAGCCGCTGGGGCCGCTGCTTGGCGTCATCGGCGAGATACCCCTGCCCCCGTACATCCACGAACCGCTGGCCGACGCCGAGCGCTACCAGACTGTCTATGCCCGCATCGAGGGCTCCGCGGCGGCCCCGACTGCCGGCCTGCACTTCACGCCGGAACTGCTCGCTGAGCTCCGCCGTGCGGGCGTGAAGATGGCCTACTGTACGTTGCACATCGGGCTGGACACCTTCCAGCCCGTCACCGTCGAGGACCCTCGCGAGCACCGTATGCACACCGAGCGCGCTGTGCTCTCCGCCGACGACGCCCGCATCATCAACGAGGCGAAGCTCGCCGGCGGGCGCATCATCGCTGTGGGCACGACCTCGGTGCGCACGCTGGAGACGGCGGCGTTGCGCAGCGCGGGCATCACCGGCGATCCGTACGAGGCGGACGGCGACCGCTGTCCCTGGCGCCCGGTGATCGCCATCGACGAGGCGACCGACCTGTTCATCCGGCCCGGTTATCGCTTCATGGCGGTTGATGTTATGATTACGAACTTCCACCTGCCGCGCTCCACGCTGCTGATGCTGGTGAGCGCCTTCGCCGGGCGCGAGACGATACTCCGGGCTTACCAGGAGGCGCAGCAGGCGGGCTACCGGTTCTATTCGTTCGGCGATGCGATGTTGATCCTGTAATGGCTGGCTGATGATGGACTTTGAACTGCGTCTCGTGCAGGAGGGCGATGCCGCCGATCTGCAGCGGAACTGCTGGCCGGAGCGGTCAGAGCGGTCGGTGCGGATGCGCGTCGCGGATATGCTGCTACGCCAGCAGCGTGAGGTCGCCTGGGGCGTCGTCGCGGTGGTGGATGGCGCGGCGGTGGCCTACGGGCAGGTGGCGCGCTGGTTGAACGGCGGTGAGATCAGCGACGTGATCGTGTGTGAGGCGCTGCGCGGCAACGGCATCGGGCGGGCGCTCGTCGAGCGGCTTGTCGAGATCGCACGCGAGGCCGGTCTGCCCGAAGTGGAGATCGGGGCGGCGGTGTCCAACCCCGTTGCGCTGAACCTCTACCGCTCCATCGGCTTTAAGGACCGGCGGCAGGTCATGCTCGACCTCGGCGACGGTCCGGAGCCGGTCATCTACCTCGTCATGACGTTTGACAACGAGCAGAGCCAAAGCGCATGAGCCGCCTGTACTGGGTCGCACTGGCAACAGCTGCCGGCGTCGGTGGGCGGACCATCACCCGGCTGCTCCAGCGTTTTGGCAGCCTTGAGGAAGTGCTCGCCGCGACGCCCGCCGCGCTGCAGGCCGTGCCCGGCGTCGGCCCGCAGACCGCTGAGGCTATCGCCTGTGTGGACCTGCCGGCTGTCGAGGTGCAGCTTGCGGGCTGGGAGGCTGCCGGTATCCGGTGCGTCACGTGGGAGGATGCTGCCTATCCGCGTGTGCTGCTGCGCACGCCCGACGCCCCGCCGGTGCTGTTCTACCGGGGCGATCTGCGCCCGGAAGACGACCGGGCTGTAGCCATCGTCGGCACCCGCCAGCCCAACCGCCGCAGCGAGGCGCTCGCCCGGCAGATGGCCGCGGAACTGGCCCGGCGCGGCTGGGTGATTGTGAGCGGGCTGGCGCTGGGCATCGATATGGCCGCGCACCGGGGCGCACTTGAGGTGGGCGGGCGGACGCTCGCCGTGCTCGGCTCCGGCGTGCAGAACGTGTACCCGCGCCGCGGGGTGGCGCTCGCCGCGCAGATTGCCGCAAGCGGGGTGGTCCTGTCCGAGCAGCCGCCGGGGGCGGGCGTCAGCCGGCAGACGCTGATCGCGCGGAACCGCATCACGAGCGGGCTGTGCCGCGCGGTGATTGTCGTGGAGTCTCAGGCGGACAGCGGCAGCGCCAACACCGCGCGCTGGGCGTGGAAGCAGGGCCGTGCGGTCTTTGCCGTATCCGGGCTTGCGGCGGGCAACGAGGCGTTGCTGGAGCAGGGCGCGGAGCCTGTCCTCGCCGGCGGCATTGATTGGGACGACCTCGCCGCGCGGCTGTCCGATGTGGAGATCCGCCCGCCGGTGGAAGAAGAGCCCGTGCAGCCGAGGTTGTTTTGAGGGGGCATTACGCCCGGTGCGGTCTGGTTAGGGCCGTTTCTGATACGCCGCGGAATGGTAGGGCGGGTCTGTTGATGCGGTCAATGCGAAGCATCGCGCACGACCTGCCCCTATGAAGACCTCGCCCCTTCCATCGCCTCGCAGACGCGACGGGGGTGAAGTTTCGCGGTTCACCTATCCGCCCCCGGCAGCGTCATCACCCACAGCGACAGATCCTCCGCGCTGACGAACACGATATGCTCACCGGTCGGTGAAACCTGCCAGTCGCCGCTCAGGATGCGGAACGGCGTCTGCGCGGGGTCGGTGATGGCCTCCATCTCGCCCGTCTCTGCGTCGAAGCGCAG
>DGDY01000197.1 GCA_002385675.1 Anaerolineales bacterium UBA3940 | reverse complement strand
CCCGTGCCCGACCCGGAGCGCCGCCGCACCATGCCGCTCCCGGAGGGCGAGATCCCGAACCCGATCAACCCGCCGACCGGCTGCCGCTTCCACCCGCGCTGCCCGATCGCCGTGCTCGACATCTGCGCGAACATCGAGCCGGTCCTGCTGCCGGTGAACGGCAACCCGAACCATCTGGCGGCGTGCCACCTGCGCACGGGCGAGTACCAGCACCTCGACCCCACGCGGGAGCACGGCAAGCACGCCGAAAGTCCGGTGGCTGACTGAGCGACAACCGGAATCAACCAGACGAGCGAGGCTAATGTGCGCCTCGCTCGTTTTTTAGCAGGGGCGGATGTGATGCGCAATGCTTCGCATCGACCGCATCATTAGCTCCCCACCGCCATTGTCTTATCAATTCAGGGCAGGCCGGGTTACCCCTCACGCCGTCGCGGCGGCCTCCGCCGGCTCGGCGTTCCGCACCTGGACGATCTCGGCCATAACGCTGATCGCAATCTCCGGCGGGGTACGCCCACCGAGGTCCAGCCCGATGGGCGCGTGCAGCCGCGCGAGTTGTTCTTCCGTCAGGCCCGCCTCGCGCAGCCGCTCGATCCGCAGGCGGTTGGTGCGCTTGCTGCCCAGCGCGCCGACGTAGCGTGCGCCGCTCTGGAGCGCCGTGATCAGCGCCGGGTCGTCGAGCTTGGGGTCATGCGTCAGCACGACGACATACGCCGAGTGGTTCAGCTTCATCTTCGAGAGCGCCTTGTCCGGCCATTCCCGCACGAGCTGGTTTACCTCGGGGAAGCGCTCGCGGGTGGCAAATGCACTGCGCGGGTCAACGAGGATGGTGTCAAACCCGGCAGCGTTCGCCATGGTGATGAGCGCCTCGGCGATGTGGACTGCGCCGACAATAATGAGGCGCGGCGCAGCCGGGTATGTCTCGACAAACAGCGTCGGGCCGCCCTCCAGGTCGATGACGCCGCCTGTCTCCCGCATGAGCAGGTTCAGCGCCGCCTGCACGACCCGCTCGCGGTGCTCGCCCAGCTCCAGCGTGCCCTCCGTCCGGCCATCCTCCAGCACGATCAGCTTGCGGTTCATCATCTGCGGCGGGCCGTTGAGCACGCTGACCACGGCAATCGGCTCCCGCGCCTCCAGGTATGACTTGATCTGATCGTACACGCTCTCAAGCGCCGAGAACGGCTCGACAAATATCTCGATCTCGCCCCCGCACGCCAGCCCGACATCCCATGCGGTATCATCTGCTACGCCGTAGTGCAGCAGGCGCGGCTGGCCGGTGGCCATCACATTTTCCCCCGCCTCAAGGACGGCGTTCTCCACACAGCCAGCGCTCACCGACCCGGCGATACCACCACTGCGGGTCGATACCATCTTCGAGCCGACCGGGCGCGGGGCAGACCCCCAGGTGTTGATCACGGTCGCCACGGCGATGTCCTCGCCGCGCTCGCGCCAGCGTTCCAGACTCTCTAACACGTCTCTCATGCGAGCTAATCTCCACTTACTCAGGCGCCTCGCGGTAGATGGGCGGCATACCGGGCCACGGGGCTGTGTCTTATGTTTAGTTTAGCGCGTCGGCGGATGCTCTCGCGACGGCTCGCTAATCCAGCAGCGCCTCGGGGCCAGGCCGCTCCTTCCTCGCTCGCGCCTTCTTTGCTTTCGTTTTTGCCTTCCGCGCCGGCTGCGCCTCCGCACGAGCGCCGGGAGGTTCGTCGGGCGGGAAGGGCGGCAGGTCGAATATCTTGGCGTAGAGATACCGGCCAATCACGCGCAGCGAGGCGATCGTCGGTGCGGCCAGCGCCACACCGAGCACGCCGCCCACCGACAGCCCGATAATCACACCGATCAGCACGACGACCGGGTGCAGCCGGATCTGCCCGCCGAGGATGTTCGGGATGAGCACGTTCATGTCAAGCTGCGCAAACGCCACGTACGCGATCACCACGACCAGCACGAACACAGGTGTCGGTAAAGACAGCGTGCTTGACCCTTCTACAATGGCCAGGGTGATGGCCGTTGCCCCCCAGATCATATTGCCGATGCTCGGCAGGAACTCCAGCAGGCCGCCCCACACGCCGAGCAGGAGCGGCTGCGGCAGCCCCAGCGCCGCGCTGACGCCGGTGAGGATCACCGTCACAATCAGCGCGAGGATCACCTGCCCGCGCAGGAAGGCGGCCCATACGCTGTTGATCTCGCCGAGCAGCGCATCGGCGTCCGCGCGGTAGGCCGGTGGGACCAGCTTCTTGATCGACACTACAATGCGGTCGGCGTCGCGCGTCAGGTAGAAGCCGATGAACAGCGTAAACACACCGAACACCACCGTGCGCGCCGCGCTCAGCGCAAAGTTCACCGTGCTGGGGATCATGTCGCGGATGGTGCTCGTAAGCTGTGCGGCGATTTGATCCTGCAGGGTCCCGATGACAATTTCGAACCCGAGGATGTGGATCGTGTCCCCGCCCATTTCACTGAGCGTCTGGATGGCGGCGATCAGCCGGTTGCCAAACGTGGCCGCCTCCCGAATAAGCTCCTGAATACCGAGCACTCCCACCGGGATGACGATGGCGATCACGGCGAGGAAGACGAGCAGCGTCGCCACCACGCGGGGCAGCGGCAGCGAGAGGGTGAGGTCGCGCACGACCGGCGAGAGCACATACGCGATGATGCACCCGAGGATCACTGGTACGAACACCGCGCGGAAAGCGTACGCCGCCAGACCGATCAGGATGACGGCAAGCACGCCGACAACGACTTTCAGCGTGGTATTCCAGGGCGGGCTGCTCGGCCCCGACTCGAGAGATGGCTCATGTTCCATGCGTGGATGTCTCCCTGAATGCCTGCTTTAACATTGCAATCGGCCATGCCAGCGGCATGTCGTCTGCGCTTATTCTAGTCACGGAAGGGCAGCATCTCAACTTTCTGGCGGAAATATTCTCACTGTTGCTGGGGCAGTCGGGACGGGTGGCAGGGGCAGGTCTGAGACCTGCCCCTACAGAGGTCGTAAACACACTGTAGCTGCGGCTAAACGTCGCGGCGGTTTTTCATTGAACAGATCCGCCCCCACCCTCGATCAAAAAAACCGCCCCGGGGCATCCCCGGAGCGGTTGATGTGATCGTTACAGAGCTAGTCGGCGGCGGGTTCTGCGACGGGCTCCGGCTCGTACAGCTTCGCCAGGCCCACGTACTTCTTCCACCGCTCGAGCACTGCCTGCTGCGCTTCCTCAAGCAGTTCCTCGGCGCGCTCCGGCATGGTCTGGCTGAGCATGCGATAGCGCGTCTCGTTATACGCGTAGTCCTTGAGCGGGATGCTCGGCTCGCGCGAGTCAAGCTGGAACGGGTTCTTGCCCTGCTCCTTCAGGCGCGGGTCGAAGCGGTACAGCGGCCAGTAGCCGGACTTCACCGCGAGTTCCTGCTGGCTCAGGCCCTGCGTCAGGTTGTAGCCGTGCTCGATGCAGTGGCTGTACGCGATGATGAGCGACGGACCATCGTAGGACTCGGCCTCGAGGAAGGCGCGCATCGTCTGCGTGTCGTTCGCGCCCATCGCCACCTGCGCCACGTACACATTGCCGTAGGACATCGCCATCATGCCGAGGTCCTTCTTCGGCAGCGGCTTGCCTGCCGCGGCGAACTTCGCCACCGCGCCGAGCGGCGTCGCCTTCGACGACTGACCGCCGGTGTTCGAGTACACCTCGGTGTCGAGCACGAGCACGTTGACGTTGCGCCCGCTCGCAAGCACGTGGTCGAGGCCGCCGTAGCCGATGTCGTAGGCCCAGCCGTCGCCGCCGATGATCCACACGCTCTTCTTCACGAGCACGTCCGCCAGGGTGTAGAGGTCACGCGCCGCCGGGTCGTCGATGCCGTCGAGCACCGCCCGGAGCTGCTCCACACGCTCGCGCTGTGCGGCGATGCCGGCCTCATCGGACTGGTCGGCGTCGAGCAGCGCGTCGGCCAGTTCGTCGCCAATCACGTCGCGCAGCCGTTCCACCAGTTCCGCCGCGTACTCGCGCTGCTTGTCGATGGTCAGGCGCATGCCGAAGCCGAACTCGGCGTTGTCCTCAAAGAGCGAGTTGCTCCACGCGGGGCCGCGCCCTTCGCGGTTCTGCGACCACGGCGTGGTCGGCAGGTTGCCGCCGTAGATGCTGGAGCAGCCGGTCGCGTTGGCGACAATCGCGCGGTCGCCGAAGAGCTGGCTCATCAGCTTGATGTAAGGCGTCTCGCCGCAGCCCGCGCACGCACCCGAGAACTCGAAGAGCGGCTGGAGGAGCTGGACGTTCTTCACGGTCGTGAACTTCAGGCCGTCGAAGCGGTCCACTTCCGGCAGGCTCTCGAAGTACTTCCAGTACTCGATACCCTGCTCGCGGACCTCGTGCACCGGCACCATGTTGAGCGCCTTGCGGCCTTCGACCTGCTTGTCCTTCACCGGGCAGACCTCGACGCACAGCGCGCAGCCGGTGCAGTCCTCGACCGACACCTGGATCGTGTACTTCGTGCCCGCAGGCAGCTCGCGGAACTTGGCGTCGAGCGTCTTGAAGCCCGCCGGCGCATCGACCAGCACGTCGGGCGAGACCGTCTTGGCACGGATGACCGCGTGCGGGCAGACAAACACGCACTTGCCGCACTGGATGCACAGGTCTTCCGCCCAGACGGGCACTTCGAGCGCGATGTTGCGCTTCTCCCAGCGCGTGGTCGCGGTGGGGTAGGTGCCGTCGGCGGGCAGCATGCTCACGGGCAGTTCGTCGCCCTCACCGGCCATCATCTTCGCGGTGACACGCTGCACGAACTCCGGCGCCTCGGGGGGCACGACCGGCGGAAGCTCAATGGTGCTCGTCACCTGCGAGGGCACGTCCACCTCGTACAGGTAGTCAAGCGCCGCGTCAACCGCCGCGTAGTTCTTCTGCACGACCGCCTCGCCTCGCTTGCCGTACGACTTGCGGATCGCTTCCTTGATCTTGGCGATGGCCTCATCCCGCGGGAGCACCCCGCTGATGGCGAAGAAGGCCGTCTGCATGATGGTGTTGATGCGAACGCCCATGCCCGTCTCGCTGGCGACCTTGTAGGCGTCGAGCACGTAGAACTTCAGGTTCTTGTCGATGATCTGCTGCTGCACCTTGCGCGGGAGCCGGTCCCAGACCTCATCCGGGCCGTAGGGCGAGTTCAGCAGGAAGATCGCGCCGTTCTCAGCCGCCGCGAGCACGTCGTAGCGCTCAAGGAAGCCGAACTGGTGCACCGCGACGAAGTTCGCGCTGCTGATCAGGTACGGGCTCCGGATCGGGCGCGGGCCGAAGCGCAGGTGCGAGATGGTGCGAGCGCCGGACTTCTTGGAGTCGTAGACGAAATAGCCCTGCGCGTAGTTGTCCGTCTCCTCGCCGATGATCTTGATCGAGTTCTTGTTCGCGCCGACCGTACCGTCGGAGCCCAGGCCCCAGAACATCGCCCGCACGACATCATGCGGCTCGATGTTGAAGCTCGGGTCGTAGGGCAGGCTGGTGTGCGTCACATCGTCGTTGATACCGATGGTGAAGTGGTTGCGCGGCTGGGCCGTCGCCATCTCGTCGAAGATGCCCTTCGCCATCGCCGGCGTGAACTCCTTGGAGGAGAGGCCGTAGCGCCCGCCGATGATGCGCGGCATCCGCTCGAACGGCGCGTCGTCGCTCGCCATCGCCTCGCTCACCGCACTCACCACGTCGAGGTACAGCGGCTCGCCGGCGGAACCGGGTTCCTTCGTGCGGTCGAGCGCCGCGATGACCTTGACGGTCGAGGGCAGTGCGTCGATGAAGTGCTTCACCGAGAACGGGCGGTACAGGCGCACCTTCAGCACGCCGACCTTCTCGCCCTGAGCGACGAGGTAGTTCACCGTCTCCTCGACGGTCTCCGCGCCGGAGCCCATCAGCACGATCACGCGCTCGGCGTCAGGCGCGCCGACGTAGTCGAACAGGTGGTACTGGCGACCGACGATCCCCGCGAACTTGTCCATCGCCTTCTGCACGATCTCCGGCGCGGCGAGGTAGTACGGGTTGACGGTCTCACGTGCCTGGAAGTACACGTCGGGGTTCTGGGCCGTGCCGCGCATGACGGGGCGGTCAGGCGAGAGCCCGCGCAGGCGATGCTGGCGCACCAGTTCGTCGTCGATCATCGCGCGGATGTCGTCATCCGACAGCTTCTCGATCTTGTTGATCTCGTGCGAGGTGCGGAAGCCGTCGAAGACGTGCAGGAACGGCACGCGCGATTCGAGCGTCGCCGCCTGCGCGATGAGCGCGAAGTCCATCACTTCCTGCACCGAGTTCGAGAACAGCATCCCCCAGCCGGTGGCGCGGGCGGCCATCACGTCGCTGTGATCGCCGAAGATCGACAGGCCCTGCGCGGCGATGGAGCGGGCGGCGATGTGGAACACCGTGCTCGTCAGCTCGCCGGCGATCTTGTACATGTTGGGGATCATCAGCAGCAGGCCCTGGCTGGCCGTGAACGTCGTGGTCAGCGAACCGGTCGTCAGCGCGCCGTGAACCGCACCGGCGGCGCCACTCTCGGCCTGCATCTCGACGACGAGCGGGACGGTCCCCCAGATGTTCTTCTCCCCGCGCGCGCTCTTCGCGTCGGCGTGCTCGCCCATCGGCGAAGACGGGGTGATGGGGTAAATCGCAATAACTTCGTTCGTCTTGTGGGCAATATAGGCGGCAGCTTCGTTACCGTCTATCGTGACTATTTCGCGTGGCAAGGCTTAACCTCCTCCCAATCGCAATCACATAGAAATGTCGGGGTCACTCGAGTAGGAACCCGACGGGAATGCAGCCGGTAGAAACTTCCTGACAGCGCGCTGGATAGTACTATTTCGGTCCGGTTGGACTCGAATCTGACAGGACGCATCCACTTTCTCACATAGATTAGCCGGGGGAGGCAGATGCCAGTAGTGATAAAGATCACCGGGAGGGGTGATAAACAGTATAAACGGTCTGCTATCGAGGATTTTGGGGAAATAGACGAGGGTCACGCGTGCCTATGGCCCGCATCGGGGGCTGTGGGGGTTCGCCGCGGCTGCCGCCCCCTCCGCCGGTGCTCGCCTGCGAGCTACCACCCTCCCCCTTGCAAGGGGGAGG
>DGDY01000038.1 GCA_002385675.1 Anaerolineales bacterium UBA3940 | reverse complement strand
GCCGAGGGCTGTACTCTCCATCGTCCGAGGAGTTTACCGAGGCACGAGTCATGAACTCGACGCCAGCAGCGCCGCACACCCCGCCCGGCATCAACCGGCGGGAGATGCTGTTCTACGTGTTCGGTACCGCCCTGCTGATCGCGCTGAGCGCACTTGTGGTGGGGCTGTTGTGGTACGCCGCGCCACCCGCGGAACGCGAGACACTCGGCCCGCTCGACGCCTTCCCGCCCGGCTCCGAGCCGCACCTCATCATCACCGAGGCGGGCCGCTACTACGTCGTCAACGACGGCGAGCAGATCGTCGTCTTCGACGGCCGGACGACCAACACCCGCACCCGCTGTCACCTCATCTGGGTCCGTTCCAATGAGCGATTTGAAGACCCGTGCTGGGGGACCAAGTTCACCCTTAGCGGGGAGTACATCGAGGGGCCCGCCCAGCGCCACCTCGACCGCTACGGCTACGAGCTACGGGATGGTGAGCTGGTGGTCAACCGGTAGGCGCTCACGCCGGGCGCGCCGGTGGAGGGGGGATAGGCCGCACTGCCGCAAGGACCATTGCAAGGCGAAACCCCCTCCGCCGGTGCTCGCTTCACAAACTCCGCCACCTCCCCCTTGCAAGGGGGAGGCTGGGAGGGGGTCCAAGAGCGGCTTGCTCACAACACGCATCCGGCTGAGAATAAGGTTGCTGTGACACCACCGCAGAAACTCGGACATGGACGAGCACAAGAAATGGCCCGGTAAACTCTCTCATCCACACAGCTACCAGCAGTTACGTGAGATAGCACGCGATCTCCGAAGCAACCAGACACCAGATGAACGGCATCTGTGGAAGCATCTGTCGCAGCGCCAGCGGCTTGGCTTTAAGTTTCGCCGCCAGCATGTTATCGATCGCTTTATTGTAGATTTCTACTGCGCAGAATCGGCACTGGTGATCGAGCTGGACGGTGGGATTCACTGCTTGACGGAAGAACGAGACGCCGCTCGACAGGAGTATCTAGAAAGCCTCGGGCTCACTGTGCTGCGCTTTTACCAACGAGGATGTGTTCAAGCGATTGGAGCACGTTCTTACGCAGATCGATGAAAGACTGCAAGCGGCTCGCCAGACCGAGTAACCCCCTCAGCCCACCCCAAACAGCGACAACTGCTGCGGCGGGCGGCGACCGTCGAGCAGGATGTACGGCGCGGCGCGCTCCACGCCGCGCAGCCCGATCTTCCGCAGGTGGCTGAGGTCGCTCAGGCGGCCCTGCCTCCGCGCCTTGAGGATCGCATCCGCCCCAACCGGGCCGATGCCAGGCACGCGCAGCAGTTCCTCCCGCGTGGCGCGCATCACGTCGATGGGGCGCTCGCGCAGGTGCAGGTCTGCCCACGCCGTCTTGGGATCGGTGTCCGTGCGGAGGTTGCCACCCGGCTCGAAGGGCAGGTCTTCCACGTCCCAGCCGTAATCGCGCAACAGGTAGCTCGCCTGATACAGCCGTCGCTCACGGATGGCCGGTGTGGGCGGCAGGTTCTCGAACGGCGTGCCGCTGACCGGGTTGAAGGCGCTGAAGTAGGCGCGGTCGAGTCCGCCCAGCCGGTGCAGATTGCCCGTCAGGCTCAGCAGTTCGACGTCGGTATCACCCACCGCGCCGACGACAAACTGCGTCACGATGCTGGCCCGGATGAGGCCCGGCGCTTCCGCCCAGGCTTGCCGCCGGATCTCGTGCGCCCAACGCAGGCGCTGCAGCAGCTCGTCGTAGTAGTTCTTCATCGGCGCAAGCCGGTCGAGCCGCTGAGCGGTCGGCCCCTCCAGGTTGATGGACACACGGTCGGCAAGCTGCATCGCGCGCAGGATCTGATCGTACTCCGCGCCCGGCATGATCTTCAGGTGGATGTAGCCCTGATACCCGTAGCGGCGCCGCAGGATCTCGACCGTGTCGATGATTTTGTCCTGCGCGGTCACGCCCCCGTTGATAATCCCCGACGACAGGAACAGCCCATCGACCAGCCGCGCCTGCTCAAGCTGGTGGAAGGTCTTCGCCATCTCGTCGGGCTTGAAGGTCACGCGGCGCATCTCACCCCGCCCCGCCCGGAAGGGGCAGTAGTAGCAGTTGCGCTCGCAGGCGGTGGTCATCATCGCTTTGAGGATGGGCTTCTTACCCTGCGGCGTGCTGACATGCGTGATGCAGGGGCGGATGTCCGCCGCGCTCCGGGGGATCTGCGGCTCGTCCACGAAGTGCAGCGGTGCAGCACTCGGCTTCCGCTCCGCCTGCGGGCGGTCACCGACCGGCTCGAAGCGGTTAGCGTCGCCCACCAGGGCGAGCTTCTCGATTGGGTCCGGAGTGCGGTGGATGTTCATACCCTTAATTATAGGAACATTTGTTCTGACGGTCAATGGGTTGGAAGCACCTGCCGGGCCACTCCCGTCCGTTCTGGCAGGAGACAGCCGAGCGACGGTATTCTATGCAGCCGTATCACCGAAACTTTCTGATCGAGGAGAGGTTGCCCCGTTGGAACCGTTCGCCGCCTGGTTTCAGGCCACCTTTGATGCCAGTCAGGACCTTCTCTGGAGTATTCTCGGCAGCATCGCTGTTATCGTGCTGATGCTCATCCTTCGCAGCGTGCTGCTGCGCGTCGCCGTACCGCGCGGGCAGGATGCTCACACGCAGTACCGCTGGCGCAAGGTCATCTCCTACTCGGTGCTCGGGCTGGGGGTGCTGCTGCTTGCGGTGCTGTGGCTACCGAACGCCGGCTACGTCGCCGCGCTGCTCGGCCTGTTCACGGCGGGGCTGGCTATCGCCCTGCAGGACCCGCTGACCAATATCACCGGCTGGCTGTTCATCCTCTCCAACCAGCCGTTCTCGGTGGGCGACCGCATCGAGATCGACGGGTGCATCGGCGATGTGATCGACATCCGTGTCTTTCAGTTCACCATGCTGGAGGTCGGCAACTGGATCGAGGCGGGCCAGAGCACAGGACGCATCGTGCACATCCCGAACAGATTCGTGTTTACGCACATGGTCCAGAATTTCACCGAGCAGTTTGACTACATCTGGCACGAGATACCTGTGTTCATCACGCTCGACAGCAACTGGCAGAAGGCAAAGACGATTCTGACCGACCTGCTTGAGGCGCGGGCCGCTCCCATTGCCAAGGAAGCGATGCAGCGCACGGGCAGCCTTTCCGAGCGCTACCTGATCGTCTACAACAAGCTCACGCCGACGATCTACACGCGGGTGCATCCGCACGCCATCCGCCTGACGCTGCGCTTCCTGACGCCGCCACGCCAGCGCCGCCTGATGGAGCACAACCTCTGGGAGGACATTCTCACGGCGTTCGCCGAGCACCCGGACATCGCCTTCGCGCCGACGCAGCGCATCAGCACGGCGGATGGGTCCATCGTGGCCTACGGCGACATGCTGGAGGAGCAGAAGTAGCAAAAGGGCGCGCCTGAACGGTGCGCCCTCTCGTTTACAATTCAGTTGAGCGAAGGGATACCCTCAACTCCCGCGCGACGTGCTGCCCTCCGGCTCCTCGAGCGACCGGCTCAGCCAGCGCATCACGCCGAGCGCCATCACCGCCACGCCGATGAGCATCACACTCGCCCACAGCGCCGCGTTGAGGTCGCGCTCCATCGCGCCGTACACGAACAGCGGCATCGTCTGGGTGCGCCCCTGGAGGTTGCCCGCAAAGAGGATTGTGGCACCGAACTCACCGAGCGCCCGCGCCCAGCTCAGCACCAGCCCCACCAGCAGGCCCCG
>DGDY01000096.1:264-4572 GCA_002385675.1 Anaerolineales bacterium UBA3940 | reverse complement strand
CTCCCTGTGCGCATCGAGGATGTACATGCGGGCGTTCGGCACACCGCGCCCAATAGTCGGGCGCTCGCAGGCACGCACGTGCCCGATGGTCGAGTCGACCGTGCACTCCGTCGGGCCGTACATGTTGAAGAACTCGGTCGCAGGCGCGGCGCGCAGCATGGCCCACAGCGCCTCGTCGATGGCCTCGCCGCCGGGCAGCATCACCAGCGGCGCGGGGCCGCCATCCGAGAGCAGCCCCGCCGCCAGCAGCAGCTTGAGTTGCGACGGCACGCAGTCCACAAGCTCGATCTTCTGCTCGCGGATGGTGCGCAGCAGCGCCTCACCGTCCAGCCGGGCGGCCTGCGGGATGATCACCAGCGTGTGCCCGCGCGTCAGCATCATGCACAACTGCTGCATCGAGGCGTCGAACGAGAGCGGCGCGTTCAGGCTGATGCGCAAACGGCGCTGTGGCAGGTGGCGGTATACGAGATGATCCAGCGCGGCAGCCAGGTTCTGCACCGAGCGATGCTCGACCATCACGCCCTTCGGCTGCCCGGTCGAGCCGGAGGTGTAGATCACGTAGGCCAGGTTGCTCGCCGTCACGCCGGAGTCGGGATTCTCGGCGCTCTCCTGCTCGATCTCCGGCCAGTCGGCGTCGAGGCGCAGCACCGTGCGCCCCTCTGCCGGCAGGCTCGCCACGTGCTCGGCGGTCGTAACGAGCGCCGGGGCGGCAGCGTTCTCCAGCATGTAGCTGAGCCGGTCGAGGGGGTAGGACGGGTCGAGCGGCACGTACGCGCCCCCGGCCTTCAGGATGCCGAGTAGCCCGACGATCATCTCCGGCGAGCGGTCCATCGCCAGCCCGACGAGCGTTTCCGGCCCAACGCCACGCTTGCGCAGGGCATGGGCAAGTTTATTCGCGCGCTCGTTCAACTCGCGGAACGTCAGCGAGCGCCCCTCGTACACGACCGCCTCAGCATCCGGCGTCTCGGCGGCGCGGCGCTCGAAGGCGTGGTGCAGGCACTCGTCCGCCGGGTAATCGAGCGTGCGGCTGTTCCACTCGACGAGCAGTGTGTGCCGCTCCGCCTCCGTCAGCAGCGGCAGGCGCGAGATCGGCTCCGCCGGGTCCCTGACGATCGCCTCAAGCAGCGTCTCGAAGTGCCTCAGCAGCCGCTCGATGGTGCTGCGATCCCATAGCTCGGTGCTGAACTCCAGCGCCCCGCTGATGCGGTCCTCGTGCTCGACGGCGAACAGCGTCATGTCGAACTTGCTGGTGCCGCTGTGCGCCTCGAAGGAACTGAGGGTGAGGTCGCTGACCTGCCGGACCTTCACCGGCGCGTTCTGCAGCGCGAACATCACCTGGAAGAGCGGCGTGTGGCTCATCTCGCGCTCAAGGTCGAGCGCGTCGATCAGCATTTCAAACGGCACGTCCTGATGCGCATACGCGCTGAGCGCCGTCTCGCGCACCTGCTTGAGCAGATCGCGGAAGCTCGGCTCGCCCGACAGGTCAGAGCGCAGCACCAGCGTGTTGATGAAGAAGCCGATGAGGTTTTCAAGCTCGGCGCGGTTGCGCCCCGCAACCGGCGTGCCGATGCAGATGTCCGTCTGGCCGCTGTAACGGTACAGTAGCGTCTTGAAAGCCGCCAGCAGCGTCATGAACAGCGTCGCGCCCTCGCGCTGTGCCAGCGTGCGGATACCATCCGTCAACTCCGGCGAAAGCTGGAAGGTGACGTAGTCGCCGCGATAGGTCGGCACCGCCGGGCGCGGGCGGACGGTCGGAAGCTCAAGGAGCGGCGGCGCGCCTTCAAGCTGCTTGCGCCAGTAGTCAAGCTGGGCTTCCAGCGCCTCGCCCTGGAGCCAGTTGCGCTGCCAGTGGGCGTAATCGGCATACTGGATGGGCAACTCAGGCAGCGGCGAGGGGCGGTTGTGGGCGAAGGCGTCATAGAGCAGCGCCATCTCCTGCACAAGCACCTGCGTGGACCAGTCGTCGCCGATGATATGGTGGATGGTCAGCAGCACGACGTGGTCATCCTCGTCGAGCCTGACAAGCCGCGCGCGCAGCAGCGGACCGTGCGCCAGGTCGAAGGGGCGCTGGGCCTCGCGCTCCGCCAGCCGCCGCGCCTCAACCTCGCGCTCGGCCTTCGGCAAAGATGTCAGGTCAACCACGGGGAAGGGCACGTAAAGCTCCGGCGCGATGACCTGCTGAGGTTTGCCATCCACCGTCTTGAAGGTGGTGCGCAGCGCCTCGTGCCGCCGCACGATCTCGTTCAGGCAGCGCTCAAGCACCGCCGGGTCGACCGGCCCGTGCAGCCGCACGGCCTCCGGGATGTTGTAGAAGGGGCTGTTCGGCTCGAACTGGTCGAGGAACCACAGCCGCTGCTGGGCGAACGACAGCGGGATCTCGCCATCGCGCGGGGCGGGCACAAGCGGGGGCGGCGGCGTACCGCCCACCGTGCGCTGCGCGATCTCGATCTGCTCCGCCAGCGTGGCAACGGTCGGCGACTCGAAGATGTGGCGCAGCGGCAACTCAACCTTGAACGTATCGCGGATGCGGCTGACAAGCTGTGTCGCCAGCAGCGAATGCCCGCCCAGCGCGAAGAAGTCGTCATGCACGCCCACCTTCTCGACGCCGAGCACCTTGCTCCAGATATTGGCCAGCACCTGCTCTACCGGCGTGCGCGGCGCGACGTACTCATCCGCCACCTCGCGGGCCGACCAGTCCGGCTCGGGCAGCGCCTTGCGGTCGATCTTGCCGTTCGGCGTGATGGGCAGCGCCTCCAGCTTCACAAAGGCGGAGGGCACCATGTAATCGGGCAGGCGGTCCTGCAGGAAGCGGCGCAGTTCGCCGGTGTCCACCTCGGCGCCGGGCGCAGCGACGACGTAGGCCACCAGTCGCTTGTCGCCCGCAGGGGCTTTCTTCGGCGTGACGGCGGACTGCTGCACCGTCGGGTGCTGGTTCAGCGCCGCCTCGACCTCGCCCGGCTCGATGCGGAAGCCACGAATCTTGACCTGGAAGTCCATCCGCCCGAGGAGTTCCACATTGCCGTCGGGTAGCAGCACGGCCATGTCGCCGGTGCGGTACAGCCGCGCGCCCGGCTCGTCGCTGAACGGGTGCGGCACGAAGCGCTCGGCGGTCAGGTCGGGTCGGTTCAGGTAGCCGCGTGCGAGCGCCACCCCGCCCACATACAACTCGCCCGGCACGCGGACGGGCACGGGCTGCCGGTTCTCGTCCAGCACGTAGAACTGCTGGTTGGCAAAGGGGCGGCCAATCGGCGCGGCGCGGTCGGCGGGCAGGTGGTCGACCGGCCCCTCGAAGTAGCTGCTGTCGATGGTCGCCTCCGTCAGCCCGAAGGAGTTGATCAGCCGGGTCTGCGGGCCGCACAGCCGCCGGAAGCGGCGGTACTCCTCGACGTACCACATATCCGAGCCGCAGATAAGCAGCCTCATGAAGTCAAGCTTCTGGCCCGTTTCGTCGAGGTACTGGGCGAGCGTGCGCAGCACCACCGGCACGAACTCCGCCGCGTCAACCTCTTCCGCGCGCATCAGCGCGTAGAGTCGCTCCGGGTCGAGCAGCCATTCACGCGGAGCCAGCACCAGCTTACCGCCGGAGCACAGCGCCCGGCTGAGGTCGCCGGTGAACACGTCGAACGAGAAGCTCGCCATCTGCAGGTGGGAGCGGGCATCGGTACGCAGCCGGTAAGCCTCCTCCCAGCCGAGGTAGACGTTCACGATGCTGCGGTGCTCGATCATCACGCCCTTCGACTGGCCCGTCGAGCCGGACGTGTAGATCACATAGGCCAGGTTGTTGGGCTTCACGTCGAGCGGCGGGTTATCTGCCGGGGCCTGCGCGATGGCCTCCCAGTCAGCGTCAAGCCGCAGCGTGTCGGCCTCATGCGGCGGAAGCCTGTCGATGAGGTGGGCCTGCGTAAGCAGCACGCACGCCCCCGAGTCGGAGAGCATGTACTGGATTCGGTCGGGCGGGTAGATCGGATCGATGGGCAGGTACGCCCCGCCTGCCTTGAGCACGCCTAGCAGCCCGACGATCATTTCCAACCGGCGCTCGGTGGCAATGGCGACGATGGTATCCGGGCCGACGCCCTTCGCCCGCAGCGTGTGCGCCAGCCGATTCGCCCGCTCGTTGAGTTCGGCATAGGTCAGCGATTGGCGCTCCTCGCCGCCGTAGGCGGGCACGACGACCGCTGTCGCGTCGGGGGTGCGGGCCGCCTGCTCCTCGAACAACTCGTGCAGGCAGCGCTCGTAATCAAAATCGGCCTTCGTGTCGTTCCACTCGACAAGAATCTGCTGCCGCTCCGCCTCGGTCAGCAGCGGCAG
>DGDY01000096.1:0-142 GCA_002385675.1 Anaerolineales bacterium UBA3940 | reverse complement strand
GGTCAGCAGCGGCAGGTCCGTGATGCGCGTGTCGGGGGCGGCAGCCGCCGCGCCGAGCAGCGTCTCGAAGTGCCCCACCATGCGGCGGATGGTGGCCTCGTCGAACAGGTCGGTGTTGTACTCGACGGTCAGGTGCAGCCCT
>DGDY01000019.1:2045-3404 GCA_002385675.1 Anaerolineales bacterium UBA3940 | reverse complement strand
AGCCCCTCGCTGGCGTTCACCTCGTCGATCACGGCCTGCGGGTCCTGCGCGTAGGGCGCAAGCTCCCGCTCGACGCCGTAGGCGAGCAGGTGGTTGGCCTGCGGGTGGCGGCGCACGTCGTGAACTTCCTCGCCGACGAGCAGCAGCACGCGCTGGCCCGGCGCGTCGCCGTAATAGCCCTCCAGCCCGTCCACCCATACGTTGTGATCGGTGACGATGATGAAGTCCAGCCCGGCGTTGATGGCGGCACGCGCAATCTCGGCGTGCGTCGCCTCGCCGTCCGAGTAGACGGTATGCATGTGCATGTTGCCGCGGTATTCGTAGAGGGTTCTCATTTGAGCCCGCCAGTCTGCTAGAAGAGGTTCAGTTGAGTGGCATCGTCGTGTGGTGGCCTGGATTTCAGGGAGCGAGGCGGCAGCAGGCCGTGTGCTGCCAGCCAGTCAGCGGACGGGCCGTCCCAGCCAAAGCGGTCGAAGTCGACGCGGCCCGCATCGTCGAACTCGACGCCTTCCATCTCAAGGCGCGCCCGCTGCACGTCGGCGGAGGCGCTGCCACGGGGGATGCTGATCGTCCCCTGGCTGTTGATGACGCGATGCCAAGGCACGTCGCTGCCGGCGGGCACCTGGCGCATCGCATTGCCCACCCAGCGTGCGCGGAGCCGCTCGTACTGATCAGGCGGCACGCCAAGGGGCGCGGGGATCATTGACGCGATCTGCCCGTAGGTGCTGACGATGCCCTCCGGGATCTGGCGTACAATCTCCCACACCGTTTCGTTAAATGGGGCAGGGTCGGGTGGCTGATACATCTCGCACCAAATCTACTGTGCCGGGAGATCATTGTCAAGCCGCTGCGATGGTTGTTATACTGTGACGCGTTGGGTTAAGGGGATGGGTTAATGGCTGATTTGACAAACCGTGAGATCGCCGCGATCTTCTCGACGGTTGCGGACATGCTCGAACTGAAAGGCGAGAATATCCACCGCGTTCTCGCCTATCGCCGTGCCGCCGAGACTCTTTCCAGCCTCGCCCGTGATATTCACGCCGTCTACAAAGAGAACGCCCTCACCGACCTGCCGCATATCGGCCCGACCCTTGCCGAAAAAATCGCAGAACTGATCGAAACCGGCGAGCTAGAGTTCTACAACCGGCTTAAGGCCGAGATCCCGCCGGGGGTCGTCGCCATGCTGGAAGTGCCCGGCCTGGGCCCGAAGCGCGCCTACAAGTTCTACAAGGAGCTGGGGATCAGCTCCATTGAGGAGTTGCGGGCGGCGGCAGAGGCAGGCAAGCTGCGGGAACTCCCCGGCATCGGCGCGAAGATGGAGGAGGGCATCCTCGAAGGCATCAAGTCGCTGGAGCGGCG
>DGDY01000019.1:0-1918 GCA_002385675.1 Anaerolineales bacterium UBA3940 | reverse complement strand
GACGGCGCCGAGCGCGGCGCGGTGGCAGGCTCGCTGCGGCGGCTCAGCCCGACGATTGGCGACATCGACTTGCTGATCGCCAGCAAACTCCCCGAGCCCATCATGCAGGCGTTCGTCGAGATGCCGGAGGTCGCGCGGGTGCTGGGGCGCGGTCCGACGAAGGCGTCGGTCGAGCTGTTCTCCGGGCAGCAGGTGGACCTGCGCGTGCTGCCGCCGGAGCGCTACGGCACGCTGCTCGTGTACTTCACCGGGAGCAAGGCGCACAACGTCAAGCTGCGCGAGCTGGCGCTCAAACAGGGCCTCTCGCTCAACGAGTACGCCTTCACGCCGGTCGATGGCGAGGGCGAGGAGATCATCTGCGCGACCGAGGAGGAGGTCTACGCACGGCTGGGCATGCCCTGGATCGCGCCGGAACTGCGCGAGGACCGGGGCGAGATCGAGGCAGCGCTGCGCGGCGAACTGCCCGACCTCATCACGCTGGAGGACATCCGGGGCGACCTCCAGTCGCATACGACCTGGAGCGACGGCAAGACCAGCGTGCTGGAGATGGCCGAGGCAGCGCGCGCGCTCGGCTACGAGTACCTGCTGATCACCGACCACAGCTACAGTCTGGGCGTGGTGCAGGGCTTGAACCCCGAGGACATCGCCAAGCAGCGCGCCGAGATCGACGCAGCGAACGCGCACTTTGGCGGCGAGTTCAGGGTGCTGCACGGTGTCGAGCTTGAGATCCGCGCCGACGGCACGCTGGACTTTGACGACGAGACGCTGGCCGGCTTTGACATCGTGGTCGCGTCGCTGCATACGAGCCTGCGCCAGCCACGCGAGCAGATCACCAAACGGCTGTTGAACGCGATCCGCAACCCGCACGTAGATATTATTGGTCACCCGCGCGGGCAGCTCATCGGCAGCCGTGAACCGGCAGACCTCGACATGGATGCCATACTGGAGGCCGCTGCCGAGCACGATGTGGCGCTGGAGATCAACGCCAGCCCGTACCGTCTGGACCTCGACGATGTGCAGGCGCGGCGGGCGCACGAGCTTGGTGTGAAGCTCACTATCAGCACGGACGCGCACCGGCCCGACGAGCTTAATAATATGCGCTACGGCGTGGCGATGGCGCGCCGGGGCTGGGTCAATGCGGCGGGTGTGGTCAACGCCTGGCCGCTTCAGAAAGTGTTGGATTGGGTCAAAGAACGCGGGTAGGAATGGATAGTACCGGCCATACGGCCATCTTTAAACGGGCCTTTGCTGGCCTGGACGCCGAAGCGCTCGAGATGCTTCGCCAGGTCGCCGTCAAGAGGTCGTACCCGGCGAACACGGTCCTTGTGAAAGAGGGGGAGCCCTCGGACAAATTCTGTTTGATTATCAACGGGCGGGTGGCGTTGACACGCAACCTCGAGGGGGTTGATGAGGACTTCGTGCTCGGGTTCCTCGGGCCGGGCCAGTATTTTGGCGAGATGGCGGTTATTACCGATGAGCCGCGCACCGCGACCATCACCACGCTCGCCGATACGACTGTGCTGGAGATCAGCAAGGAGCACTTTGAGCGCATTTTCCGCTCGAACGCCTCCCTCGCCCGCAGCATCCTGCACACCCTGATCGGCATTATCCGCGAGACGGATCGCCGCGCCATCGGCGACCTTGAGAAACGTTATCAGGAATTGGCCGCGGCCTACGAGGAGCTTGAGGCGGCGCAGAAAGACCGCATCGCGCACGCCGCACTCGAAGCGCAGCTTGAAGTGGCCGCAAAGGTTCAGCGCAGCCTGCTTCCCTCCAGCCTGCCACAGGTAGAAGGCTACGAGTTTGCGGCGCTGTTCGAGCCGGCCCGCCACGTCGGCGGCGACTTTTATGACGTGCGCCTGCTGGACGATGGCAAGGTTAGCGTGCTGCTTGCGGATGTGTCCGACAAGGGCGCGCA
>DGDY01000115.1 GCA_002385675.1 Anaerolineales bacterium UBA3940 | reverse complement strand
GTCGATCTGCGTGTCCACGTTGGCCCGCAGAACCCACCGGTTTGGCCCCTGGCTGATGATGTAGTTCATGTTGTACTCGCCCTGGGCGAGCGGCGCGACCGAGAACGGTTCGTGGAGCGCCCAGCCCGGGACGCCGGGCAGCTCCGTGCCGGTGAGGTAGTCGATGATGGCGGGCAGGTAGTCGTTCATGGAGCCGGCTTACAGAGTCCTGATAAACGGCTGCGCGGGTCGGGCAAAATGTAATCCCAACCGGCAGCGCCCGTGACTTATACTAGAAACATACTCCAGGCTTACACGAAGCGCCAAAGTTAGCAGGCTTAACCTCGTGCGGAACGCGTCATAACCGATAAGTGGGCAGGCCATCATGACGACACGGAAGCATTTCGCCGAAAAACTGCCAGAGACACTCGATGCGCCGCGCCGTTGGGTTAGCGGCGTTTTTGCACGTCTCAACAACCGGCGCGAGGTTGCCGACCTGCGCGCACGTGTCGCCGAACTTGAGAGCGCCCTGGCCGCCGCCGACGAGCAGATCGCTGCACAGCGCCGCAATCTGGAGACGCTGCTCACGATCTCCGAGGCGACTGGCGGCAACGTGCCGCTCGATCAGATCTTCTACCACGTGCTGCAGAAGGTCTTTGAAACCACCGGCTATGACGCCGGGGCCATCCGTCTGCTCGACCGGGAGCGCCGCAGCTTCTCGCTCGTTGCCCAGCAGGGTATGAACCTGCGCATGCTGCAGGACCTGCAGCACGTGCCGGTCGATCAGGCTTTCCAGGCGGAGGTGGCCCGCACGCTTCAGCCGGTGTACACGAACAACCTCCCCTGCGATCCGCGTGTGCTCAGCCCCGGCGAGGTCGAGTCGGGCTACCAGTGTCTGATCTGTGTGCCGCTGCTGGCCTCCGACCGGCTGGTGGGCACGATGGAACTGGCAACCGTCGAGCAGCACGTATGGGATGAAGATGAAATTCGCTGGCTGACGTCGATTGGCCGCCAGATCGGCGCGGCGATTCACCTGGTGCAGCTTTCCGAGCAGAGCCGCGATCTCGCCATCCTGCAGGAGCGCGAACGGCTGAGCCAGGAGCTTCACGATGGGCTGGCGCAGGTTATCGGGACCATCCGCCTGCGGGCGGAGGAAGCGGCGCTGTGCCTGGAGGATGGCGACTGTGACAGCGCACGCGCCACGCTGGAGGACATCGAGCAGATCGCGCAGGACGCCTACGCCAGCATCCGTGATGACATCCTCGGCCTACGCCTTACCGCTGTGCCGCAGGAAGGGCTTGTGCCGCTGATGATGGAGTACTTCAGCCGCTTCCAGCGGCAGTGGGGCATTCAGGTGTTGTTCTGCGGGCGCGAGCACAACGGTTGCCTCGCCAGCCCCGCCGCCGAGATCCAGTTGATCCGCATCATTCAGGAGGCCATGACCAACGTGCGCCGCCACGCGCAGGCTTCGCGCGTCGCCATCCGGTTTGAGGACAGCGACGAGATGCTGCGTGTTACGATCGAGGACAACGGGCGCGGTTTCGACCCGAACAAGGTCGAGGGGGCGCGGTTCGGGCTGCGCATCATGCGAGAGCGCGCCGCCAGTGTGGGCGGACGCCTGACCATTGAGACGCAGCCGGGCGAGGGGACGCGCGTCATCGCCGAGATGCCGCGTTACCGCAGCTATAATACCTGCCGCGAGCGCGACCCTCTCACCCAGCCGGGTTAGCCGGAGGGGCCGGTCGGGTACGGGCAATGGCCTGAGAGAGGCTTCACGGGCTGGCGCGGCGAAGGTTAAACTGCGTATAAGGTGGAGCAGGTATGTGGCGGGCCCTCCGACAGGACGACCCACCACTCTTGGAACGAAAACGCATCGAACTTCGAGCCGGGAGTTTCTATGGCGAACACCCTTTTGCTAGTCGACGATCACGTGCTGTTCCGCGAGGGCGTTGCGGCGCTGGCCTCACGCCACTGGGACGATTTCGAGGTCGTGGGTGAGGCGTCGAACGGGCAGGAAGCGCTGGAGATGGCGCGGGAACTGCTGCCCGACATTATCCTCATGGACGTGAGCATGCCCGTGATGGACGGGCTTGAGGCCACACGGCGGCTGCACCGGGAACTGCCCACGAGCCGCGTGGTGATACTCACCGTCTCTGAGGATGAAGCGAACCTGTTCGAGGCGATTAAGTCAGGTGCAGTGGGCTACGTGCTCAAGAACACGCCTTCCCGCCGCCTTCATAGCTACCTTCAGGGCGTGATGCGGGGCGAAGCGCCGATGTCCGGCGCGATGGCGGCCAAGGTCCTCGAAGAATTCAGCCGGCGCGGCGACCCGGCGCAGGAGTCGCTGGAGGTGGCCGAGGAGTCGCTCAGCGACCGCGAGCGCGAGGTGCTCCAGCTTGTCGCCGAGGGCCTGACCAACCAGGAGATCGGCGAGCGGCTGTGCCTCAGTGAGAACACGATCAAGAAGCACCTGGCGAACGTGCTCGACAAGCTGCACCTGAGCAACCGGGTGCAGGCCGCCGTGTACGCCGTCCGCGAAGGGCTGGTGGACTGAGCGTCCCGCAAGCGCCGATCCCCTCTACCGGTGGTCGCCCCGTGTGACCTGCCATCTCCCCCTATGAGGGCTGAGGATACGACAGTTTTGCCGGGTAGGGGCGCCACATGCGGCGCCCCTACGCAGCCGACCCCCCACATGCAAGCCTCCGCTTGCCCCTCCCCTTTGCAAGGGGGAGGCAGAGAAATCGCTCTGTGATTTCTCACTGGCAGTTGGCTGCGCCAACTGCACGTAGGGCCGCAGACCGGAGGTCGGGCAGCAGCGTGCCGCATAAACCGCCCCGCCGACAAGTCTGCGTTCCCAACCCATGCCCCGGTAGGGTGCTCACCCCACGCCCCGTTACCCGAACGGGTACTGCAATCTGGCCAGAACGTGCCACGCATAACGGTTCCCCCGAGTGTTAACCGGCCAGCGGCAAACCATTAGACTGATCAATAGATAGGACTGTGTCAGGTCAACATGGCCCGCGACGCTCGCGCCCCCGCCGGAGTCCCTCAAGCCGGTGACGGGGCGGCACGGAATGCGGGCAAGGCCCAGGAGGTGCGCTTCCAGAATACGGATCACTGCATCGCGTTGATTGGTCGATGGGGGAGAAGTGAGAGAGCCGCACCCCCCGCGCGGCAATCTCCCATCCCGCCCCTGACCCTTATGCCAGGACAGGGGCACTCCAAGATCTGTCCGCTTTAAGGAGAGAAAAACATGGCAGAACAGCATATCTCAAGGAGAGGCTTCCTCAAGGCGACGGGCGCCTTGAGCGCCGCTGCCGCCGCGCTGCAACTCCCAGACCTTCAGTGGCTGGAAAAGGCCGACGGCAGGGTCAAGCTCTCCGAAGAGACCAAAGTCGTTCGCTCGATGTGTCGTATGTGTCACGGCACGTGCGGCACGCTCGTCCACGTGCGGAATGGGCGCGTGGTCAAGGTTGAGGGCAACCCTGAAGCCCCGACCAACAGGGGAACGCTGTGCCCGAAGGGGCTGGCGACCATCCAGCACCAGTATAACCCGCGCCGCCTGCGCTACCCGATGAAGCGCGTCGGCGAGCGCGGCGAGGGCAAGTGGCAGCGCATCTCCTGGGATGAAGCCTACCAGATCCTCTCGGACAAGTTCTACGAGACGTGGGAGAAGTACGGCAAGCAGGCCGTGGCCCACTGCGGCGGCACCGGGCGTCACTGGCGTGACTTCTCGAACGCCGTGATTCGCGGCCTGGGCATCGGCGTGTCGGTCGGTATGCCGCCCCTGTGCTACCTGCCCCGCATCGAGATTGTCACCAAGATGTTCGGCTATCGCATCCCCGTCCCTGACTACTTCGGCTTCCAGGGGGAAAAGCCGGGCGTGGTGGTGTTCTGGGGCAACAACGTGACCTACTCGCACGCCGACGGCATGCACGGCTCGCGCCCGGCGGCGACGGTCAACGAGGGTGCCAAGCTGATCGTCATCGACCCGGTGTACACCAACGTCGCGCAGAAGGCCGACATCTGGCTGCCGGTGCGCCCGGCATCGGATACCGCGCTGGCGATGGGCTTCCTCAATGTGATCATCAACGAGGACCTCGTTGATCACGATTTCATCGAGCACTGGACCAACCTGCCGGGCCTCGTCCGCGAGGATAACGGCAAGATGCTCACCGAGTACGACCTGACGGGTGAGGAGCCTGAGCCGTTTGAGGGCGCGCCCTTCATCCCGCGCCCGCCGGAGCGCCTCGTCTTCTGGGACAAGGACAAGAACGAACCTGTCATCGTCGATGGGCCTGATGTGAACCCCGCGATGGAAGGCCCGTTCGAGGTCAAGCTGGCCGACGGCACGACCGTGACCTGCCGCACCGCGTGGCAGCATCTCGTTGACCGGGTGAACGAGTACCCGCTTGACAAGGTTGCCGAGATTACCTGGTGCGACGCCGACCAGATCGCCGAGGCCGCCCGCATGATGGCAACCATCCCCGGCCTGGCCCTGCAGTGGGGTGTGTCCTTCGACCAGTGGGGTGTGAACTCCGCTCGCGGCGTGCAGGCGGCAATGATGATCGTCGCGCTGACGGGCAATCTCGACGCGCCCGGCGGCATGGCGATGTGGAACGTGCCCGCCTACCGCAAGAGTTCCTTCCCCGGCGAGACCATACCGCACGTCAGCCCCGAGCTTGACCGCATGGACCTGGTTCCGCCCGAGGCGATGGAGGTGTCGGCCCGGTATCAGGTCTTCCCGCTGGCGCGCTCGCATGGGGACTTCGCTATGCGCGACCTCGCGGATGGCAAGCTCCAGATAGAGATGCTGATGGTCCAGGGTGCGAACCCGCTGACCAACAGCATGAACACCAAGAACGTGTTCGAGGCGCTTCAGAAGATCCCCTTCATCTTCGTGCTGGACCTCTACATGTCGGCCACCGCGATGATCTCCGACCTGGTGCTGCCGATTGCGATGTGGACGGAGCGCGACCAGATCGGCGACATGCACCTGATGTGGGGCCTCCAGGCCCGTGTCAAAGCGGTCGATCCGGTCGGCGAGGCGCGGTCCGACGAGGATGCGCTGCTCGGGCTTGCCAAGAAGATGGCAGAGCGCGACCCCGAGTACTGGAATGAGGTCATCCCCTGGAACTCCGTCGAGGAGTGGCTGGACTGGCGTCTTGAGCCGATGGGCATGACGTGGCAGCAGCTCAAGGAGCAGTGGATCTACTACGAGCCGCAGGAGCCGTACGGCTACAAGAAGAACGGCTTCAACCTGCCCTCCGGCAAGGCCGAGCTGTGGCTGCGCATAGCGCACGACCTGACCGGCGATGCGCTGCCCTTCTACGTCGAGCCGCCGCTCTACTCGCCGGACAGCGATCTGGCGAAGGAGTACCCGCTGCTGTGCACTACGCGCCGCGTACCGGGCTTCTTCCACTCCGAGTACCGGCAGCTCCCCTGGATGCGTGAGCTGTGGCCTGAGCCGCGCGTCGAGATCAACCCGCGCACGGCTGCCGAGCTGGGCATTCAGGATGGCGACTGGGTCTACATCGAGACGGAGATGGGCCGCATCAAGCAGAAGGCCAAGCTCACCGAGGGCATCCATCCGCGTGTCGTGTGCAGCGAGCACGACTGGTGGTTCCCTGAGGCGTCTGACAAGGCCCCGGACCTGGGCGGCATCTTCGAGTCCAACCAGAACATCCTGACCCGCAACGATCCGAGCCAGGGCTACGACCCGTTGAACGGCACGCCCCAGCTTCGCGGCTTCCTCGTCAAGATCTACAAGGCGGATGGTCCGCCGAAGGGGCTGAATCCGGAGAGCGTGTACACCTGGACGCCCACTGAGGAGGTATAAGAATGGCTCGCCCAACCCTGTTGGTTGACCTGCAACGGTGTATCGGCTGCTACTCCTGTGTAGTGGCCTGCAAGCAAGAGAACGGCCTGCCGGTGGGCGTCAACTGGATCAAGGTTGACGAGATCGGGCCGTTTGGTGAGTTCCCCAACGTCAAGGGCTACTTCCTGCCGCACGGCTGCATGCACTGCGAGGACCCCGCCTGTGTGAGCGCCTGCCCGACGGGGGCCAGCTACCAGCGTGAGGACGGCATCGTCCTTGTCGACCACGACAGGTGCATCCTGTGCCGGTACTGCACGTGGGCCTGCCCGTACGACGCACGCAGCTTCAGCCTGGAAGACAAGATGGTCAGCAAGTGCACGATGTGCGCCCACCTGATCGATGCAGGCAAGGACCCCGCCTGCGTGCAGCACTGCATGGGCGGCGCGCGCTTCTTCGGTGACCTGGACGACCCGAACAGCGAGATCTCGCAGTACCTCGCTGCGAACGAGAACCGCGCGGTGAAGCTGCTTGAGAGCCAGGGGACGAACCCGACCGTGATATTCCTGGAGCCTCGCGTTGGCCTGCTGGCCGACGAGGTGGCTGCCAGCAAGTCGTCCGCGAGGAGTTGACGCACCATGGCAGTTGAATGGTCACTACTGATCTACTCTGTTCTGGTCGGCATCTCGGTAGGCCCGTTTGCCGTGATGGCGCTGACTGGCTGCCTGGATGGCCACCGCAAGCTGTGCAAGTGGGGCTCGCTCGTCGGGCTGGCCAGCCTGGTGCTCGGTGGTATCGCCGCCTTCACGCACCTGAAGGCACCCCAGTACGTCACCTACATCTTCACCAACCTCGGCTCCCCGATGGGGCTTGAGATGCTGGTGACGGTGTTCACCGGGCTGGTGGCTGTGCTGTTCGCGGCGCAGATGTGGTTTGACTTCTGGCCGCAGGGCCGGCGCATCGTCGCCTGGGTGGGCCTGATCGGCGCGCTGGCGTCGGTCCTGCTCATCGGCAAGATGTACATGCTGCCCGCCCGCCCGATGTGGAACACGTGGCTGCTGCCGCTGACCTTCCTCACGACCTCGGTCGTGTCGGGTCTGCTGGCGATGCTGGTGCTGGTCGGCTTCGCCCCGCTTGAGGAGGGCGAGGATCGCTCGGCGCTGGCGGCGCGGCTGGGCACGTGGACGCTCGGCGCGCTGGTGGTGAACGCCATCGTCGCGGTGCTGTACTTCGTCACCGCGACGGCGCAGGGCGGGGCAACCGCCCGGCTGTTCACCGGCGACCTGGCCTTCAGCTTCTGGCTGGGGCTGGTCGTGCTCGGCGTTGTCGTGCCGCTCGTGCTGACGTGGCTGGGCAGCCGCCCGACCACTCAGTTCGCCACGGCCCGCAGCCTGGCGGCTCTCTCCTTCATCGCGGTCCTGGCGAGCGGCATTGCCGTGCGCGCCATGATCTTCGGGCTGGGGACGGTCGTCCACATCCTGGCAGGGTAACGTAACGATATTCGCCACGCTGAACCCCCTCCCTGACCCTTCCCCTTGCAAGGGGGAGGGGACATCGACCGCAGGGAGATGGGGAGGGGGTTCGCTTCACAAACGCAGGCATCGACTGGATGAAGCCGGGAACCGACATGGATGAATCGCAACGCAACGAGATGATCGACCTGATGACCACGCGGAGCAGCACGTATCGCCTGCTCTCGCGGCTGTGGGGCTGGGAAGTCGATGAGCGGCTGTGGGCCGAACTGCGGGGGGTGTCCTTCCCGTCGCTGCCCGAACTGCCCGCCCTCGACGCCGGCTACCGGCAGCTTGAGGCTTACCTGCGCCGTGACGACGACGGCGTCATTGAAGACCTTGCCGCCGACTACGCGGTGCTGTGCCTCGGCGCTCGCCGTGATGACGGTGCGGACCCCTACGGCTCCGTGCACCTGAGCGAAGAAGGCATCATGATGCAGGACGAGTGGGAAGAGATGCTCTACCTGTACGCCGAGCTGGGCTTGCAGCGGGCCAAAACGACCGTCGAGCCGGAAGATCACCTCGCGCTGGAGCTGGAGTGCATGGCCTATCTGTGCCAGCGCGCCGCAGATGCCCTCCAGAACGGCGAGGACGTGGACGTTCCGGGCACTATCCAGCGGCAGATCAGCCTGCTTGACGACCACCTGCTGCGCTGGGTCCCGGCCTTCGTCGAGAAGGTCCACAAGCTCGCCAGCACGGACTTCTACCGCGCTGTGGGGACCATCACGCAGGAGTATCTGGCGCTCGACCGCGCGATTCTCGCCGACCTCGACGCGGTTGAGATGCCCGCTTGCTCCGCCTGACGCCCGGCGGCAAGATGGCACGCAGAGCATGAGGCAGGAGGCAATACATCTTATGCCTATCCATGCTGGCCAGCCCGCGGCGCGGCTGATCCGACCGGCTTGCCTCGTCGCGGTCTGCCTGCTTGCGCTCTGGCTCACCGGCTGCCTGACCGTCGACGAGCAGGAGCCGGGCGGCCTGCTGGGCGAGGTCGTCCACCCGCCGACGCTCGGCCCGACGCCCACGCTGCCCGCCCCCGCCGAGGTGGACCTGTCGTCGATGCTCGACGCGGACGGGCGGGCGACAGAGACGATCACGCTGGAGTCGGCGGATGGCTGGGTGAGCCTGACCATCCCTGAAGGCACCGTCGTGACCGGCCCCGGCGGCGAGCCGCCGCAGCGGCTGATGATCCAGCCGGTGTACTCCGGGCGGCTGCCGATGGATGCCTACGGCTACGCGCCGGGACTCGGCTACGAGTTCGGGCCCGACGCGGTGACCTTCGAGCCTGCCGCAACGCTCGTCTTCCGCTACACGGACGAGGGGATCAAGGGCATCATCCCCAGCGATTTGAGCATCGGGGCGGCCCGCGGCACTGAGGAGTGGCGATCAGTCGGGTCGCGGCTGGATCAGGACGCCCGGACGCTCAACGCGCAGGTTGAGCGCCTCGAACCGGGCTGGCGCTACCTGCTGCTTGCGCCGGTCCCGATTGGCTCCTGACGATGTGGCGGCGGACGGCGTTCGGCAGGCTGCCGCGCGCAGACCGGCGGCTGATCCTGGGCGGGCTGGCGCTGGAGACGGGCCTGCTGGCCTTCTGCCTGCTGTCCGGCGCGTGGCGCGGCTCGCCCTGGCTGATCCCGTCGTTTCTCATACCGGCGGCGATCTTCATGGCGGTTGTCGCCGGGGTGCTGCGCGGGCAGGCTGAGCCTGCCACCCGCGCCACCGCAATCATCATTCTGGCGTTCGCCGCGCTGTACCATCTGACGCTGCTGCTCACACCGCACCCGCTCTCGAACGACCTGTACCGCTACCTGTGGGACGGCAAGATGCTGGCGAACGGCATCAACCCGTACACCTACCCGCCCGCCGCGCCCGAACTCGCCCCGCTGCGTGACACATACTGGGAGCTGATCTTCAACCGCGACGTCTCGACCGGCTACCCGCCGCTCGTCGAGGTGCTGTTTGCGGGCGTGTACGCGCTCCGGCTGGGCCCGTTCGGCTACCGGCTGCTGGCGGCGCTGTGCAGCCTCGGCGTGTCCGCCGCGCTGATCGCGGTGCTGCGCGCGCTGGAGATGGACGCTCGCCGGGCGGTGATCTACGCGTGGTCGCCGCTCGTCGCGCTGGAGTTCGCCAACAGCGCCCACCTCGATGCGATGGCGATCCTGATGCTGGTGCTGGCCTTTCTGATGCATGTGCGCGGGCGGGCGCGCGGCGCGGCGCTGTTCCTGGCGCTCGGCGGGCAGATGAAGTTCTTCCCGGCGGTGCTGGCGCCGTTCTGGGGGCGGCGCTGGGGCTGGCAGGCGTGGCTGATCTTTGTGGCGGTGTTCGCGCTGCCGTGGCTGCCGTTCGTCGCCGGTGGGACGCCCTTCACGGGGCTGGCGGTCTTTGCGGAGCGTGGCGAATTCAACGCGAGCCTGTACACACTGATCCACGCGGCATGGGCGCGGCTGCTCGATCCCGGCGCGGCGCGGCTGGTCGCGCGGCTATCGTGCGCGGCGCTGGTCGCGCTGGCGGTCGGCGTGCTGGCGCTGCGACACTGGCGTTCTACCGACCCGCGCGCCGAGTGGCGGGTTGCCGCCGGGCTGATGGGCTGGAGCCTGCTGCTCAGCCCGGTCGTGCATCCCTGGTATATCTGCTGGATGCTGGCCTTCATCGCCGTCGAGTGGCGGGCGGCGTGGCTCGTGCTCTCCGGCAGTGTGATCTTTGCGCGGCACGTGTACCTGGGCTACGAGGCGACCGGCATCTGGCAGGAGGCGCGGTCGGTGCGCTGGCTGGTGTATGTGCCGTTCTACGCGGTGCTGATGTGGGGGGTGGTGCGGGACCTCACCCCGGCGCGACTGTGGTCCCTTCTCCTACAAGGGGGAGAAGGGTGGCCCGATGCGGTCGATGCGAAGCATCGGGCATCGGGTCGGGATGAGGGGGCGAAGCACGCAGTGAATCTTCCTGATGAGTCGATCACGGCAGGGTAAAGTGGATAAAAAGAAGGCACAAACAGGTGAGCGCGGGCAAGCGCCCCGCCGGGTGGTGCTGCTGGCCGCCGGGCAGGTCGGGGTGATGTTTGCTGTGGGCGGCCTGCTGAAGCTGGAGCGGGGCCGGGCGCAGTTCATCCGCCCGCCCGGCACGCTTAGCGAAGCGGACCTGCTGGCACGGTGCATCAAGTGCCGGCGCTGCGTCGAGGTCTGCCCGCAGGATGTGCTGCGCGGCGTGCGGCTTGCGGAGAGCATCGCCGCGTTTGACACGCCCTGCCTCGACTTCGACCTCGGCGCGTGCGACTTCTGCCTGGAGTGCGTCGAGGTGTGCCCGACGGACGCGCTGCACGCCGCCCCGGCGGATGGCATGACGCTCGGCGTGGCGGTCGTGGATCGTGACGCGTGCGTGGCGTGGACGTGGGGCGGCTGCACGCGCTGCTACAACCAGTGCCCCTACGGCGCGATCCACCTGGACGCGCAGCAGCGGCCCGTGGTCGATGCGGCGGCCTGTACCGGCTGCGGCGTGTGCGAGCACGTGTGCGACCGCTCCGCCAAGCGGTGGCAGCCATCACAGAGCGGCAAGGGTATCACCGTCCAGCCGCTGGACGAAACACGGTAGCAAGAGGGGGCGGCATTCATGCTCGCAAAGGCGACCCAACGCATCCGCACCATCCGCTTCTCCACGCGGACGGCGGTTATACTATTTATTGTGCTGGCGGGCGTGGCCCGGCTCGGGTTGGGCACGACCTGCTCGTTTGGCGCGGGCGAGATCACGATCATGTGCCCGCTCGGCTATTTGCAGCTCAGCCTTGCCAACCGCACCCTCATGCCGGGGCTGCTCATCTCGGCGGGCGTGGTTGCGGTGATCGCGGTGCTGCTCGGGCGCTCGTTCTGCGGCTGGGGCTGCCCGGCGGGCCTTGCGCGGAGCGTCTTCAAGCGGGACCGGGTAAAGTCCGCGCCCGCGCCGGACAACGGCGGCGGGCTCCCCGGCTGGACGCGCTACGCGGTGCTCGGCGGTACGCTGGCGTCGTCGTTCGCGCTCGGCTTCCCGGTCTTCTGCGCGATCTGCCCGGTGGGGCTGACGTTCGGGCTGCTGTTCGCGCTCGTGCGGCTCGTCGAGACGCGCCAGCCGACGCTGGAACTGCTGCTCATCCCCGCCGTGCTGGCCGTCGAACTACTTGTGCTGCGCAAGTGGTGCAAGTCGCTGTGCCCGCTCGGCGCGCTGCTGGGGCTGCTCGGCTCGCGGAGTAAGGTGCTGCTGCCCTTCATCAACACGGAGAAGTGCCTCGCCGCGACGCAGGGCGTGGACTGCCACGCCTGTGCGCGGGCCTGTCCGGAGGGTATCGACCCGCGACAGAGCGCCCCGGCTGTGATTGCGGAAGATTGCACGCGTTGTGCGGAGTGCACGGGCGCCTGCCCGACCGGCGCGGTGAGCCTGCCGGTGCTGGCTGGCGAGAAAGCGATGGTAGGTCGATGACCGTTAAAAAGGCAGTCGTTTTGATGGCCAAAGCGCCGCTGCCGGGCGAGGTGAAAACCCGGCTGACCCCGCGCCTGACCGCGTTCCAGGCGGCGGAACTGTACCGCTGCTTCCTGCTGGACGCCGTCGAGCAGGCGCAGGAGGTGTGCGGCGCGGATGTGGTGCTGGCATACGCCCCGGCGAATGGGCTGCACCTCCTGCCCGCCGAAGTGCGGAGCGCGGTTCCGTGCATCCCGCAGCCGGGCGGGCATCTCGGCGAGCGGATGCGCGGCGTCTTTGAGGCGCTGTTCGCGCTGGGCTACGAGTCGGTCGTGATGACCGGCACCGACCTGCCGACGCTGCCGCCCCGCTACACGGGTGCGGCCTTCGACCTGCTGGAGGACGCTCCGGTCGTGCTCGGCCCCGGGCTGGACGGCGGCTACTACCTGCTTGGCCTGCGCGGCGTGCTGCCCGACGTGTTCGAGGGCATCGAGTGGAGCACAAGCCGCGTCTTTCAGCAAACCTACGAGCGGCTGCACCGGCTCGGCCACGCCGTTCGCTGCACGCCGCCCTGGTATGACGTGGACAACGCAGACGACCTCGACCGGCTCATCACACACCTGACGCTGCTACAAGGATGCCGGGCCGCCCAACTGCCGCGCCACACGACCGCGTGGCTGCAGCGGGTGGGGCTGCTGCCGGAGCTGGAGAAGGGGGCATACCGTGCCACAGCATCATGATGGGTGGGAGCCACAGGACGTACGTATTGCGGTAATCATCCCCGCGCTGAACGAGGAAGCCGCCATCGGGCACGTGCTGGCGGACATCCCCGCCTATGTGTCGGAGGTTATCGTCGTGGACAACGGCTCGACCGACCGCACAGTTGAGATCGCGCGGGCGGCGGGTGCGACCGTCCTGCACGAGCCGCAGAAGGGCTACGGCTACGCCTGCCTGCGGGGGATGCGCCACGCCGCCGACACCGACATCATCGTGTTTCTTGATGGTGATTACAGCGACCACCCGGAGGAGATGGACCGCGTGGTGCGCCCCATCGTCGAGGGGCAGGCGGACATGGTGATCGGCTCGCGGCTGCGCGGGGAGATGGAGCCCGGCGCAATGCTGCCCCACGCCTACGCCGCCAACGTGATGTTCGGCGTGCTGCTGCGCCTGCTGTGCGGGCTCCGCGTGACGGACATCGGCCCGTTCCGTGCCGCGCGCACGCAGGACCTGCTCACGCTGGACCTGCAGGAACTGACGTTCGGCTGGACGCTGGAGATGATGATCAAGGCGGCGCGGGCGGGGATGAGGGTCAGCGAAGTGCCGGTGAGCTACCGCAGGCGGCTGGGCCAGTCGAAAGTGAGCGGCTCGCTGTGGGCGAGCCTGAAAGCCGGCGTCAAGATGTTCTACACACTGAGGTACTGCTGGCGATGACACAGGCACTCAAACGTACCCGCACGATCAAGCCGATCCACGTGCTCGCGTTTCTCGCGTTCGCCTATGCCGGGCTGGGGTTCTTCAACCAGCACTTCTTCCACTGGACGCGCTCCTTCTGGCTGAGCGGTTATTCGGAGAAGATCGTCATCGTGGTCTTCGGCGTGTGGCGCGTCACGCAGGAGAAGAACCCCTACACGCGCAGGCGCATTGCCGTGCTGACCTTCCTCATCGCGACGCTGTGGCTGCTGCTGCCGTACGCGTTGGGCATCACGTTCTTCAACCACCACACGGTCGGCTCGCTGTGGTTCTTCGCGTACCTGGTGATCATCTTCTGCTTTGGCCGTCGCGCCGACTGCGCCTGGAACTGTCCGTGCGTCGGCATCCGCGATACGGCGGGCGACCCCTTCCGCGACAGGACGATCAAAAAGGACTGGCTGTGGCGGCTGCGCCACGTGAAGTGGGTGTTCCTTGCCAGCATCCTGCTCTACCTCGTCCTCGTGATCGTCGCCCCGTATGAGATCTTCACGCTGAAGTACGCACGCGGCTTCATGGGCATCAACATGGGGCTGTACTTTGCCAGCTTGCTCGTCATCCCCTGGACGGGCAACCGCAACTATTGCCGCTTCCTGTGCCCCTGGGGGGCGCTGTACGGGCTGATCGGCAGGCTGGGGTTCTTCAAGATCGTCGTGGACAAGGACAAGTGCACGGAGTGCGGTCGCTGCGAGCGCCAGTGCGACATGGGCGTGCCGATCCGCGCCCTGCTGCGCGAGCACGGCGAGATCAACGTGCCGGACTGCGTCGGCTGCGCGCGCTGCGTGGTCGAGTGCCCGCAAAACGCGCTGACGGTGGTTGACGTGAAGGACGCCATCAAGAACGGCGTGTCCGCCATCCGGGGCCGCGCGGCGGGAGCGGGATAAGCGGGACAGGAAAGACCGCCACGACGTTTAGTCGTGGATCCCGTTCACGACATGAATGACTGGTAGGGGCGGGTCTAATGATGCGGTCGATGCGGAGCATCGCGCATCACACCCGCCCTACCTCGATGCGGCTGTTTAACTACACCATGCGTCACTGGGCGTCGTCCCCGCAGGAGACGATTGCAGGTAGCCTGAGAATTTGTTTTCAGGCGATGCTCACCCTATCGAGTGACGCGGAATGACCCGATAGGATGTGTGACAAATTTCACATGCGATATATAATCCGGGCGAGGTCAACCAAAGACCTCCTTTGACAACATAATTAAACAGGCACCTCCGAGCCTCGTGGCCTAAAGCGTCACGCCATGGCTGCATGGCCGGTTCTCCGCCCACCCGGCGGAGAAGAGGGTGCATGCGGAAACGCTGCGCCTCCCGACGCCCTGCCGAGCAGGGCCGACTTGGAAAGGAGAACCTGAGTTTTGCCCAACCACGTTACATCATCGTCAGCCACGCTGCTATCCGCCATCCCCCTCGACGCGGAAACTCCAACCCTGGCCCTTGTGACCGGCCCACGCGGCGCCGGTAAGACGACATTGTGCCACGCCGCCGCCGACGAGGCAGCCCGGCGCGGCTGGTCCGTTCGCGGGCTGCTATCTCCCCCGGTGTTTGAGCACGGACAAAAGATAGCCATCAACCTTGTGGACCTCGCCACGCGCGAGCGGCGCGTGCTGGCGCGCCCACGTGCGGCGTCGGAGCCGGCATCCCCCCATGCAACCGCCGACTGGTCGTTCGACCCGGCTGTGCTGGCGTGGGGCGATGGCGTGCTGCGCGCCATTGGCCCGTGCGACGTGCTGATCATCGATGAACTGGGCCCGCTGGAGTTCGAGCGCGGGCAGGGATGGGTGAGCGCCTTCCCCCTGCTGGATGCGCGCCGCTACCGGCTGGCGCTGGTCGTTGTGCGGCCCGCGCTGCTCGACGCGGCGCAGGCGCGCTGGCCGGGGGCGACCGTGCTCGATGTGGCGGCGCTGCGGGGGGAGGTGGACCAGTGATCGCGGTGCGCGACCTCTCCATCCGCTACGGCGACGTGCGGGCCGTGGACGGCGTCAGCCTGTCCATCCCGGAAGGGCAGTTCGTCGTCGTGACCGGCCCCTCGGGCTGTGGCAAGAGCACGCTCGCCCGCGCGCTGGCCGGGCTTATCCCCCATGCGCTGCCCGCCGACATGAGCGGGCAGGTCGTTGTCGCCGGGCTGGACACGCGCCACACGCCCATTGCCGGGCTGGCCCAGCACGTCGGCATGGTCTTTCAGAACCCCGCCACGCAGCTATTCCATCTGACGGTTGAGGACGAGGTGGCTTTTGGCCCGCGCAACCTCGGCCTGTCCGGTGAGGAGGTTGCCGCGCGGGTGAACTGGGCGCTGCGGGCGGTGGGCCTGCATGCCTTCCGCCGTCGCTGCCCGGCGGAGCTTTCCGGCGGGGAGAAGCAGCGCGTGGCGATCGCGTCGGCGCTGGCGATGTGCCCCCGCGTGCTCGTGCTCGACGAGCCGACCGCCTCGCTGGACCGGAGCGGGGTGCGGAGCGTCATCCGGACGCTTGCCACGCTGCACCGCGCCGGGGTGACCATCGTCCTCGTCGAGCACCGGCTGCGCTCCGCGCTGCGGGCCGCCGATCGTGTGCTGCTCATGGAGGGCGGGCGTATCGTTGCCGACCGGCCCGCGGCGGATGTGCTGTCCGACCCGGTAGAGGGCGAGCGGCTCGGGCTGATGGGCAAGGACAACGCCCGGCGCTGGGCGGGGTTCAAACAGAGCCACAGCCTGCCCGCCGACGAGCGGCCCGTGCTGGTCGAGGCGGAGGGGCTGGTCGCCGGGTATAACGGGCGGGACGTGCTGCGGGGCATCGACCTGACGCTGCGTGAGGGCGAGTTCGTGGCGCTCGTCGGCGCGAACGGCGCGGGCAAGTCCACGCTTGCACTGGCGCTCGCCGGGCTGCTGAAGCCCCGGCAGGGGGCCGTGCGCTATGCGGGCGGCAGGCGTCCGCGCCCCGGCCTGGACGTGGCGCTGCTGTTCCAGAACCCTGCCGACCAGTTGTTCACCGACTCTGTGGACGAGGAGGTGGCCTTCGGGCCGCGGAACTTCGGGCGCTACGAGGCGGGTGCTCATGAGGAGACACTGCGCGCGCTCGACCTGTACGCCCTGCGTGGCAGGCTGCCGTCACGGCTCTCCGTCGGGCAGCAGCAGCGAACCGCTCTCGCCGCGTGCCTGGCGGTGCGCCCGCGCCTTGTCATCCTCGACGAGCCGACGCTGGGGCAGGACTGGGCGCACCTGCAAGACCTGATGGATCGCGTTACAGAATTGAACCGGCAGGGTGTGGCAGTCCTACTCATCTCGCATGACTGGCGGCTCGTGCGGCGCACCGCCGAGCGGGTGCTCGTCCTGCGGGATGGTCGCATTGCGTTCGACGGCACTGCCCGCCCCGCCGATCACGTCAGCACACAGCCGGTACTCGCTGCCGATAGTCTTCTTGAAGAGGTAACACCATGAAGTTCACAACACGCCAACTTGCACTCATCGCCGTGTTCGGCGCGCTCTGGGGCGCGGTCGAGATCAGCCTGGGGACGCTGCTCAAGTCGCTGAACGTGCCGCTCAGCGGGGCGTTCCTGGCCGCCATCGGTCTTACTGTTGCACTGATCGCGCGGCTGTTCGTGCCGCACCGGGGCTCGACGCTGTTCGTGGGCGCGGTCGCGATGCTGCTCAAGCTGTTCAGCCTGGGCGGCGTGGTCATCGGCCCGATGGTGGGCATCATTGCCGAGGCGGTCATCGCCGAAGCCGTGCTCTCCGCGTTCGGGCAGCCGGGCCGGGTGAGCTTCCTGCTCGCCGGGGCGCTCGGCGTGCTCTGGACGCTGGTGCAGCCGTTCTTCACGGGGCTGGTGCTCTTCGGGCGCGACCTGCTCTCCATCTGGGCGGGCGTGATCAACTCGGGCAGCCGCCTGCTCGGCCTCCCGAAGAGTGCGGCGCTGTTCATTATTGTGACGCTGGTGCTGCTGCACCTGCTCATCGGCACGGTCGGCGGGCTGTTTGCGTGGCAGGCGGGTCGGCGGCTGTCCTCGCGCCTGAGCGAGCCGGTTCGCACCGCGACGCAGCCGTAAGGCCATGCAGGGATCAACCATCAGCCGGGAACGGAGCCCGCACATGTACCGCGTCGAACGTCACGGGTTAAGCCAGCCGCGCGAGCATGCGTCGCAGATCGGCACGCCGGGGCACCTGGCTATCTTCGTATCGATGGTAGCGGCGGTGCTGGTGGCAGGCCCGGCCAGTATGCCGGTCGCCGCCGGGCTGTGCCTGGGCCTTGCCGTGCTGCTGTACCCCGCCGCCTTCCGGCGGCTGCTGAAGCTGCGCTGGCTCCTGTTTCTGCTGGTGCTGGCGCTGCCGCAGGTTCTGCTGCCGGGCGAGGGTGGGCTGGCGGCTGCCGCCGCTGCCGCGCTGCGTGCGCTGGTGGTGCTGGTGGCGATCAACGGGCTGGCCCGCTCGGTGAACATCGTCGAGGTGGCCGGGCTGCTGGAGCGCGTCGGGCTGACGGGCCTCGGCTTCGCGATGGGCGTCGCCGTGAACCTGCTGCCCGCGCTGCTCGACTCCGCGCGGAGCGGCTGGTACAGCCTCAAGATGCGCGGCGGGCTGCGCCGCCAGTCGTGGCGGGCGCTGCAGCTTCTGTTCCTGACGATGGTGACGAACGCCATCCGCCGCGCCGAGGATATCGCGCTGGCGGCGGAGGCCCG
>DGDY01000086.1:9990-10174 GCA_002385675.1 Anaerolineales bacterium UBA3940 | reverse complement strand
CGAGTGGCTGCGCCAGCGCGGGCGTCCGTTCCTGTTCTCCTCGGCGATGACACTGCCCGACGTCGGCGCGTGCCTGGCGGCCATCGACCTGCTTGAGGAGAGCACCGAGCTTGTCGACCGGCTGTGGTCGAACGCGGCCTACTTCAAGGAGCACATGAACGGGCTGGGCTTTGACACCGGCGCG
>DGDY01000086.1:9493-9787 GCA_002385675.1 Anaerolineales bacterium UBA3940 | reverse complement strand
GGGCTGGGCTTTGACACCGGCGCGACGGAGACGCCCATCATTCCGGTGATGCTCGGCGAGGCGACGCTGGCGCAGCAGTTCAGCAAGCGGCTGTTTGAAGAGGGCGTGTTCGCGATGGCCATCGGCTACCCGACCGTCCCGCAGGGCAAGGCCCGCATCCGCGTGATGAACACCGCCGCCCACACGCAGGACGACCTCGACCGGGGTCTGGAGGCCTTCGAGAAGGTAGGCCGCGAGCTGGGGGTGATCGGGTAAGACAACCCCGATTGCGCTCAAACCACTGGTAGGGGCGGG
>DGDY01000086.1:0-9297 GCA_002385675.1 Anaerolineales bacterium UBA3940 | reverse complement strand
GCTCAAACCACTGGTAGGGGCGGGTCTGAGACCCGCCCCTACCCCATCGCCGACACAACAAAAACCGGGCGAGATCGCGTTGATCTCGCCCGGTTTGCGTGTCTCTCCCGTTCTAGAAGCCCACGTGGTTCGTCGGGGCGTCCGGGATGTGGTTCAGGCGTGTCTCGAAGTGCAGGTGCGGCCCGCTACTGTTGCCGGTCGAGCCGACCCCGCCGACCACGGCGCCGCGCGGCACGAACTGCCCGCAGCCCACCGCGATCGAACTCATGTGCGCGTAGTAGGTCGTCCAGCCGTTGCCATGGTCCAGCACAACCAGGTTGCCATAGCCCCAGTTGTTCCAACCGGAGAAGATCACCACGCCGCTGTCCGCTGCCAGCACCGGCGTGCCCACAGCGGCGGCCAGGTCCACACCGGAGTGGCCGGGGTAGAACGGCTGCGTGAACGAGTACCCTCCGCCGAGCGGGTTGGTGAACACGTACGTCCCGCCTGACCCGACGATACCCGGCGCGCACGAGCCAGGCATGCCCGGCATGAAGGCCCGGACGATCGTACCGGTCGTCGTGTCCTCGACCTCCTGGATCGGCGGCCGCCAGTCCGCAAACTCGCCTTCGCCGCCCGGTATGACGATGCGCATCCCCCACGGCGGGATATCGGCGGCGGTCATGCCCTCAAGCTCGTTGTACTCCGACTCGAGGATGACTTCCGGATCAGCCTTATACTTCTCGGCAATAGCCTGAATCGTGAGTTTGCCGTCGGAGCGGTGGTACACGCCATCCACCGGCAGGATGTACAGTTCCATGCCGGTCTGGAGCATGTGCACGTCGCCCTGAAGCTTGTCGGCGTTGGCCCAGAAAACCGTCGTGCGGTCGATGCCGAACATCTCGGCGATGGAGGTTATCGTATCGCCGGGCTGTACGGTGTACGTAATCACCTCATCCCGCGGACGGTCGGGGATGATGGTGAAGGGTACAAAGCGCCGGCTGACCTGGTTGGTCGAGATGGTGAAGTCAGTGTAGCCGCCTCCTGTGGCGAGCGGCCCTGTCTCCAGCGCGCCGGCGGTATCTCCGAGGAGATCAGCGCCGCCTTCGTCCGCGAGCAGCATCCGCACCGGCCCGATGCCAAGCAAAACCAGGCCGACCAGCACCACAGCAATAGCGGCGATGGTCAGGTAGAGATCGGAGTGCTTTTGCAACGACTCGCGGAGCTTCCGGCCCACCGAGCGCGGGCTGAACGGCCCATCGAGTTGACTCATAGTTCTCACCCGTGAATGGCTATGGGCGACTGGAGGGCTCCAGTTCGCCATATATCGCCCCGTATGGTAGCGTGCCAGGTACAGGGCGTCAACAATACCGTGGTCCGGGAATTTGACGAAATATCTACGCGGAGCGCCCAATAAGAGTCGCCAAAGCCGGAGGCAGGTGGTATAATGCAGGGCGTCACGCGAGCCCCCATAGCTCAGCGGATAGAGCGCAGCCCTCCGGAGGCTGAAGCCCAGGTTCGAGTCCTGGTGGGGGCACTGGAAATCTCGGGGTGCCAAATGCACCCCGAGATTTTTTACTTGTCCCACCCACCACAAACAAACCGCCGCTCAGCATCTTGCCGAGCGGCGGTGTCGATTAGATCAGTCCGGAAGCTGCGACTGAACGTCGCGGCTCACTGCCTTCCCACCTACCCCTCCATCTGCTTGCGGGTGCTGGCCGCCTGTGCCGCCAGTTCCTCCGCGCGCAGATCGACCTGGTGGCGCTCGCCGTTCAGGTAGAACGAGAACGCCAGCCGCTTCCAGTGTGAGGGCAGGCGCGGGCTCAGCGTGTAGCTCCCGTTCTCGAAGCGCAGCCCGGCAAACCCAAACGCGATCGCCTGCCATAGCCCGCCCGCCGACGCCGCGTGGATGCCGTCCTCGACGTTGCGGCGGATATCGCGCAGGTCGGCACGCGCGGCACGCATGAAGTGCTCGTAGCCCTCATCGGGCTTGCCGACCTCACAGGCCGCCCAGGCATGGATCGAGGGACCGAGCGACGACCCGTACTCGTGGTCGGTGCGTGGCACGTAGTAGTCCCAGTTCGCCCGCCACACTTCCGGGCCGAATTCGTTGCGCAGCAGGCACAGCAGCAGGATCACATCGGGCTGCTTGATCACCTGGTACTTCTGGATGCCGTGCATCCCCAGCAGCGCCTGCATCGACGCCGTGCGCCCCTCGTACTCCGACCAGTCGATGTCCTGCAGGTCGAAGAAGCCCTCGAACTGCTCGATCAGGCCGCTTTCCTCGTCGTAGAGGAAAATCATGTTGTCGATGATATCCTGCCAGTGGTCGAGCCGCTCTTCAGTGATCTCAAGCTGAGCATCCAGGTGCTGCGCTTCCTCGGGCGCGACCTCATACAGCCACTCGCGGACCCGGAGCGCCGTCTCAAGATGCCACTGGACCATCCGGTTGGTGAAGGCGTTGTTGTCCACGCTCTCGTGGTACTCGTCCGGGCCGATGACCTGCAGGAAGCCATAGCCGTCCTCAAACTCCTCGACCCGGTCGCCCCAGAACACCGCCGTCTCCAGGATGATCGGCGCGCCATACAGCCGCATAAACTCGTCATCGCCGGTGGTCTGCCAGTACTGCCAGATGGCATAGGCCACATCGGCGGTGATATGTATCTCTATGTCACCGGTGAGGATGCGGATCAGCCCCTTGCGGCTGGCCGGGTCCGGGACCCACGTCGGGGTGATCTCGTCGCCCGTCTCGGCGCTCTCCCACGCATAGCGTGCGCCGATGTAGCCGCTGCTGCGGGCGTTTCGCCGCGCGCCCGGCAGCGTATGCCAGCGATACATGAGCATCGCCCGCGCAAACTCCGGCTGTGTGTAAGTAAAGAACGGCAGGATGAAGATGTCGGTGTCCCAGAACACATGCGCCCGGTAGCCGAAACCGGTCAGCGCCTTCGCGCCGATGCTGACCCGCTCATCCTTGTACGTTGCCGATGCGCGAAGCTGGAAGAGGGCGTGGCGTATGGAGAGCTGCGCCTCGTCGTCGCCCTCGATGATCACATCGCTGTCCTGCCAGAACTCGGCCCATGCCCGATCGTTGTCCTCGCGGATGGCGTCGTAACCCTGTTCGACAACGGCCTGTGCCGTCTTGCGAGACGCCTCCATCGGGTCGGCCTCGTCGCGCGACGTGTAGATCGCCACGAACTTGTCCGCGACAAATGTCTCGCCCGGCTCGACGCGCGCGCGGCGCGTCACCGTGGGCCGCCCCGGCACATCGAGCGCGCCCTCCTGCACTGACGCCACGCCCGACGTGTTCAGCCGGGTACACAGCGCGACAACCTTGTGCGTGTGGCGCGTCCGCAGCATCAGCGCGGCTTCCTCCGGCGTGGCGAGATCATCGACACGGTCCCAGTGGTTGATCCCCTCCTGCAGGAAGCCGGGGTTCAGCGCGAACGCGTCAATCGGGGCGCGCACCTCCACGTCCACCGCCTGATCGATCGGCTCGATCCGCAGCCGGACGCCCATCGCGTGCTCGTAGACCAGGCTCGGCACCCGCTCGAAGATCAGGTCAACCACCGGCCCATCCTCAGAGGGCTGCCAGCGCACGCGGCGGTGCAGCACCCCGGTGCGCAGGTCCAGGTAGCGGGCGTAATATTTGAACTGCCCCGCGGCCAGACTGAAGCGCTCCCCGTTGATGAGGATCTCCAGTTCCGTCCAGTTCGGCGCGTTGGCAATCTCGGTGAACACCAGCGGGATGTCGTCCCACAGCCCGTGAATCAGCGTGGCGGGCCAGTCGGAAGGGAAGCCTTCCTCAAACGTGGCGCGCGTCCCGAGGTAGCCGTTGCCCTGCGCGAGGATCGTCTCATACTGGTGCTGGGACATCGGATCGAAGGTGTACTCGGCGACCCGCCAGGTGGCAGGCCGCAGCAGGTCGGCGACCTCAACGCCCTCCAGGCTCGGCACCACGAGGTCGGCGTGCCCCACACGCTCCACCGGGCCTATTCCGACGGTTACCATGCCCGCGGCGTTGCCCGCGTCGATGCCTGCCGCCGCATCTTCGACGCACACACACTGCACCGGCGGCACTCCAAGCTGTTCCGCCGCGTACAGGAAGAGGTCAGGCGCGGGCTTGGGCCGCCCCGGCGAAAAGCCGTCGGCCAGCACATCGATCTGATCCCGGATGCCCAGCCGGTCGACCACGTCACCGGCGTTTTTGCTGGCAGAGGCGATGGCGATCTTCAGGCCCGCCTCGCGCAGCCCGCGCAGCAACTCAGGGACGCCCGGCAGCAGATCCGCCGGCGTAACCTGCTGGAGCATCTCGCGGTAGTAGGCGTTCTTGCGCTCCATCATCTCCTGGAACGCCTCCTCGCTGACCTTCCGGTCGCCAAGCAGGAGTTCCAGCGAGCGCCTGCGTGAGACGCCCCGCAGCTTCTCGTTATCCTGCCGGGTAAAGGGGATGCCCTCCTCGTCGGCGAGACGCTTCCACGCCTGGAAGTGATATTCGGCGGTGTCGGTCAGAACACCATCCAGGTCGAAAATAATGGCTCGAATGTAGGGCGGTGCGACGAAACTCATGTAAATGGTGTCCTTCTCTTCAACGCTGCAAGAGCAGCGCCTCATTTTCGGTCGTGCTAATGGTGGCTGATCGGTTTCCGATCATGCATCTGGCAGACTCTAGCGAGTCGCCGCAGATGGGCAAATTTTGATGCCTGCCGATCTGGCGACATAGAAGGAATGAACACTAACGCTCAGGCTGTTAGTGTTCATTCCGTTTAGTTGGATTATAGAGTTCACGGGTCAATTTAGCTATTGGGGGAAATTACTCACCATCCCGCAAACTGGCATGTGCCTTCTCACCATGCACTCACCAGAATCGCGGTGAGCGCAGATGCCTCGGCCAGCAGACCTGGCAGTGCTGGAAGAAGGTTAGCAGCGCCCGGATGCGATCCGTGGTCATTGCCGCGAGGTCAAACCGCTCGCCCGGCGTGAGCAGCACGCCCTCATGCATGCGGTGGAGCCACAACTCGCTGCCGTTGGTCACACCGGCAAGCCCCATCGTGCTGCCCAGCACTTCGAACGCGACCTGCTCCAGTTCGTCGATGCTGGCAGCCAGGTCTTCGCCCGGCTCGCGGAATGACAGCACGGCAATCGGACGCCCGGTGAACGAGCGCATGACGACATTCACGCACTCTTCGTCTAGGCAGTCGTCGATCCGGTATTCAGGGCCACCATAGCCGAGCATATCCAGCAGGCCGGACTGGAAAAACACCTGGGCGACCTCCTGCCGCCCCAGCTTGCGCTGGCGGGTCTGCCGGGCAACCTGCCGGGCCGCCCGGGCAAACGCGGCTGTGTGGTCCATGACGGTTTCCATCGACGCACTGCGGACCACCATCTCCGCCGCGTTTTCTTCCAGGCCCATACCGTTGTCTGCTACGCCGTCACGTCGTGACTGAAACTGAGCAAACGAGCTGGTGCCAGTCAACATGAGAAACTCTCCCCACCCTCGTGTTTCAAAGTCGCGCGGTCGCGCGGTGTCCACCTCTACCGGTTGACGCGCCCTCGCATCAGCTCAGGGCCGTCCAGACTGAACACCGGCGCTTCGTACTTCGCCTGGCGCTGCTGCACGATCTCCTCGTACAGCGCGACGTAGTCCTCAGCCATCCGCTTCGCCGTGAAGCGAGCCTCAAACACCTGGCGGCAGCGCTCGCGCGACAGGTCGGCAACCCGCCGGGTCGCCTCGACCATCTCGTCGAGCGACGAGACGATGAAGCCCGTAACGCCGTCCTCCATAACCTCCGGCACCGACCCGTGCCCGAAGGCTACGACAGGCGTACCTGTTGCCATCGCCTCGATCAGCACCAGGCCGAACGGCTCAGGCCAATCGATAGGGAACAGGAGTGCATAGGCGTTCCCGAGAAATTCTTCCTTCTCGTGCTCGTTGATCTCCCCGATGTACTCAACGAGCGGGTGATCGAAGAGCGGCTTGATCTGCTCCTCGTAGTAGTCCCGGTCTGCCTTGTCGATCTTGGCCGCTATCTTGAGCGGCATGTCCAGCCGCTTGGCAACCTCTATCGCCCGGTCGACACGCTTCTCCGGCGAGATACGGCCCAGGAAGGCCAGGTACTTGCCCGGCTCCGGGTGGAAGCTGAGCAGGTCTTCCGGCAGACCGTGGTAGACCGTGCCGACCCAGTTCGCCTGCGGCAGCGGCTTGCGCTGCGCATTCGAGATGGAGACGACCGGCATCTCAGAATACTCGTCGTAGAGCGGTTGCAGGTCAGGCAGGTCTAGCCGCCCGTGCAGGGTGGTGAGATGCGGTTGTGCGTACAGCCGGGAGAGGGGGAAGTGCAGATAATCAATGTGAAAATGAATGATATCGTACTCCGCGACATCTCGGAACAACTGCTCCAGCATTACGAAGTGATGCGCGAGCGGGTCGACCACGTTCGGCGCCAGTCTGAGCGACTGCTCAACCGGCGCGATTAGCGTCGCCTTGGTCACCGAGTCGCCGCTCGCGTAGAGGGTTACATCATGCCCCTGCTCGACCAGCGCTTCAGTGAGGTACGACACAACCCGTTCAGTGCCACCATACAATTTAGGCGGAACACTCTCATAAAGGGGTGATACTTGCGCGATTCTCATACTCATTCTCCTGTCCCTCAACCTCATTTTTACAACAGGGCACCCTTAAGCCGGCGCAGAGGCCGGCCTGCACAGATGGAAATCTGCGGTTTAAGACGCTGGGGAACGAACCCAACCCCACCCGGTGCCCTGAGAAGCTGATCTGCAGCAGCCCGACAGCGCCCCCTGTCAGCAGGGGCCGCGCAGATCAGTCACGGAGGTTCGCCGCGGTCTAAAAGCGTCAGTTTGCCTCCTTGTGGGCGCGTCAAAAACACGCGCGTGAGTAAGAGTTCAGGCCGTTAGACGGCTGACGCCGGCAGCGATATTCGATTCAGTTTTCTGTGAGAAGTGAGAAAGTGGATGTAGAAGAAAAGATAGATAGAGAGAATGGAAATGTGCGTGTTATCGCTACCAACAGCCGTCAACCAGTAAAATCACCTGAAATCTGATTCCTATTATAGACGTTTGTTTCGCCAGGCTCAACACCTCTTTGGTCCTGTGTTCTATTTGACACAATCATCCCCGGATGCACACAGGCTCCGGGCAAAGGGCTGCTTAAGACTGGCAAATCACGTCAATATATCAAAATTGCTTATCTATAAATATGATTTAACTTAGACTATATTATTATCTCCTTGTTCGGCACTCCGTATATAAACTTAGCGAGGCAAAACGGGGAATTCAAGGGGCAACATCCCTGTCCGCAGGGCTACTGCCGCTGCCGCACGCGCATCCGCACGCCGAGGGCGGCCAGCAGCGCCCCGGCAGAAACGGCAGGGTCTTGCCAGTCCTCATAGACCCAGTTTTGCCAGTAGCGATGCCGGAAGCGCGCGGGGAGCGCCCGCAGCACCCCGGCGGCGAGGTGGTACAGGTGCCGCGCCCAGAAGCGCAGCCGCGGCTCGCTGTGTGCGCGGTGCAGCGCCTCGTCCTGCCCGGTGATGAACGAGCGCTTGAGGCGATAGCCGACGGAGAGCTTCACCGGGTCAACCCAGTGGTAGACGACGAGGTCCGGCGAGTAGAAGAAGCACGGCGCAGGCTCCGCCTGCCAGATGCGGTCGAACAGCCCGGTTTCCTCACCCACGGCGAGGTAGTCGCCCGTCACGCCCCGGTCAACCGGGAAGCCGCCATAGCGCGCGAGCACGTCGCGCCGCCACACCATGTTTGGGCCAGAAAAGGTTTCGCCCGGCGTGAGCGCCCTCGCCTCCGCCCCCCAGGTACGGATCTCATACTCGTCCTTGAACCAGTCGGGCTCAGGCTGCGTGTAGAAAGGCAGGATGGCACCGCCCACGCAGAGCGGGTCGGGGTCGGCTGTTTGCAACAGGCCGAGCGCCCGCTCCAGCAGTGCCGGGTGCGCGCGCGCATCGTCGTCGATGTAGGCGACAAACTCGCCGCGTGCCTCCTGCCAGCCCCGGTTACGGGCATAGCCAAGCCCCTGCCGCGTCTCCAGCACGTAGCGCACGCCATCCGGCGCGAACTGTTCCACAACCGCCCGTGTGCCGTCCGTCGAGGCGTTGTCCACGACGATGATCTCCCTGTGCGCCGGGTTGAGCGTCTGCTCCAGCAGCGATTCAATCGCCCCGGCCAGCAGGTCGGCGCGGTTGTAGGTGCAGATAACGGCGGAGATCAGCGGAGAATCAGCCACGGCCAGCCCACCACCTCGCCAGCCGCACGCGGACCCCGCGCACGAGCCGCCGCGGCTGTACGGCAGCCTCATCTGCCGCGCGCCGCCGGTTGCTGATAACTACCCGCTCGCGGCACGGGGAGTGCGCGCCCTCGCGCGCCTGCTGCGCGCGGATCTCCCCGGCAAGGAACGGGAAAAGCTGGTAGCGGTTCAGCACAAGTTCGCGCGCCTCGGCGATGGCGCCCTGCCGCTCGCGCCACAGGTTGCTCGCTGCCACCTCACGGATCCGCTCGACGGCGTGCGGGTCGTCCAGGTCGATGTGCACCATCGCCCCGGCGGGGAAGTACGCGTCAATCCGGGTGCAGCCGCAGTAGATGGGCATCGTCCAGGCGAGGAAGCAGTCGGCGAGCTTTTCCGTCCAGTAGTACGGGCCGCGGAAGTTCTCGACGGCCAGCGAATAGCGGTACGGGGCAAGCCCGTCCCATTTATCCGCGATGGGGTTAAAGCCCCGCCCGTACAGGTCGAAATCGACCTCCCCGCGCAGGCGTTCGAGGAAGCGCAGCCGGGCGCGGTGTCCTTCAAGCTGGCTCGTGCTGCTCGTGATCCACGAGAGGCGGCGCGGCTTGTCGGGGATGGGCAGCGCGCACAGCTCGTCGTAGGTGCGGCCCACGTGCCAGGGCAGCGCCGGTTGGCTGTGCACGTAGCGCCGCCCGCGCAGCCGCGCATCCGTCGTGTAGACCCGGCTGAACACCGCGCCCGCCCGGTGCAGATCAGCGAAGGTGTATGTGGGCGGCTCCTGCATCAGCGCCCACATGTGGCCCGGCGGGCAGCTCACGGTGACCGGCTCCGGGGTGTAGTTCAGCACAACGACGTAGTCGCATGCCTCGACCGGCTCCTCGGTGAAGCGGATGCCATCCCACACGCCGCTTCCACCCGGCGTCTGGCGCATCAGGTCCGGCGAGGTCCAGTTCTTGATCAGGCGGACGAGGATCACGGGTTGCACCAGCTATACGGACTCAAACTTCCACGTGAGGGGAGAAGGGTAATCATTATCAGGCACAAGCCCCCTCTCCCCGATAAGGGAGGAG
>DGDY01000269.1:20341-32306 GCA_002385675.1 Anaerolineales bacterium UBA3940 | reverse complement strand
TTCCGGAGGGTGTGTGGTGTCCGCCGGTTCTGTCGGTGCCTCTCCAGCTAGGGTAGCGCCGGTATCCGGCGCGCAGCGGAAGACCAGCCAGGGCTCCGACGCCATCTGGTTGACGTCGTAGCGGTGCCCCGCCCGTGAGAAGGCGGTCAGCGCCTGGTAGTTGCCCCCGCGTGCGACGCGCAGCGGCTCGTCCAGCGCCTGGTTACCCGTCCGGGCCGGGTTGCGAGCGCTCAGCCCCTCATAGCCGGGGTAGTACCAGTCCTGCACCCACTCGGTGGCGTTGCCTGCCATGTCAAGCACGCCGTACGGGCTGCGGTCACGTGCAAACGCGCCCACAGCGGACAGGCCGCCAAGCTGCGCGGACAGCGTGTTCGCGCGGCCATCCTCCCAGGTGTTGCCCCAGGGGTAGATGTAGGACGTCTGCTCTTCCACGTTCCAGCGAGCCGCCATCTCCCACTCGGCCTCGGTGGGCAGCCGCTTGCCGGCCCACTGGCAGTACTGGGCTGCCTGGTCATACGTCACGTAGACGACCGGGTGGTTGGCGAAGGCCGGGTCGTCGTAGAACTCGGTGTTCCCCGGCGCGGAGCACACGCCTTCCGCCACGCAGATCGCGTACTGCTGGTTCGTCACCTCAGTGATGTCGATGAAGAACGGGCTGATGGTGATGGTCTGGACCGGCTGGGCGTCGGTGAAGTATTCCAGCAGGCAGATGCCCTCGCCCGCCGTCTGCTCGACGCAGGCATCGCGGGCCGCCTGGGCTTCCTCATCCGACACGCCGCGCAGGAAGCCGTTGGGGCTGGAGATCAGGACCATGCCCTCGGGCGCGGCTTCAGTCGTCGGGGCCGCTTCCTCGGTCGGCTCGGCGGCAGGCTCCTCGGTCGGCTCGGCGGCTTCGGTCGGCTCGTCGGTCGGAGCAACGGCTGCCGGGTCGGTGCTGACCGCTTCGGTCGGCTGGCTGGCGACTTCGGTTTCATCGCCGCGCCCACCGACCGGCAGGTCCCAGCCCATCGGGTTGACGAGCAGGACGACCATCAGCGCGGTGAGCAGGACGGCAATCAGGCCGACCGCCGCAAACAGCCCGACGGACACGCCGCGCTGCGGCGAGCGCCTCGAAACCTCGGGCTGGGCGGGCGGCTGGTAGATACGCGGCTGATAAGGCTGCCGCGGTTGAGTGCCCTGGTGCGGTACCGGCGGCAGGCCGGTCACCGGATCAATCGTGTAGCCGGACGGCGGCGCAGGCGCGCTCTCCGGGCCTTCGCCGGGAGCTTCGGGGGCCTGCATCGCGCCCTCCGAGCCGGGCCAGTCGCCCGTGTGGTAGCTGGGCGCCGGCTGTACGTCTGCCTGATAGGGCGGCGCGGGCACCGTATCGCCCTCGCGCGAGATCGGCGTGGCGCGGCGCGTAGCGTCCGCCGGCACATCGCTCTCGTCCTCGGGGCGGATGGGCTGCGCGCGAAGCGTCTCGTCCATCCCCTCCCGGCTGGGCGCTTCTTCGGCGGCGCGCATCAGGAGGGTGGGGATTTCGTCCAGCGACGGCGCAGTGCCGTCCCAGGTGTGGGGCACGTAGCTCTCAAGCGGCGGGCCGCCCGCGCGCAGCAGCGCGGAGAGCACCGTCACGTTGTCCTTCGCGCCCCGGTCCACGGCCTTCTGCACGAGCGTCTCGGCGGCGCTGCGCGGCAGCGACGTGGCGACGATCCGCTCGATCTCATCCTCGTGCAGATAGCGGGTCAGCCCGTCGGTGCACAGCAGCACCCCGTCGTCCGCACGCAGGCGGAAGTCGATCACATCGACGTTGACTTCGGGCTGGCTGCCGATGGAGCGCAGCACGACATCGCGGCGCGGGTGCTCGCGCGCTTCCTCGGGCGTAATTGCGCCCTCGTCCAGAAGCTGCTGCACGAGCGTGTGGTCCCGCGTGATCTGCATCATCCGGCCCTCGCGGATGACGTAGGCGCGGCTGTCGCCGACGGAGGCCACGTGCATCTGCTCGCCGCGAATCACGGCGGCGACCATTGTCGTGCTCAGCCGGACCAGCTCGGGCTGGTCCTGTGCGTACTGGTACAGGTCGGCATTGGCGCTGACGATGGCCTGCCGCAGCCGCAGCCCGAGATCGGGCTCGTCGCTGTTGTAGTACTCGTACATCACCTTCTGCGCGGCGTAGCGGCTGGCAATCTGCCCGCGCATACCGCCGCCCTGCCCGTCGGCGACGATGTACAGGCGGCCAGAATAGCGCAGTACATCCTCGTCTTCGGGCTGGTGGACGAGCACAAAGTCCTCATTCTGCTCGGCCTGGCCCGCATCGGTAACCGGCCAGGCTTCAACTGTCAGATTTGCAGGGCTCATAGCGCCATCCATGTCAGGGGAGTAAGGTCGGGTACGGTTTTACAGCAAACACTCATGACTCACCCAACTAGAGCCACAAGATCTGCCCCTTGCAAAAAGCGGGGCCTGGATGCGGGAATTGTAACAAAGCCCACAGATTACGCAAAGTCCCCTGACGGAACTCGTTACGCCTGTGGTGGGCGCATCGCGGGATGGGTGAGACAGCAGGGAGTGTTTGCGAAGTTAGCATGATTACCTCTGGCGAGATAGGTCGCTGGCCGTGTGCGGACAGCCCTCCAACTAAAACAGAGTATACAACCCGATTATATACAAAAAGGGTGTAGCAGGAGCAACGCCTGTGTGTGGCAAGACTAATGTCCTACCGGCAGCGTCTGGGGCGGGGTGGGGGAAACACCCCCTACGACGGCCCTTCGGGTCGCCACTTCCCCCTAGAAGGGGGCCGTTCACCTTGTGGCGTCCAGAATCGCCTCTGGTAGGTGGAGGGGAAGAAATGTGTAGGGGCGGGTCTAATGATGCAGTCGATGCGAAGCATCGCGCATCACACCGGCCCCTACCTCCGGTTTCGCCGAGGTTGCCTGATGAAACAGGAGCCGCGAATAAACCTCGCGGCTCCCTGCATGCAAGAGGCTTTGCCCCGTAGCCATCAAATCGTGTGTTACACCTGCTCCGGCAGGGGCGGGGTGAGCACCTCGATCCCCGCCATGTACGGGCGCAGGACCTCCGGCACGACCACCGAGCCATCCGGCTGCTGGTAGTTCTCAAGGATGGCAATTAGAACGCGCGGCAGCGCCAGTCCCGAGCCGTTCAGCGTGTGCGCGTACTTCGGCTTGGCGTCCGCCGAGGGGCGATAGCGCAGGTTCATGCGCCGCGCCTGGAAGTCGCGGAAGTTCGATACCGACGACACCTCCAGCCACTCCTGCGACCCGGCTGCCCATACCTCGATGTCGTACTTCTTCGCGGCGACGAAGCTCAGGTCACCGGTGCACATCTGCACGATACGGTAGGGCAGGCCCAGCCGCCGCGCGATCTCCTCGGCGTCGCGCAGCAGGTCCTGGTGCGCCTGCTCCGAGACGTCGTTATCCCCCTCGACGATCTTCACCAACTCGACCTTGTCGAACTGATGCCCGCGCTTGATGCCACGCACGTCGCGCCCTGCGCTCATCTTCTCGCGGCGGAAGCACGGCGTATAGGCGACGTAGTTCTTCGGCAGCGAGCCGGGCGGGAGGATCTCCTCGCGGTGCAGGTTCGTCACCGGGACTTCCGCCGTCGGGATCCACCAGAAGTCCTCCTCAATGTCGCGGTACAGGTTGTCGCCGAACTTGGGCAGGTTGCCCGTGCCGGTCATGCAGTAGCCGCGCACCATGTAAGGCGGATAGATCTCCTCGTAGCCGTGCTCCAGCGTGTGCACATCGAGCATCCACGTGATCAGCGCGCGCTGTAGCCGTGCGCCTGCGCCCTTCAGCACGTAGAAGCGCGACCCCGACAGCTTGACCCCACGCTCAAAGTCGATGATGTCGAGCATCGTGCCGAGCTCCCAGTGGGGCAGGGGCTCGAAGTCAAACTCCGGCTTCTCGCCCTCGACGCGCACCACGACGTTGTCTTCCTCGCCCTTGCCGACCGGCACACCCTCGGCGGGCATGTTCGGCACCCACAGCATCTCCTCGTCGAGCGCCGCTTCGATCTGGCGCAGTTCGGCCTCCTGCTCGGCGAGCCGCGCATTCAGGCTCTTCATCTGGTCGACCTTCGCCTGGCGCTCGGCGGGGTCGCGCGTCTGGCCGATGATCTTGCTGGCCTTGTTCTTCTCGGCGCGCATCTCCTCGACGCTCTGCAGCAGCTCGCGCCGTCGCTCGTCCAGCTCGATGATCAGCTCAATACGGGGGATGCTGGCTTCATCGTTCAGGTCTCGCAGCGCCTGCTTCACTCGCTCCGGGTCGTTCCGGATGATATTGATGTCTAACATCGACGCCTCCTGCTACATCACTATCAGTGCTCTCACGAACGGCTGCTGCACCTTGACGGCGGCAGCCGAAGCTGGCAGACAAAACAAAAAACGAGATCTGTCCGCTCAGGACGACGATCTCGCCGTGGTGCCACCTGAATTCGGCAAGCCTGTTGAGCCTGAGCCGTTCAGGCGCAGGCATGCCCTCATCATCGCTGTAACGGGCGTTCCCGGCTCCGCATTTCCTCAGAGCGACGTATCGGGAGTGGAACTCAGCCCGGACGCAGAGCGCCTCGCACCGACCGGCGTTTCTCTGGCTGCGTGTGAGCTGATGGGCTCCGTCTGAGTCGTTCAGGTCTTCTGTTGACAAGAGGAGTGTAACATGCCGCGCGGGTGAAAGTCAACCGTGTTTCGCGGGTGAGCGCGGCTCTCTGCGGCCTTCTCCGCCTGCCTGTGCCAAAAAGACTAAGATCATATGACGCTTGTGACAAATTACTCTAGGCTCTTCGGGGCGAAATGAATAAAGTTGATATTAGTTATCTCGAAGATAGTCAACATACACAAAACAACTTGGTCCTCGGACACAGACAATAATTGAGGGAGACAAGATGGCCGAAACTAGACTTTACAATCGCCTGCTGAAGAAGGAACGCGTCGTCCGCGACCCGGGTTTCGCGCAGTTCCTGACCTCGAACCCGCTGGCCTCGCTCATCTGGCTGCCGCTTCGCGTCTGGCTTGGCTGGCAGTGGCTCGATGCGGGCCTGCACAAGGTCACCAACCCGGCGTGGACGAAGACCGGCGAGGCGCTGAAGGGCTTCTGGATGAACGCAGTCGCTATTCCAGAGGGGGGGAGGCCAGCCATCGCCTTTGACTGGTATCGCGAGTTCCTCCAGTTCCTTCTCGACATCGACGCGTATACCTGGTTTGGCAGCCTGATTGCTTACGGCGAGTTGCTGATCGGCATCGCCCTCATCCTGGGCGCGTTCACCGGCATCGCCGCACTGGCAGGCGGCTTCATGAACTGGAACTTCATCATGGCAGGCTCGGCCAGCACGAACGGTCTGCTGTTCGCCATCTCCGTCGGGCTCATCCTGGCCTGGAAGGTTTCCGGTTACATCGGCGCGGACTACTTCCTGCTGAACCTGATCGGCGCGCCCTGGGGGCGCAAGGAGCAGGCACCGGCTGGCAGGCTGGCAGAAAGCACCGTTGCCGCAGGCGACTAGCACCACCGTCACCCTCGCTACAGACGACAGACCATAAACGGGTGGGGCCTCAGGGCCCCACCTTTTGATTCAAACCGGCGCGGCAAACGCAAACAGGCAAGCTGTGGGCTTGCCTGCTGCTGTTGCTGTTCGGGTAAAAGGGTTAGAAGAGTGCGGCGCTGAGGATGTTGACCATGGGGACCGCGACGAAGGCAATAAACAGCCCGAGCGCGATCAGCCCCATCAGCGTGATGGTCAGGATGTCCCCCCGGTCAAACTCAAAGAGCTTTGGCTTGGGGTTCCTCAGCGCCTCCTTGTCGGCGTGAAAATTGAACGGTCGCAGATAGAACAGTGGCATCGTACGCAGTCTCCGCGGTTTGGCAGGGTCCTTCTAGATCAAGATAACGCAGATGGAGTGTACCAAACATGCGCTTCCACTGCTAGCGATGCGCCGCCCCTCAGAGCGGCTATTTCTGCATTTTCATGACGATGTAGCGGCTGTATCGTCGCAGGGCCGGAAAGCGTTCGAGCAGGATCTGGTCGAGGCGGTGAAGAGGCCACAGGCGCACCTTGAACCGGTAGGGGAAGGCCCGCTCCAGCATCCCCAGCAATTGAACTTCCTGATAGCTGAAGTAGCTGTAACCTCGCCCCCACTGCTCGACCTGCTTGTAGTGCAGCGGCTGGTCATCGCCGACCGGGTTCTTGTTGGGGTAGGGGATATGATCGCGTACGAAGCTCAGCACCGGGTTCATGCCGAGCGGTTCGACGAAGACGGCCTTGCCGCCGGGCTTCAGTACGCGGAGCGGCTCGCCTGCGCCGAGGTTCACGTCGAGATGATGCAGGATGGCGCGGCCAAACACCACGTCGAAGGAGTTGTTGGCAAAGGGAAGCCGTTCGCCTGCGGCGACGACGAGGCGGACTGCATCCGCCAGGCCGTTCACTTCGGCACGGGTGCGTGCCACGTGCACACTCATGGCGGAGAGGTCGAAGGATGTGACCTGCGCACCGGCCCGCGCCAGCAGCGCGGACATCTTGCCAGTGCCGCAGCCAAGCTCCAGCGCGCGCTTCCCGTAGAGGTCGCCGAGGAACTCGCTCACGCCGATCATGACGGTGCTGTTTTGGGCAACGGTATGGAAGTCCTCGCCCGACTCTAGCTTGAGCTGTGCGGGGTTTTCCAGAAGCGGTGCGGTGAGCCGATCCCACTTATTGCGCTCGCGTTCGTACATTTCACTAAGGTTGCTGCTCATAGTGCCCTCGATGCACAAAGAAAGATCACGTGGGAGCAACGTTCCTTGCGATAAATGCGCTATATTGTGGGTTCCTTTCACCTGCTGGGCGTGTTGATTTCAATATACACCCGATGAGAGGAAAGCGAGTATTAGCGCATGGCTGACTCGATGCGCAGCGCGCCGATCTCCATCCACTGCGGCTGCTCGATGGGCACGGTGCGCCAGCCGACTCGCCCCCAGGGCGTCGCCACCATGGCCTGGTTGTCGATCCACATGACGAACCCCAGCCGCCCGCGCGGCGCGGCGTCTGTGCGCAGCACAAGCTCGCCGTCCACACGGAACTCTGCGCCGCGCACACCCCAGTCGAGCTGGTAGGTGTGCCATGCCGTCATATCGATGTCGAGCAGCGCCTCGCGCGCGGCAATCGCGCGCTGCCCGACGGGCCACAGCGCCCGGTACATCGGCCTGATGTTCATCAGCGGTACGGCGAGCGGTAGTGTCGGGGCCAGAAGGTAGGCGGGCAGGCGGTTTGCGTCCACGGTGGCGGCCTTCCAGCCGCAGCCCGGCGTGTGGAGGTCGAGCCGGATGTTGTTGTGCGGGGATCCGTGGAAGAACCAGATGGCGCGGGGCAGGGCGGGCAGGCGCAGGCCGCTCATCACCAGTGGGTCGTTCCAGAAGCCGAAACCCGCTGTGCCAACAAGCTCTCCGAAGGGATGGGAGAAGCGGGCGCGCACGGTCAGCGAGACGGGCGCGCGCCAGGGGAAGTCACCGCGCCGGCGGCCCTGGTAATCATCGATCTGCGCGTTGGTGTAGCGCCTGCCCTCAAGCGGGTTGTTCGTGAAGCGCCAGCCGTCCCGCGTGACCTCAATCGTGCTCGGTGCGACGACGTGGCGCTGCCACTCCGGGCCGGGCTCCCGCGACAGGTCGGGCTGTACGAGGCTCATGGCGGCGCTCAGTCGGGGACGCGTTTGGTCAGGTTCAGCCGGGCGGCGACCTGCTCGTCACGGACGGGGTAGATGTCTTGCGCGGGCACGAACAGCAGTTCAGGCATCTCAACGAACTGGGCCTGCTGGCGCACAAAGCTCGTGATGTCCTCGACGGCGAGCACCCAGCCGGTCACGTAACCGCGCAGCATCTCGCCGCGCAGCCCGATTTCGAGTGCCTTGCGGTTGAGCTTCGGCCCGTGCGGTGGGAAGTCCGGGGCCCACTGCGCGCGCACGTCGGAGCTGTCGAGCGCTTCCTGCCAGGCCTCGCGGCTGGCGAACGCGCCTTCTGTGAAGTGCGTCGGCACGGCCTCGCGCAGTATCTCATCGAAGCGGTCACGCCGGAGCCAGAGGGCGAGCACGGCCCGCTGCCCGCGCTCGGTGGCCCAGCCCGTGCGCCGCATGAACCACGTAAAGCTTGTGCCGAACCAGTGCATGCGGTCGAAGTCCTCGACGAGGGCATCCAGCCGGCCCCCCTGCACCACGCTGCGGGCGGCGGCGCGGCTGAGCGCCTCGTAGACGACGACCGACTCGGCGTCGTACTGGGCGAGGATGACCCGCCCCCGGTCCGGCCAGGTGGGGGCTTCGTCGATGTAGGGTTTGAAGCGTAGTCGTGTCATGGCGCTAAGTATACCTCGATGCGGCACAAGAGCAGCGCCCGCCGATTTCTCACGGGCTGCAAAGCATGCTATGATGTGCGCAGGAAGCTCTGCTGCAACCTGACCTCGACGCCAGCACCCGGCGTATGACCCTCAAGGGAGGCCACATGTACAACAAAATCCTCGTTCCGCTCGACGGTTCGGGCCGTGCGGAAGCCATCCTGAAGCATGTTGAGATATTGGCCCGCTGCCTGGGCAGCCAGATCATCTTCCTGCGCGTTCTGGAGCCGCTTCCCCCGCTCATCGACCCGGGCGAGGCCCCGGTGATGCTTAACGTCGAGGAGATGAAGCGCGAGGCGGAGGAGGCAGAACGCTATCTGCGCGCCCGCCAGGGCGAATGGCGCAGCATGGGGCTGGACGCCCGCACCCGCATTGCGCAGGGGCCGATCGTCAAAACGATCCTCGACGTGGCGCAGGCAGAGGATGTCGACCTCATTGCCATGGCGAGCCACGGGCGCACCGGCCTGGCGCACCTGTTTTACGGCAGCGTCGCGCTCGGCGTCCTGCACCGCACCGACCGCCCGGTACTGCTGGTGCGCTCGATAGACGACGGCGGGCGGTAAAGGCGAGCACGCCCGCTCAGCGCATCTGCCGCCGTACCTGCTCGCGCAGCACGTCGATCTCGCGCCGCTCGCCACTCTCCGGGTCGTCGTAGTACCACAGCCGCCAGCCGTTTGCCGGTCCTTCCTGCAGCACCCGCGCGACCTGGTGGATAGAGCCGGTGTGCTCACCGAGACGGATCCGGCCCGTGGCGAGGATCAGCGCCGCCATGTCGTCGCGGTTCTGGTAGTACAGGCGCTGGCCGGGCTGCAGCAGCCCCATCTCGACGATCTGGCGGAACGGCACGCGCGGCAGGCGGCGCGGGTCGGGGAACTCGAAGGCCTCCACGCTGTAAGGCTCCGGCTGTATGGCAGCGATGCGCTCCTCTGCCAGCCGCACGTATGCCTCGTTCTTCTCGATGCCGATCCAGTGGCGATGCAGCTTGCGGGCAACGGCGCCTGTTGTGCCCGTGCCGAAGAACGGGTCGAGCACGACATCGCCGGGGTTCGAGCTTGACAGGATGACGCGGTACAGCAGCGCCTCGGGCTTCTGCGTCGAGTGCGCCTTTTCCCCGTTGATGCGCAGCCGTTCCGCGCCGGTACACAGCGGGATCTCCCAGTCGGAGCGCATCTGCTTGCCGCCGTTCAGCGCCTTCATCGAGTGGTAGTTGAAGGTGTACTTCTCCCCGCGCTTCTTCTGCGCCCAGATGAGTGTCTCGTGCGCGTTGGTGAAGCGCGTCCCCCTGAAGTTCGGCATCGGGTTGGTCTTGATCCAGACGACATCGTTCAGAATCCAGTAACCGAGGTCCATGAGGGCCGTGCCCACGCGGAAGATGTTGTGGTACGAGCCGATGACCCACAGCGTGCCGGTGTCCTTCAGCACGCGGCGGCATGCGGCCAGCCAGGCCCGTGTGAAGGCGTCGTACGCAGCCAGGCTGTCGAACCGGTCCCAGTCGTCGTCTACCGCGTCCACTTTGGTCATGTTGGGCCGCCACAGGTCGTTCTGTAGCTGGAGGTTGTAGGGCGGGTCGGCGAAGATCAGGTCGACTGACTTCTCCGGCAGCGTGGCGAGCATCTCGATGCAGTCGCCGTGCAGCACGCAGCCGAGCGGCAGGTCGGGGTGGGGCGAGCGGTCAGGCAGCGTGTTCATGCGGCTCCAGATCGGCGTTACAAATCAAAGGCGGTCTTGACAAACTGCTTGGCGTCCCTACCGGTGACGCGCAGCCAGATCGGCCCCCCGTCCGCCTCAATCTCAATCCCGAAGGCGCGCGAGGGGTCCAGCGTGTACTCCAGGACGACCAGGTTGGCGCACAGCATCCAGACGACGGGGTCGCTGGGGAAGCTCAGCCGGTAGCCACTGAGCACCTCCTGCACCTCGCCGACAAGGTTGCGGAGCATCGAGAGCAGCGTCTCCCGCGTCTCCTCGATATCCACGTCCTCGCCGTTGGGCTCATTGCTGAAGAAAGGCGTGAGCTGTATCGGCGGCGGCTCCTCTCCTGAGAGGGACTCCAGCCGCACGGACTGGATTCTCTCCTCGCGCGCCTCGTACTGGTCCAGGCTAGCGAGCCGGTTGTTGACCTCGTTGAGGTCGAAACGCTCCGGGTCGTGGTCGGGCGGGAGCAGGTTAGTAACCCACTCGTAATCCGGGTGAGACGGATTTGTGAGAATGAGGAGCTTGTGGTTGTAATTCCGTATGCCGCCGCTGTCTTCCGGCGGGGTTGCACGTTTGCCCTTGACGCAGACCGGATACGTCGCGCCCGCCTCTGCCGGGAGAACCTTCTCTAGCTTGATGATGTGCTCCCAGCCGTCGCCAAAGTCGTAGAAGTAGTTGAGAGTGTTGCTCTCGTGGTTGAGGAGGTCCTGCAGTTGGTACGCCGACTCGTCACGCACAAAAGGCTTGTCGTCCAGAGTGAACATGAACACCGGCGCTTCCAGCCCCGGTGTGCTGTAGTACGTGCCGTCCTTCTCGAACGCGTGCAGATGCCAGCCGTTCCAGCCCATAAGCGCCTGGAGGATCACATGCAGCCTGTGCAGTGTGATATCCGGCCTGACGAGAATGCGCCGCCAGATCGGCGGTTTTGCGCCCCTCAAGTCAACTCTGAGCTGGTAAACAGAGTCTTGCTCGACCATGGTCGGCTCCTTGGCGGCGTGCCCGGCTACGACGTGTTCATGATAATGTTAGCGAAGGTTGGTGCCGCGGTCCATCAGGCGCGAGGCCGCCCGCGCTAGAAGCGAATGTACCCCGCAGGGTTAACGGCGATGCCAAAGCGCAGCATCTCAAAATGCAGGTGCGGGCCTGAACTGTTGCCGGTGCTGCCTATCTCGCCGATGGTGCTCCCGCGTGAGAGCCACTCACCGCAGCGCACATGAACGCTTTGCAGATGGGCGTAGTAGGTGCGCCACCCGTTGCCGTGATCGAGCACAACAAGGTTGCCATAGCCGACCGGGTTCCAGCCCGCGTAGACTACCGTCCCGCTGTCCGCCGCAAAGACCGGCGTCCCCGCGTCGATGGCGAGATCGACACCGGCGTGCAGGGCGCTGTAGCCCTGCGTGAAGTTGTAGCGGGGCGTCGGGCGGATGAAATAGCCGGTGCCGGAGCGGCGGGGTGTGACATCCGCGCACAGGCCCGGCCCGGTGCTGGCATAGGCCACACTGTTCGCGCCTGCCAGCGCCGAGGGGATGGAGAGCGTCATGCCGGGGTAAATGTGGGCGCTGTCGTTCAGGTCGTTGGCGACCGCCAGCGAGTGCAGCGTCACGCCGTAGCGCATCGCAATGGCGGAGAGCGTCTCGCCGGGGAGCACCGTATGGGAGACGGCAGCCTGGGCCGGGGCAGGGCGCGCCGCCGCGCCCTCCTCGGGGATGCGAAGCTGCTGCCCCACGTAGATGCGATCCGGCCCGGTCAGGCCGTTCACCGCAATGAGCCGGTCGACCGGCACGTTATGGCTCTGCGCGATCTGCGCGAGGGTGTCGCCAAGCTGCACCGTGTACACGCGCTCGCCGCTCAGCGCGCCGCCCGGCGCACCGGTCCCGCTTTCGAGGGTATCGGCGGTGCGGCGCGGCGGCTGCGGAACGCGCAG
>DGDY01000269.1:0-20126 GCA_002385675.1 Anaerolineales bacterium UBA3940 | reverse complement strand
TCCACCGACACGCCGTAGATCAGCGCGACCCGGTACAGCGAGTCCCCGCGCTGGAGGGTGTAGACGGTGGAGGCGTCGTCGAGCGCGGGGGCATCGTCCGGCTGCACCGCCGGGGGGATGACAAGCTGCTGCCCGACGGCGATGCTGTCACGCGTCGGCAGCCCGTTCACCGCCATGATCGACTCGACAGGCACGCCGTACCTCGCGGCGATCTCGCTGAGCGTTTCGCCCTGCTGCACGGTGTACAGCGAGGTTCCGGCCTCAAGTGCGATTGGTATGGTGAGTATTTGGCCGGCGTAGATCAGGTCGGGGTTGTTCAGGCCGTTGGTCTGCACAAGCTCTTCGACGGTCACGCCGTAGCGGCGGGCAATGGCGGAGAGGTTCTCGCCCGCCTGCACGACGTGTGTCGTGGCGCTGCGGTCCACCGGGGCGAGCGCGCCACCAGCCAGCACGGCAAGCCCCAGCGCGGGCAGGGCCAGCGAGGCGATGATCCACGCATAGGAGATCAACTGCTGGACGCGCGCGGAGACGGTGCGACGGCTCTTCGGTTTGGGTCTGAGGTGGTCCATCACTCCGCGATAACCCTTGCGACGACCCGGTAAAAAGCGCTTCAGACATTATAGCCGCTTTTCGGGCCGGGCGCTGAGTCGAGCGTAAGGCAACGGTTCCAAACTGGTAAAAGCCCGGTTTGTGACGGGGCGACTCAGGGCACGCTGCGCCCGTCCTACTCCTACCTGACGCTTCCTCAACTGTTTATCTACAGAACACCTAACCCGGTAGCGCCTAAAAATTATTTATGCGATAGTTACGTTTAGAACGAAGTACGCCGAGCCGCTTCTGTGCACCCGATCTTTAGATCCCGCTGCCATCCTGCGGCCCATTCCGACATCACCTTGTGCCCATCATCCCATCTCCGACAGGTCGCCCCATGCAGGAACAGATCCACCAACTGATCGAACTCGCCCATTCCGGGCAATGTGACAAAGCCCTACAGATCGCCAGAGACATCTTAGCCAAAGACCCCTCCCAGGCAGCCGCCTGGAAGTGGCTGGCCTACCTTGCGCCGGACCCTCACGAGGCTCTGTACACCGCGCAGCAGCTTCAGGCACTCAGTCCCGACGATCCCTGGCTGGAGAGCGCGCTGCCCGCGCTGCGCGCGCGTGCGTCAGGCTCCGACGATGCGCCCCGTGCCCGGCACACTGAGCCGGGTACGCGGCCCGGCTGGTCGCCTGCCGTTTACACCGCGCTGATCGGGCTGCTTGTGGTCGGTGTCGTGGCGTTGACGCTGATCCTGAGCGAGCAGATCGCGCCGCGCTCCGGCGCAGGCGCTATCGTCGCCGCGAGTGAGGCGGAAGCCTCCCCCGCCCGGCGGCTGTTCAGCGGGGGGCGGGTCTCACGCCTCAGCCGCCTCGACCCGGTGAGGGTCAGCCTGATCGGCGGCGCCGACGGGGCTAGCTCGACGGCTGTGCTTATCCCCGAGGTTGTCGAGCAGACGGACACGCGGTTCTACACGTTCGAGGCTTCGACGGAGGAGGAGATCCGCGCGGCGGTGTACAACGACGGCCCGACGCTCAAGAGCGGGCAGAAGTCCATCGCCATGACCTCCTACCAGATCTGGGTGCAGTGGAAGGCGCGCCAGACTGCCAACTCGTGCCAGATGACCCAGGCGGTGGTCAATCTCAACGTGACGTATACCCTGCCGCAGTGGATCCCGACCGGCGACCCGCCGGACATCCTGTTCGAGCAGTGGGAGCACTTCTACGACTATGTCGCGAGCCATGAGGAGCATCACGGGCTGCTCGCCCGCGACTGTGCGGACTATCTCGTCGAGCAGCTAAAGCAGTTGGAGAGCCAGCCCACCTGCACCGGGATCGAGAACGCGATCAACGAACTGGTAGACGAGGCGTACGCCTACTGCGAGGAGCTTCAGACAGCGTTTGACCTCGAATTCGGGCGCACCTCGTTCCCGCTGCCTGAGGACCGTTAACTTCGCAATAGAGGTGCGCCCGTCTTGTGTGAAATGGTTGCTGTGCACCCGCCCGCATGGTACAATACGGCCCGGTTGGAGCGATGGCCGAGTGGTTGAAGGCGGCGGTCTTGAAAACCGCTGTGGCGTTTACGTCACCGGGGGTTCGAATCCCTCTCGCTCCGCTAACCACACAACATCATACCGGGGGAGGTGCCAGAGTGGACGATTGGGGCCGCCTGCTAAGCGGTTAACGGTGATGAGCCGTTCGCAGGTTCGAATCCTGTCCTCCCCGCCTTATGAAGCCGCCCGGCTGAATGCCGGGCGGTTTTTTGTTTGTGCGTGGCGGCGGCTAGCCCGCCGGGGCGATAATGGCGCGGTCTGGCTGGGGCGCAGCCGTATCCGGCGGCGCGGCGGGCAGCGTAAAGTAGAACAGGCTGCCCTGCCCGGCGACGCTGTCGACGCCGACCTCACCGCCGAGCTTCTCGACAATGCGCTTGACAATCGACAGGCCCAGGCCGTGCCCCTCCGTCCGGCGGGTGTCCAGGCGGGTGAATTCGACAAACAGCAGATCGCGCATCTTCGGGTCGACGCCGTGCCCGTTGTCTCGCACCCAAAAGCGCACCATGCCGCTCTCCTGCAGCTCTGCGCCCAGCTCGACGCGCGGCGGCGTGCCGCCGTACTTGATCGCGTTGCTGATGTAGTTCACCCAGACCTCTTCCACCCACAGCCCCACACCGAGCGCCAGCGGCCACTCGCCGGGCATGACGAGCATTGCCTGCGACTCGGCGATGGCATGCGCGAGACGTTCCTGCACGTCGAGGAGAATCGCCGCCATATCGAGCGGCTCCACCTCGACTTCGTCCAGCCGCCGCGTGCTGGCGAGGACGAGCAACGCGTTGACGATGTCCGTCATCTTGAAGGCGGTGCGCAGGATCACGTCGAGCGCCTCCTGCACCTCCTCCGGCGGCATGACCTCAATATCTTCCTGTAGCAGGTTGGCATAACCGGCGATCAGCGAGAGCGGGTTTTTCAGGTCATGCGCGACGGTGTGTGCGTATGAGTCGAGGTCGGCGATGAGCCGCTCACGCTCCGCTTCGGCCTGCTTGCGCTGGGTGATGTCGTGCAGCACCACGAGCCGCCCGGTATACCGGCCTCGCCGGTCAGACAGGGGGGAGATGCGCAGCTCGTACCAGCGCGGCGAGGTTTCATCGCCCGTGATGATCTCGGCCTGCGCCGAGGCGGCATCCCGGAACTCCGAGACAATCGGCTCCCAGGAGGGGCGGACTTCCGTCGGGCGCTTGCCGACTACTTCATCGGCAGGGCGGCGCAGCAGCGCGACGGCAGCCGGGTTGAGGTCCACAATCCGGCTCTGGCTGTCGAGCACCATCATCGCGTCGTTCATGCTGTCGATAAGCTGGTCGCGCGCGATGGGCTTGAGGTCAAAAAGCTGGAAGCGCAGCAGGCCGATGGCGTACAGAATGCCGCCGAACGCGAAGCTCAGGGGGGAGTAGTCTTTCGTCAGGCCGGGGATGAGACGCAGGATGTATATCGCATTCGGTACGATCGGCATGATGGAGCCGAGCAGCAGCGACAGCGACTGCCAGCGATACACCTTAAACGACTTGATCCCCTCCCGCGCGACGAGGAGCGCGCCGATGAACACCATGATGTAGGCGCTCACGCCGAACACCCAGAAGCCCGGCCCATACCTGATGACGCGCATGGTAAGGAAGCCCTCTACCCACCGGAGTTCGTAGCTCTGCCAGATCAACCCGTGCAGTTCGTTGGTCACGGCAAGGAGGAAGGTCAGCCCGGGGATGATGCACAGCGGCAGGAAGCGGCGCAGTGTAAGCCAGCGCGACTTGCCGGTGTACTCCAGCGCAAAGGCGAGCCACGCGAGCGGCGCTATTGTAATGAAAATATAGGTGACTTTGGCAAGCGCGACGGTGCCTGCCTCGGTGGAGGCGAGCAGTTCCAGCGTGTTGAGGATGAGCCAGCCGAGGCTCGTCCCCACAAGCCACAGGAACGACGGTACGCTGGCGATTCCGCGATACCGCCAGACAAAGAGCGTAACCGTAAAAAGCATTACTGCGCCCAGCGGGGCGAGGATGGCGAATAGAGTGTACTGCATGACCGTCCTGCGAGTCGGGTGTGGTAGGTGACGAAGGGCTACATTATCTCACGCCCGCGCATCATATACCCGAAGCGCGCTGACGGCAAGTATTAGTTCTGTATACCAAGCAAATCGCCACCTCGCAGAGGTGACGATTATGTCAATCTGTAGAATGAGGCTGGCGATACGGCTACGACTCAGCGGGCGCCAGCGCATTCACGGCGTCGTCCACCGTCGGGTACATATCGAACAGCTCGTTAAAGCCAGCAAGGGCCAGAACCTCACGCACGCGCTCGCTCGCACCTGCAAGCACAAGCTGGCCCCGCTGCTGGCGCAGGTTCTTGCCCTTGACGAGCAGCATCGCCATCCCGGCTGACGAGATAAAGCTGACATCCTGCATATCGACAACAACCCGCTGAGTAGGCCCGTCGAGCGCGGACTCAAAGCTCTTCTCAACCATGTGCGTGCCCATTGAGTCGAGGTCGCCGTGGATGTGAATGACCTTCACGCCGTTGGGCCGTTCCTCTGTTGTGAGGGTTGTGGGTTCATTCATAGAGGTGTTATCCCGTATATAAAGTGCTAAGGTTAAACCTGTTTGCTCCCTGCGCCTCTCGACTGCCGCCAGGCCGTCGCCGAGGCAGGCTTTCCGCTTGCCGACCAAGTATACCGGGTGTTTCCGAATCAGCCCATAGGAATGGAGCGCTACTCTCTGCAACACTCAAACAGGCCAAAGGTTGCATACAATTGGGGAATATGCAAAGACCCCGCAAGCCGGAGCCGGCGGGGTCTTCTATCGGTGCGTCTGATCAGGCGAGCGGGTGTGTTCGCTACTCGCTGAAATCGCCGAAGTCGCCGGTGGTCGAGCTGGCTTCGGGCATGATCAGCCACAGGATGATGTAGATCAGACCGCCTGAGCCACGCAGCAGCGTCACAATCACGAACAGCGCGCGGACTAGCGTCGGGTCTACATCGAAGTACTCCGCCAACCCGCCTGCGACGCCCGCAACCATCCGGTTATTGACTGAACGTGTGAGCCGTTTTTCTGCCATGGTTCCTCACCCCTTCCGGTAGGTACTGTCTGAGGATCAAAATTATGTGCGATACAGTCTCATTATACACGAACCGCTAGTTCGTGCGGTCGGCTCGTTGGGGCTGTTCCTCCGGCATGATGGCCCACAGAACCACGTAAACGATCAGCCCGAGCATGCCCGCGCTGAGAAGCTCTGCCAGCACAAACGCCAGACGCACCAGCGTGACATCCACGTTGAAGTAGTGGGCCAGACCAGCGGCCACACCGGCGATGACACGGCCCTCCTGCGGGCGCACCAACTGCTTCTCTACCATTTTCTCTCAACTCCCTTAACGCGTTTCCACCAGTTTCAACAGCTATGTTAGTCGGGCGGCATCAGTGCCGCCGCTTTCAACAACTGTATACGTGCCGGGTAGACGGAAAGTTGCGCGAAGGGAGTCTCCAACCCTAACCCTCAGGCGGCGCGCTGCCGCGCTCCAGGGCAGAGACGATCCGCTCCCAGACAGCCTGGTGCGGGGTGTCCAGCCCCTGCGGCTCGATCTCGTGGATCGGCCTGCCGTTGAGCAGCTTCATGATCGCGCTGAGCAGCCCGGCGAGCGCCTCGTCGCCCTCGGCGCGGGCGTCGCGGTGAAGGCGGCGCACGCTCTTCAGCCAGTCGCCACGCTTGTCCCGGTCGCCGAGCATGACGGCGATGGTGTTGTGCCCGATCACGCTGAGCAGCATCAGGTCGGCGGCCTTGCTGCTTTCGGCAGCCTCCGCGCGGCGGAACGCCTCGTCCACGCCCAGTTCCTGCGCGGCCCGCAGCAGTTCATGATGGCTGACAAGCGAGTTGAGCCGCCCCTGGTCGTCCGCCTCCAGCGCCGCCTGGATCAGCGCCTGGAACGCGAAGTTGGCCTCATGCGAGAGCAGCTCCGGGTAGCGCTCCAGCACCTTGCGAGAGGCCGCCCAGTCCTCCGCCTGGATGAACTGGGCGATAATGCTCACCATCTCCTCGGATGGCGGCGAGGAGACAAGCTCAAAGGCGCGCTTATAGCCCAGCTCGCGGGCCAGCCGCAGCAGGTCGCGGTGGATGGCAAGGTGGTATGCCAGCCGCAGGTTATCCTGTGCGAGGTAGCTGTGGATCAGCGCTTCAAAGGCGAGCATCGCGTCCTCGGAGAGCAGCATGGGGTTCCGGTTCAGCACCCGCCGCGACTCGCCCCAGTCCTCCGCGTTGACGAACTCGAGGATCATGTCAAGCAGCGACCGGTCGACGCGCGTCCCGCCGATGTCGGTATGGCTGCCGCTTCCGTTCGTGCCAGTCTCAGGCTGTTCGCCGGGATGATGGTCACTCATGCTGGTCCGCCTGTTCTGGTATACCTGCCGGGTGTCACGCTTCGCCGGCTGCCGCTGCGATGCGCTGCCAAGCGGCGGCGTGCTCGCCGGTGACGTCCGGCGCGATGTCTGCAAGGGGGCGTCCGTCCAGCAGCCTGTCGATTGCCTCCAGCAGCCGGCGGGTCGGCTCGTCGCCAAGCTCCGCCGCGCGGACGCGTGACATCTGCACGGTGCGCTGCCAGCTTGCCCGCTCGCCGGGGCGCTCTGTCAGCACGGCGATGGTATTTTCCACGAGCATGTCGAGGGTATCCGGCGGGTCGGCCAGGCGGCCAAATGCCACGTCTGCGCCCATCTCACGCACTGCGCGGAGCAGGTCGCGGTTGATGACGAGATGGCGCACCACGTTGACCTCGTGCCGCCGCGTGTGTGTCTCGATCAGCCGCTCGATCACGGCATCGGCGGCGGGCTGGAGCAGTTCGGGGTGCTCGTCGAGGTAGGCGCGTGCCTCGTCCCAGCTTGCTGTGGTGATGAACTCGCCGATCATCGTCACGAGTGCCTGCACCTCGTCGGGGCTCAGGTCTTCAAGCGTGCGCGTCTCGCCGATCTGCTTGCGCACCTCGAAGAACGCCTCACGGATGCCCTCGCGGCGGCAGCGCTCAAGGATGCGCCGGTGCAGGTTCAGCGACTCCCGCATCTGCTCATGCTCGTCGTATTCGAGGATCAGCGCCGCCAGCGCGGAATCTGCCTCGTTGCTTAGCAGCAGGTCGGCGTTCCCCTCGACGAGCCGCTGCTTGGCGTAGAACGTCGGCGCGGTAATGAACTCGTACAGCAGGATAGCCAGCTCGTCGGGATCGTCAATAGGTTGGCTGCTCGACACGCGGTTCCCCTCCGTGACTCGTGTAATGAGATTAGACCGCAGCGGGCGGACGGGTGTCAACCTGCCTGAGCGACGATGGTCTCCCAGCAGGCCAGGTATGCGCCGTCAAGCTCCTGGGTGATCTCGGCGGGCGGCTGCCCGGCAAGGAGCGCTGTGATCGCGCCGAGCAGGGCGGCGAGCGGTGCGTCGTCCAGGTCTTCGGCGACGACGCGCAGGGCCTCGAAATGCCTGGCGCATTCGGTACGCTTCTCCTCGGGGGCGTGCAGCGCGGTGAGGGTGTTGCGTGCCAGCACGTCGAACATGTCCAGCCGGGGCGCCTGCGGGCCGGCCAGCGACCGCGTGATGCGCTTCCATGCCCAGCGATAGTCGCCGGTCACATTCGGCTCGACCTTCTCCGGCGGCTCGCCCTCCAGCACGCGCCGGATCGCGTCGAGCAGGGCGGCCATCTCCGCTTCGCCGAGCGAGTTGGCGGCCTCGTGCAACTCCTGTACCGAGGTGAGCCAGTCTTCCTTCTGCTCGGGGGCGGCAGTCAGAACGATAATGGTATTGCGTGCGATGACGGCGAGCAGGCCGGTCAGCGGCGGGCCTGCGGATGGCTCCGATGTTGGCGAGTATGTCACGCGTGGTGGTCTCCTGAGGTCTGGTTTCGTACTTTTCCCATTTAAACCCAACAGAGGGGGCATGTCAAACGGTACGGCGGGCGATTTTCGCTGATGTGTTTCAATTTTATGTTTTGTTTAGAGTCCTTTTGGGACTTTTTTATCCCGGTACGGGTAAGGTAGAAGAGGAGTGAGGATCGGGATGTGGCAGCCGCAGGTAGCTGACGTAAGGGTAATGACTGGTCGTGAATGAGGGCTGTGGTGGTCAGTCGCACCGGTTGGTGCTTTGCTGGTAGCTCCTCACTCACCACGTTTGTTGGTACATCTCTGATCGAGCTTTAGTGGTTGATTGGTTCCATCCGTAAGCAAGCAGAAAAAGAGGGGTGACATATGGTTGAGGATCGACTGAAGGGTATGTGGAAGCAGGCCAAGGGCAAGGCACGGCAGAAGTGGGGCGAGCTTACCGACGACGAGTTGGAGCAGATGGAGGGTAAGCGCGAGGAGCTTGTTGGCAAGATCCAGGAGCGCTACGGCAAGACGAAACTGGAGGCCGAGCGTGAGGTCGATGAGTTTATACGGGACCTCCGCTAGTAGCTCGCCGGTTCGCCACAGCCCTGACAGGGCTGGGCCAACCCCAGACGGCATGGCCCGCATTTCCATCGGGGGGATGAAATACCAGCCGTCGTGATATAGCGGGTCTGAGCCGTCTGATAGCATGGGCGGGAGGGTGCGGGGTCCCTCCCGCCCAACTGATTCCCCGGATCAAAAACTCCCCCGGGGGGAGCGAGGGAGTTTCTGAAGGGATATGACATCACTCTTACGAGTGTGGGCTGGATGATAATAATGGTTGCGCTCGCGGCGGAGCCGGTGATCGACGCTGGAGAAGATTGTAGTCGGATAAAGCGTAGTTCACGTTCAGGTTGGGTTCCGGCAGCCGCGTAAGGGTAATGCCAGCGTCGATGCCAACCATCTGCCCGTATTAAACCCCCGATCCCGGTAATTGGGAATAGGGAGATGTCCTACCTCTGTACACGAACCGGTCCCTCGTACGAAAAACCCCCTCCGGGGGGAGGGGGCTCACATTGAGGTTTAGTTCTGCGGGGTCGGCTCGACGCCGGGGTGCTCCTCGCGGAAGTTCTGGATGTGGTACTCCGGCGACTTCTCGAAGGCGCCCTTGCAGCCTTCACAGCAGAAGTAGTACGTCTTGCCCTGATACTCGGACTTGACGTCCCAGTTCCCCAGCTCGGTCTTCATCCCGCACACGACATCCCAGACTTCAGCCATGCTGACACTCCTTTTGGTATGTGTAACTGATTTGATTATACCAACCGCGCAATGCCCATTGTGCCCGGACATTGCGCGGCGGGTTGACTCGGTTGGTCGGCGCTGCTCGTTTAGCGCCAGGGGTCAAAGAACGCTACCGTGCCCGTCATCGACTCCCACATCCGGTCGATCAACTCTGCCTGCTCAGGGTACAGAGTGTGATCGTAGGGGTTGCCGACAATCGTGTACACCTGGTCGTCCGCCACGATATGCGCCCCAATTTGCAGGACCGGGCCGCGCGGGTCGATGTACATCACGGCAGGCGCGCCGCCGATGGTCGTATCCTGAACCGTGGCCGGGTCGACGCCCGTCTCAATCCACGGCTCGATAATCTCTCGCGGCGACTTGCCCTCTGCACTGCCTGCCCACGCCAGCACAAGCCGCGCGCGCATCGGCCCGAAGTTCGGCACCTCGACGGTTGGGCCGGCGGTAACGCCGCCCGCGAAGTCGGGGTCTGCCTCAAACTCCTCCGGGTACAGGTAGCAGTAGCCTTCCAGCAGGCTGATGCGCTGGTTCATGCCGTTACCCGGCTCGGCGCATACATCCTCGGCAAGAACCACGTCCTCCAGCCCGTCCGGCTCAAAGAACAGGATGCTGCCGGTCACGACGTCCCATAGCATTTCGGCCTGCTCGGTCAGTTCGGCGAAGTCCTCCGGCGAGGGATGCATCAACACGGTGTATTTGACGCCGTCCACCACGACGAAGCCTGCCCGCCCGGCAATACGACCGGGAATGCCCTCGACGACGGCGGCGGGCTGCCCGCCGATCTCGGCCTCAGCAACCTCCAGACCCATGCCCGGCACGGTCAGATCCACCCACATCTGTGCGTACTCCTGCGAGGTGCTGACGTACACGGCGGGGCCGGTCATGTCGATCTGCATGGTGACCAGCACCGGCTCCATCGAGGTCGGGTCGAGCGGCGGGCCGATCAGCGCGACCTGGTGCTCGAACATCGAGAAGTTCGTGTTGACCTCGAAAATCGACGGGTACAGGAAGCAGTACCCGGCCTCCTCATCGATATACTGCTCCTGATCCTCGCCGGGGAGGGGGCAGTTCTCGACCCCGCTGGCAGGCGGCTCGGTTGCGGCAGGCTCTTCGCCGGGGTCTGTCGCCGGGGGTTGTGTCGGCTGTTCGGCGGTCGGTTGCCCGCCCGGATCGGTCGTCGGCCCGGTGGTAGGCTGCTCGCCGCCGCCGGGGGTCGGTTCGAGTGTTGGAGCGTCCACAGCACCCGGCAGGTTGCAGGCGGCGAGCGCCAGCACGAGCACGAGCAGCCCGGTAGTGATCACGTAACGCATGGGTGTTATTTCTCCTCTGCGCAGTACGGTTGGGTATCAGCGTTAGCCGGTCCCTCGCGAGCACATACTGCGCCCAGCCTGCCGCTCGCGCTGATCTCCGGCTGCTACAGGTCATTGTATGGGCAGATTGTTAAGGTTCAATCCGTCTTTCGACGGAACGGCATCGGGCCTTACGGCTGACCTGCTGCCAGAGCAAGCGACCTCTCCCCTGCCCGCCGTGCGAGCGGGGGAGGGGGCTGTGTCTGATTAGACGATCCGCTTGCGCCGCAGCCGCAGCGAGTTCAGCACCACGCTCACCGAGCTGAACGCCATCGCAAACGCGGCGAGGATGGGGTGAAGCTGCCGCAGGATGTCCGGCGCCCACGCGAACGGGTACAGCACCCCGGCGGCCACCGGGATCAGGATGGTGTTGTAGCCGAACGCCCAGAACAGGTTTTCCTTGATGGTGTTGATGGTGGCGCGGCTGAGGCGCAGCGCCTGGGGCACCGAGCGCAGGTCGCCGCGCATCAGCGTCACATCCGCCGCCTCGATGGCGACGTCCGTGCCCGTGCCGATGGCGATGCCAACATCCGCCTGTGCCAGCGCGGGCGCGTCGTTGATGCCGTCGCCGACCATGCCGACCACGTGACCCTGCTCCTGCAGCCGGCGCACGTACTCGGCCTTGTCGCCGGGCAGCACCTCGGCGAACACCTCGTCCACACCGACTTCGGCGGCGATGGCGCGGGCGGTTGCCTCGTTGTCGCCGGTGATCATCGCCACGTGCAGCCCGAGCTTCTTCATCGCGGCAATTGCCTCGCGACTGCCCTCCTTGATCGTGTCGGCCACCGCGATCACCCCGACCGCCTCACCGTTGAGCGCCAGCCACATCGCGGTTTTGGCCTCGCTCTGCAGACGCTCGGCCTCGGGCTGCAGGCCGTTCAGATGCACGCCCTCTTCCTGCATGAGCTTAAGGTTGCCGACGAGTACCTGCTGCCCGTCCACCTGCGCGCGGATGCCGCGCCCGGTTACCGCCTCGAAGCGCTGCGGCTCGCCCAGCTCAAGGCCCTGCTCGACCGCTGCCTGCACAATCGCCGCGCCGAGCGGGTGCTCCGACCCGCGCTCGGCAATCGCTGCCAGCCGCAAAATCTCCTCGCGGGGCTGCACCGGGGCGGCGAGCACGCCTGCTGCCACCGCCGGAGCGTAGCTCCTGCTCACGACGACATCCGTCACGGCGGGCTGCCCGCGCGTGATCGTGCCGGTCTTGTCAAGCACGATGGCCGTCAGGCTGTGCGCGCGCTCCAGCGCGGCGCTGCTCTTGAACAGGATGCCGTTCTCCGCGCCCTTGCCCGTGCCGACCATGATCGCGGTCGGCGTGGCGAGGCCCATCGCGCAGGGGCACGAGATGACCAGCACCGCGACCAGCCGGATCAGCGCGTCGGTGAGCGTGGCCTCCGGCACAAGGAAGTACCAGACGGCAAACGTAATGAGTGCGATCACGATGACGGCTGGCACGAAGATCGCCGCGACGCGGTCCGCAAGACGCTGGATGGGCGCCTTGCCCGCCTGCGCCTCCTCGACGAGCTTGATGATCTGCGCGAGCGCCGTCTCACGCCCGACCGCCGTCGCCTCGAACTTCAGCATGCCCTGCCGGTTGATGGTGGCGCCAATGACCTTGTCGCCGGGCTGCTTGTCCACCGGCAGGCTCTCGCCAGTGATCATGCTCTCGTCAACCGCGCTGTGGCCCTCGATGACCGTGCCGTCCACGGGGATCTTCTCGCCGGGGCGCACCACGACGATGTCGCCGACGTGTACCTGGTCGATGGGCACTTCGATCTCGACCCCATCGCGCACGATGTGGGCGGTCTTGGCTCGCAGGCCCATCAGCTTCTTGATCGCCTCGCTGGTCTGGCCTTTGGCGCGCGCCTCCAGCAGCTTGCCGGTGACGATCAGCGTGATAATCGTTGCCGCCGTCTCGAAGTACACGTGCCCCGGCGCGAGGCCCAGCGTCACGAAGATCGAGTACACATACGCGACCGTCGAGCCAAGCGCGACGAGCACGTCCATGTTGGCCGAGCCGTTGCGCAGCGCCTTGAAGCCGCCCTCGTAGTACTGCCAGCCGACGTAGAACTGCACCGGCGTTGCGAGGGCCCACATCAGGTAGTTGACCCAGGGCGCGTGCGCCCACATGCCGACCAGCCCGAAGTCGCGGGCCATGCTCAGCACAAAGAGGGGGATAGTGAAGATCGCGCCGACGATGAGGCGCGTCCACTGCTTGCGGATCTCCGCCTGCCGCGCCGCACGCTCGGCGTCCTCCGGCTCCTCACCCTCATCAACCTCGACAACGCCGTAGCCGATCAACTCGACGCGGTCGATGAGGTCGCGGCGGGTGAGCGTGCCGGGCACGTAGCGGACCCGCGCCTTCTCCGTGGCCAGGTTGACGGACACGTCCAGCACGCCGTTGAGCTTGCTGAGGCCCTTCTCGACCGTCGCAACACAGTTGGCGCACGTCATGCCGGTGATGGCCAGTTCCGCCTCGGCGATGGGCACGTCATAGCCCGTCAACCGGATTCGCTCGATAAGGTCCTGCTCGTTCAGCAGTTCCGGGTTGAACTTGATCGTGGCGCGCTCCGTTGCCAGGTTGACCTGCACATCTTCGACGCCTTCCAGCTTGCGTAAGCCCTTCTCAACCGTCGCAACGCAGTTCGCGCACGTCATGCCGGTGATGGGTAAGCTCGTCTGTCGTTCGCTCATAAACCTCTTGCCTCTGGCGTGTTCGCCCCGGCGGGCGGCACGCCTTCAATCCAACGTCGTCGTGGTCGATGGTGGTGCGGTTCCGGGAAGCTCAGCCGCCTGGCTGGAACAGCCGCTTAGAACAGCTGCGAATAAACTTCGCGGCTGTGGCTGCGGTAGCCCGGCCTTACTTCTTGATCTTGCTCAACGTCTCGAACACCTCACGCAGTTCGCCGAGGACGCGCTCGCGCTCCGCCTCGTCGCCGGTCTGCGCGGCGTGCATGACACAGTGGTGCATGTGATCGTCAAGCACCATCAGGCTGATCTTGTCGAGCGCGGCCTGTACCGCCTGAATCTGGTGGATGATGTCGATGCAGTAGGCGTCCTCATCAACCATACGGGCGATGCCGTTGATATGACCCGCCGCGCTGCGCAGCCGGTTCAGTACCGCCTGCCGGAACTCGTCCGGGCGCTCGCGGGTGCGAATCGATGTCGTCTTTACTGCTTCCTCTGCCATCGTTGTTCATCCATTGAATCGCTGTCTGTGTTGGACCCCCTCCCCCCCCCGGGGGAGGGGGTATCTGATATGATTTTATCGCCCTGGCGGTAAAAGTCAAATGTTCCGGCTAGTTGAGAGGCTGTTGAACCTGCGTTTGAGCCGACGTCGTCAGAAATGTGCAAAAACGCAATGAACCCATCCGCCGCTTATGTAAATCTAACGAGTCGGTGCTATAACAGTTAGCGTTCTTCAGGTGACAGGTGGCCCGATATGGGGTACAATCACGCGCTGAGTGTGCGCCGGGCCCACACAAGGGGCAGCGGCGCGCGATAATTCGGAGGTTGTGATGCCAATTTACGCATACGAGTGTCGAGAGTGTGGTGTACGCTTCGAGCGCCGTCAGAGCTTTAGCGACGCTCCAATTACGGTGTGCCCTGAGTGTGAGGGCGAGGTTCACCGTCTTATTCAGCCCGCTGGCATTATTTTCAAAGGCTCGGGTTTCTACGTAACGGATAATCGCAGCGACAAGTCGGCTCTGACGGGCAGCAAGAGCGAGAGCAAGTCTGAGTCGAAGGCGTCCGGCAAGGCGGACAGCGCGTCTGCGAGCAAGGCAAGCGACGATTAGTCCGCTTCATCTCCCCTTCTCATAACCGGGCGACCACCGGCCACACGCCGGGCGATCGCCTTTTTTGTTGTCGTGGGCAGAGGTCTGCTCTTCGCTAGCGGCTGCTTAAGGTCGTCTGCTCTTGCCCAGCTTACCCCCTCTGTCAGCGCTCGCTCCGCGAGCGGCGTCGAAGAGGGTCGAAGACGATCAACTAGAGACGCAAGACTAACATTCGTCTTCGTCGCCCGGCAGCAAAAACGCGCCGCTCATTGAGCAGCGCGTCGATAAAGGCGAGTCAGAAATAATCGGCTAGAAAAGCTGGAGTGTGCCGGTTGCCCGGACGATCTTGTGGCGGTAGTTCTCGACATACTGGCGCAGCTTGCGCTGCAGCGACTGCCACTCCTCGCTGTTGAGGATTTCCTTCATCGTCGCCAGGTCCTCGGCGATACCGCCCGTGAGCACCTGCTGACCTTCGCCGTAGAGGGTGAACCACGCTTCGGTCGGCTGGAGGCCGAGCTTGGTGATGCCCGGCACCCATTCGCGCACCACGAACTCGAAGTACTCGGCGTCGCGCCCGTCTTTGATGTCCCAGGCCATTAAGAGTTTGACCATCATCCTGCAGTCCCTTCTTAAGCTTCCGGCGCTCGCGGTAGAACCCTGCTAGCGCATAGGTTTAAGGATGACGACTTCCGTCTCATCCGTGCTGCTGCTGCCGCGTACCGACAGGCTGTCCTGCTCCTCGATACCCGAGATGCCAAGCTCGGCAAGGAACTTGTCGAGCGGGTCAAGGTCCAGCTTACAGCCGTCGACCTTGTAATGCATGGGCACGACGATACCCGGCTCGATCAGGCTGATGACCTCAGCGGCCTGGGCGCTGTTCAGCGCGCTGCCGCCGCCGACCGGCACGAGTAGCACGTCTATCGGGCCGAGCTTCTCAACCCGCGACTGGCTGGGTACATGGTCGAGATCGCCGAGATGCGCGATGGTAAAGTTCCCGAAGTCGTAGACGAAGATGATGTTGCGCCGAATCTGGTCGGGAGGGAGGTCAGGGTTGTACGTTTGCACGCCGGTGATGAACACCCCGCTGATCTCGTACTCGCCGGGGCGCGTCAGCGTATGTTGAACCCTCTTGACCGTATGGACGGCGTTGTGGCCGGGAGCATCATGGCTGACGGTGACGATGTCGGCGCGCAGGTTGGGCTCACCCAGCCCGATGCTCGCGTCGTAGGGGTCGGTGATGATGCTGACGACCCCGCGCTCGATCATCCGAAAACAGCTCAGCCCGTACCACGTGATGTCCATGTATCCGCTCCCTTTATGACCGTCATGCAAGTGGGGCCATTATACCGCACCGGGCAAAGGGTCGCTATAGTAGAACGGATGTTTTGCTGAAAAAGCGGCAACGAATTCGACATTTGCTGCTTGACAACAGCGCGAGTCTGAGTAGACTTTCGCAAGTATTTTTAGATTCGCGTAAGGGGAGCAGCCACCGAGGAGGAGACCATGAACGATCTGATTGCGCGCGCACGGGACGACGGGATTGACTTTGTTGATCTGCAGTTCACGGATATTGTTGGAACGATTAAGAGCGTGACCATCCCCGTCGGGCGCCTTGAGGAGGCGCTGGAGCGCGGTGTGTGGTTCGATGGGTCGAGCATCCAGGGTTTTGCCCGCATTCAGGAAAGCGACATGTTCCTGATGCCGGACCCGTCCACCTACCGGGTCCTGCCCTGGACCTCCGCGGAGCGCCGCCGCGCCCGGCTCATCTGCGACATCAAGCGGCCTGACGGCGAGCGCTTCATGGGCGACCCACGCGCGGTGCTGCGCCGCGCCGTCGAGTATGCCGAGTCGCTCGGCTACTGCTTCAATTGCGGGCCGGAGCTGGAGTTCTTCCTGTTCAAGAACAACACGGATAACCCATTCAGCACCATTCCGCACGACGTGGGCGGCTATTTTGACTTCTCGCCGAAGGACGAGGCCCAGTCTATCCGCTCGGATATTGTGCTCGCACTCCAGCAGATGGGCATGACGGTCGAGGCCAGCCATCACGAGGTCGCGACCGGGCAGCACGAGATCGACTTTGAGTACACCGATGCCCTCACCGCCGCCGACAACGCCGTGACCTTCAAGTACACGGTGAAGGCCATCGCCGCCTCGTGGAACGTCTATGCGACCTTTATGCCCAAGCCGATCTTCGGCGTGAACGGCTCCGGCATGCACACGCACCAGAGCCTGACGGACGTAAGGACGGGCAAGAACCTGTTCTACGATCCGAACGACGAGTACCGGCTCTCCAAGCTGGCTTATCATTTCATCGCCGGGCAGCTTCACCACGCCCGCGCGATGGCCGCCATCGTCGCGCCGACCGTCAACTCGTACAAGCGGCTGACGCCGGGCTACGAGGCCCCGGTTTACATCTCCTGGGCGCAGATCAACCGCTCGGCGCTGATCCGTATTCCGCGCTACAGCGAGGGCCGCGAGCAGTCCACCCGCGTTGAGCTGCGCTTCCCCGACCCGAGCTGCAACCCGTACCTGGCGTTTGCCGCGATGCTGTGGGCCGGGCTGGACGGCATCGAGAAGGAGATGGAGGCTCCCCCGCCGGTCAACGAGGACCTGTATCACTTCTCTGCGCTGGAGCTTGAGGAACACGGTATCTCCACGCTGCCGGGCACGCTCGGTGAGGCGCTTGACGAACTTGAGGCCGACCCGGTGATGCAGGCAGCGCTCGGCGAGCACATCGCGCCGTGGTATCTGCGGGCCAAGCGCGCCGAGTGGGACGAGTACCGCATCCAGATTTCGCAGTGGGAGATCGACCGGTATCTCCGGACGCTCTAAGCCCGGACGAACGATCCTGATGGCGGGGGCAGACCTGGCGGTCGCTCCCGCCTTTTTGATCCGCACGGGCTATGGGCCTGTCACGGTGATGGTCGTCACAGGCAGATAGTCTTGTCCAAACAGTGATCGAGACGAGGCGCACGACGGCCAGCACGTGTGACGGGGGCAGTGTCCGGGCCACAGGGAGTGGGTATCGGGGTGTGAGTCTTGCATAATAATCCTAATAGTGAGGTGGCTTCTGCCGCATTAAACTTGCCCTTGCCTGACAGGATATGCAGGCATGGGGTGAATCGGCAGATCAAACCGGATGGGCTATAGTAGTGTGCTGTAATCCACTATCAGGGAAGTCACGCTGAGGAAGACAGGTATGCAAAAACGCATCTGGATTGGGCTGGCTGCCGTGCTCGTCGTGTCACTCGTACTGGTGGGGTGTGATCTGCAAAACGTTGAGACGGCGGTTCAGCGGTTGAACCAGGTGGCAACACAGGCCGCCGGGGGCACGGTTGGCGACACCACAAATGGCGGGAACGCACCCGTCGACCCTAACCAGCCGCCTGCTGCTGACCCCAACCAGCCACCCACCGTGTATGACCTCCCTGCAACCGGGGAGACACTCATCGCCGCCTGGAGCCGGATTTATGCGCAGCAACCGGGCAGCGCGTTCGAGGTGACGGCCACTGAGCGGCAGGTTTCGGACTTCATCATTGAGCATCTGCGCGCGTCCGGCAGGCAGAACCTCGTGTTCGGCGGCAACGTCGTGATAGCCGGCGGGCAGATCCGCGTGGACCTTGCACTGCAGAACGAGGAAGGTGCCTTCGGGGGTGGTACGTTCAGCTTCCAGCCGACGCTGGCCGGGGACGGCAGTGTCCGCCTGAACGCGCTGGGCGGCGATCTCGGCGGGCTGCGTATGCCCGCAGACTTCCCCGCCGCCGTGGGTGATGCGGTCCATGCTGCGCTGACAGGCGCGCCGAACGCCACTACCAGCCGGGTAACGCTCCGCGAACTCACGCTGGACGCCGCGACGCTGCATCTCGTGGGTAACGTACGCTGATCTAATCGCTTTTCACATCCAACCTGACCATGTCACATTCCTTCCGCCGCACCGCCCACCTGCTCGCCCTGGCTCTCGTCGCCCTGCTGCTCGCCGGGTGCGGCGGTGCGCGGCTGCCGCAGGCCCTGCCGACGATGGCCGCGCCTGTCGGTGGTGCGCCTGTTGCTTCGACCCCACCCCCTGCTGAGGAACAGCCTGAGGACGACTCCGTGCGGCTGGTGCTGCCCGGCACCGGCGGCGTGACCGTCGCCTGCGATGCGAACACCCTCCGCCTGCCGCTCATCGCCAACGGCGCCCCCGTCGGCGTGGCGAGCCGCATCCTCGCCGCCGATGACGTGCTCTACCTCCTCGCCGATGGCGAACTGTACCGGCTGCGCCCCGAGGATGTTGATGCGGGCAGCCCGCAGCTTGTGCCCGCTCTGACCGCCGGGTTGCGCATCTCCGGCCCGGTCGTGCAGGAGATCGCCGACATCGCCTATGATGCCGGGGGCGGCGCGGTGTACGCGCTCGACAAGGCGGGGCACGTCTACCGCGTTGACACGGCCACCGGTGATATCACGCTCGCCTACCGCGCCTTCAACGACCCCGACGATCAGTTTTTCTCCCAGCTTGTCGCGCTGACCGTGGACGAGCGCGGGCGGCCCGTCGTGCTGGACACCGCTTACGGCGCGCTGTGGATGCCCGCCGGTATCGATGCGCTCGACCCGGTCGGGCAGGCGAACGAGATCGCCGAGGGCGCGGACGTGACGTATGCGGATGGCCGCTTCTATGTGCTGCAACGCGACGGTGGCGTGGTAACGGTCAGCCAGCCGAGCGGCGCGTCGCCCTGGCAGGACGACGCCGGGCGCGAACTGACGCTCAGCGTGTCGGCGTCGAACCACCTTGGCCCGGATGTGCTGGTGATGGTCGATGCGCTGCGGCGCGAGGTGTTGACGCTGCGCCCCGGCAACGGCGAAACGCTCACCACGCACGTGTTCGACACGACGGGGATCGGGCTGCTGCGCGATGCGGTCTTCACCGGCGGCAGGCTGTACGCGGTTGCAGATGGCGACCTGCTGGTCTTCCCCGGTCGGGCGGATGGCATGGCCGAGGCGACTTGCCCCCCGCCGGACCCGTCAGGCCGTGCCCGCCCGCTGCTCTACGGGCATGACGTACTCGCCGCGCTGGAGGGCTGGGAGTTCCCTATTCGCGGCGGCACGCTCCCTGCCTGGCCGCGCCTGTACCCCGGTTCGAGCCGCATCTACCGGCAGGGCGTGCATCACGGGCTGGATGTGTACTACATGGACGCGCCGGAGGGGTTCGGTATCGGCTGGCATATTCTGGCACCATCCGCCGGGCAGGTTGTGCGGACGACGGTCGGCTACGTGCCGATGACCGGCCCGGAGTTCGACCGGCTGGTTTCTACCACTGAGACGGCGGGCTATACGCCGCCGGAACTGCTCGAACGCTTCGAAGGCAAGCAGATCGAGATCGATCACGGGAACGGCGTGCGGTCGCGCTACCTGCACCTTGACGACATTGCGGACGGCATCGCGGCGGGGGCGGCGGTGCAGCAGGGGCAGTTTATCGGCACGGTCGGGGTGACGGGCACGGAAGGCGAGGCGCGCCCCGAAGTCGCCGGGCCGCACCTGCACCTCGAAATCTGGCTGGGGGACCGCTATCTGGGGCAGGGGATCACGATCCCCGAAACGATGTGGTGGCTGGAGCAGATCTTCACGAACTGATGAACGTGAGCGTATAGGGGCCGGGCCACCACGTCGTCACGCGGGCGGTATAGAGACCATCTGCCGGGAGGACGTAGCTCAACTCGGCGTTGTAGCCGTTCACGTCGTCGGCGGTGGCGAGCACCGCGCCCTGCGGATCGAGCAGCGTGAGGATCGGGTCGGTCCCCGCGCCTTCCGGTAGCCCGGT
>DGDY01000054.1 GCA_002385675.1 Anaerolineales bacterium UBA3940 | reverse complement strand
ACGCTGGCCGCCGACTACGACTTCTGCCGCGAGCACTCGCAGACGCACGTCGAGCTGTTCGCCAGCGACCCGCCGGGCGCGGATCAGCGGCTGTACCGGGAGCTGGTCGTGGACAGCTTCACGGGTCTGCTCGCATCGCAGCACTGCAACGAGTACACCGTCCAGCGCACGTACCTGGTGCTGCCCAACCACAGCCAGATCACCGATTTGCGCCCGTTCATCCGCAACTGGCTGTTCAACACCGAGCAGGGGCAGGCGTGGCTGGCACAACGCAACCTCGGCGACGAAGTCTCACTCGACCCGCCGCCAGAGGAGACGTGCGGCCCGGATGCGCCGCGCCCGGTGCTGGAGATCACTTCGCCGACCGAGGGTTCGGTTGAAGAGAACGTGGTCGTGGTGCGCGGCACGGTCGACGCGCCGAACTTCTCGCACTATCGCGTCGAGTTCGGTGTGAGCCACGACCCGATCGGCTGGGGCGTCGTGCAGGGGGATACCTCGCAGGCGATCAGCAACGGCGTGCTGGGGATGATCGACCTGTCCAACTATGAAGACGGGCCGATGACCATCCGGCTGATCGTGTACGACACGGAGGGCCACAGCGCCGAGCGGCGCGTGCACTTCTACCTGGAGAAAGCCGAACCCACGCCCACCCCGGAGCCGGAGGACGACTAACCCTGGAGTAAAAGGGGAAAAAACCGCCGCGACTCAACATCGCGGCTCAATATCAACACAATCTATAGGGGCAGGTCTATTGATGCGATCGATGCGGAGCATCGCGCATCACGACCTGCCCCTACCATAATTTTCCAACAGGCGAAACCTTTAGACCGTCCCCACTCGCCAGGTTAACGGTATAAAATCGCCGCGACTGAACGTCGCGGCTCCCTACAGACGCATCACTCCTCCCTGTGGCACGGGGGTGGGGTTACTCCCTCAAAAACTGCCGGATGTCGGCGGCGATCTCCTCGCCGCTGGCTCCATAGGTAAACACCTCGCGCAGATCGCCCCTGCGGTCGAGCAGGAACAGCGCTGCCGTATGCGTCACGAGGTAGTTCTCCCCGCCGCCTGAGCCCAGCTCCTCAATCTCGTAGTACGCGCCGAAATCCGCAAGGATCGCGTCCAGTTCGTCCAGATCTGTCGTGCGCAGGCCGAGAAACGACGGGTGGAAGTTCGTCACGTACTCGTGCAGGCGCTCCGGCGTATCGCGGGCCGGGTCCACCGTGACCATCACAAGCTGCACCTCGTCGGCGTCGTCACCGAGCGCCTCCATCGCCCGCCGCGCCTCCAGCATCGTCGTCGGGCAGATGTCAGGGCAGAAGGTGTACCCGAAAAAGACGAGCACCAGCCGATCGTGCTCCCCGCCGAGGCGGAAAGTGCTGCCGTCCGTTGCAGGCAGTTCGACATCGTTCAGCACCTTGACCGGGTCGAGCACGGTCCCCGCGAACTCGTGCGGGCGGCAGGCGGCAGCGCCGAGTGCCACGAGCAGCAGCACCCCCAGGATCAGCGCCCTGTTTAAGTCGGTTCTCCTCACAACTTCCTCCCTGCTGAGCGTTCCGCTGTAAGTGTAACACGTGGCCCGCCCGCCTTCACTTCGAGCCGCGCCCGGTGCGATTGTCACGTTTTTGTAGGTGCGCTGTTGCAGCGCCGCTCACCCCTGCCGTAGACACGGCACAAATGGTCTAAAACGGGCTGCCGGGGTATAATTGATAAGCTATACTATGGACTTTTTACCGGAGACTATACATGGATATAGGTACTATTAGGCCAGTCGACATTAACGAGGAGATGCGGGATTCCTACCTCGATTACGCCATGAGCGTCATCGTATCCCGCGCACTCCCCGACGTACGCGACGGCCTCAAGCCCGTACATCGCCGCATCTTATACGCGATGTATGACATGGGCATCCGTTCCAACTCCTCATACAAGAAGAGCGCCCGTATTGTCGGCGAGGTGCTGGGCAAGTACCACCCCCACGGCGACAGCGCCGTGTATGATGCCATGGCCCGCATGGCGCAGGATTTCTCCATGCGCTACCCGCTTGTCGACGGACAGGGCAACTTCGGCTCTGTTGACGGCGACAGCCCCGCCGCGATGCGCTACACCGAGGCGCGCATGGCGCCCATCGCCGAAGAACTGCTTCAGGATATTGACAAGGACACGGTCGACTTCGTCGACAACTTCGACGGCACGCTCCAGGAGCCAGAGGTGCTGCCGGCCAGCCTGCCCAACCTGCTGCTGAACGGCATTTCAGGCATCGCTGTCGGCATGGCGACGAACATCCCCCCGCACAACCTCAGGGAAGTCGCAGCCGCCATCTCCTTCATGATCGACCGGATGATCGCGCCGGAGAACGAGGAGATCGACTACGAGCTTCAGGATGTGACCGTCGAAGACCTGATGCAGTACATCACCGCGCCGGACTTCCCGACCGGCGGCCTCATCGTCGGCACGGAGGGCATTAAGAGCGCCTACGCGACCGGGCGCGGGCGCGTCGTGATGCGGGCGCGCATGCACGTCGAGGAGATGCCCGGCGGGCGCTCGCGCATCGTCGTCACGGAGATCCCGTACCAGGTCAACAAGGCGCTGGTCATCGAGCGCATCGCGGCGCTCGTGCGTGATGGGCGACTGGATGCGATCTCCGACCTGCGCGACGAGTCCGACCGGCGCGGCATGTCCATCGTCATCGAGTTGAAGCGCGGCGCGCAGCCGAGGACCGTCACCAACCGGCTGATGAAGTACACGCAGCTTCAGTCCACCTTCGGCGTGCAGATGCTGGCGCTGGTGGACGGCGAGCCACGCCTGCTGTCGCTGAAGTCCGCACTGCGGCATTACATCCTGCACCGGCAGCGTGTGATCGAGAGCCGGTCGGCCTTTGAACTTGAGAAGCCCCGCCGCCGGGCGCACATCCTTGAAGGGCTGCTGATCGCCCTCGCCAAGCTGG
>DGDY01000123.1 GCA_002385675.1 Anaerolineales bacterium UBA3940 | reverse complement strand
AGATGTGTATAAGAGACAGCTCCAGCGCGGCGGCGATCTCCGCGTAATCCAGCCCCTGCAGGTAGCGCATCACCAGCGCGCTCTGCTGCTTGGGCGGCAGCGCCTCGATGCGCCCGCGCAGCCCATCGAGGAGATCGGCGCGGATGGCCTGCCGCTCCGGCAGGTCGCTGCCGTCCGCCATGTTGTCGTTCAGCGCGGCGGTAGGCCGCTGCCGCGAGAGCGCGCTGTAAGCGCAGTTCGTCGCAATCTTGTAGAGCCACGCGCGCGCGTTGCTGCTCTCGGGCAGCCGGCCAAAGGCGCGGTAGGCCCGCATAAAAGTCTCCTGCGTGAGATCGTCGGCGCTGACCGCCCCGTCGCGCACGCCTGCGCTGGCGAGCAGCCGCCACAGGTAGCGGTAGATCTCATCGTGGTGCTCGTCGATTAAGCTTTCAAAGCGCATGGCTGGCGGCTCTCCTGGCCCGGGCAGTCGGCCCGGCGCGGTGCGAACGCGTCTCATGATCTATAACCCAGTTCGGGCGATTTTGTGAAAAGTGGGAGGAGAGCCCACAGATGGCACAGATTTCGTAGATGGATGATTAATTTGTCCACGAATGACACGAATGGTTGTCTTAAAGATCCTCATTCGTGTTATTGGTGTCATTCGTGGACTCTGCTAAAAGCAAACACCCCCTTCTTGCGAAGAGGGTGCTTGCCGTGTAAGGGGTAGCGGAAGATGCGCTGGTGCTTTAACCGGCGCGGGTGATGCGCACACGCCAGGTTTCAGGCCCCTGCTCAAGGTACTGCCAGTCGAGCTGGCCGGGGCGCTCCGCCTGGAACTGGTAGTAGAGCGGCTTCGGGTCGTGGTCGTTGATCAGCTCGAACGCCTCGCCGACCTCCAGCGAGTCGAAAAGCTGGAAGATGCGCGGGTGCCGCTCGCGCGGGGTGATCGTCCTCACGTCCAGAACTCGAAGGGCTGCGTTATCCATGGGCGCTGTCTCCATTTCGCCTCGATCTGCGTGATGAGCCTGCGCTCACCACACCTTATTTACGATTAGTTTTGTCTTAATTTACTTGTACCACCGCCCCCGGTCATTGATCCAGATCAAGTCCGGCCTGATGCGCCATATCGCGCCGGGGCACGCTATAATCGGAACATGGTCCCACAAGCAGCAAGGTGATAACACAGGCATGTTTGGTGAAGTCAGGCTGCCCGATGATGTGTCGGGCCGGTTGTTTATTTACAAGATGCCAGGCCACGTTGGCTACGGCCAGTCGTTCAAGGAAGATAGCGCGATGATCGAGCGCGAGCAGATGGATCTGGTCGTCTGCCTCGCGCCGTTCGACGAAATCAAGCGGAAGTCCCCGGAGTACGCGCTTGCCATCGCCGCCAACGCGCTGAGATGGAAGCGGCGCGAGTACCCGATTGAGGACTTCACCGCGCCGGAGGGCGAGGAGCGCCAAGCGTTCCTGGCGGTCGTGCAGGACATCGCCCGCGAGCTGCGTGAGGGGCGGCGCGTGCTCGTACACTGTGCGGCGGGCAAGGGGCGCTCCGGGCTGGTGGCAACGGCGATCCTGATCGCGCTCGGCCTCAGCCGGGAAGAGGCGATGCGCCGCGTGCGCGAGGCGGGCGGGCGCCCGGAGACGGAGTCGCAGCTTGAACTGATCGACTGGGTGGCGGTGAGCGTTTAAGCGGCAGGGCACGTCGAGTCTGTATGAGGGGGAGAAGCGCATGAGCGAAAACAAGCTGGTGCCGACCGATCAGGATGTGCACGAGTTCCTGGCCGGGGTGGAGAGGGAGCAGAAGCGGCAGGACAGCTACGAACTGCTCCAGATGATGCAGGAGATCACCGGGGAGCCGCCCGTCATGTGGGGCAGCAGCATCGTCGGGTTCGGCAAGCTCCACTACAAGTACGCGAGCGGGCGCGAGGGCGACACGTTCATCGTGGGCTTCTCGCCGCGCAAGCAGTCGTTCTCGCTGTACCTCAACTGCGGCTTTGACGGGGCGGGTGACCTGCTCGACCGGCTGGGCAAGCACAGGATCGGCTCGGCGTGCCTGTACGTCAACAAGCTGGACGACGTAGACCGTGAAGTACTGCGCGCGCTCGTCGAGCGGTCTGTGGCGGAGGTTCGCGGGCTGAGCGCAGGCCCGGCCTAGGCGCGCCGGTCGCCCCGCTCCAGCGCGGCGCGGTCCCACCCGGCGAGGTCGGCGGCAGCCTCGTAGGTGCTCTGCAGGAAGGCCAGCAGCGTCTCATCGGGCTGCGGGGAGGTGCGCACCGCCTCGTACGTCAGTAAGAACTCGCCAAGCTCGCTGCTGTACCACGCCTTGGCGGGCTGGACGGGGTACGCGCCGAAGCCCTCCGGCGCGGGGTAGGCGTAAGCATAGAAGGCGGGCTCCTGTATCATGCCGCCGCCCGGCCAGAAGCCCGCGCTGCTGACCTCATGTGAATACGCCTCGACCATCACCCACCTGCCGACGTTCGGCACGCCGGGGTGTTCCGGCGCGCGCCGCCCCGAGAAGCGGGTCACGGCCATATCGAACGCGCCCCAGAAGAAGTGTACCGGGCTGGACTTGCCGATGAACCGCGCGCGGAATGCCTTGAACACACGGTCCACCTGAACGAGGATGCGCCACAGCCGATGCGCGTACTCGGGGTCGTACGCGCCGTGCTTCTCGTCCTGCTCGAAGGGGATGCGCTCCGCGACCTCGACGGGCGTGGTCCAGATGCGTACGTCGATGCCGAGCGCCCGCAGCGCGTCCATCACCTCGCGGTAAAAGGCGGCGACGGTTTTCGGCTCCAGCGCGACCGAGCGCTCGCCGCCGTCGCTCGTCGTGATCTCCAGCACGTGGTTGGTGAAGTCAAAATCGATCTGGAAGGTGCGCTGTCCGTAGGCGATGGGCGAGGTGGTCAGCCCGCGCGTGGTGACGTAGAACGCGACCTGCCACCAGTGGTTGATCAGCGGGGTCTGCGCCATGCGGATCTTCCCGACGATCTGGGTCCACATGTGCAGCGTCGCGTAGGTGTCCTGCCACTCGTCGAGCGGCAGCGCGGGCCAGGTTTCGCGGGTTGATGCCGCGCGCTCAATTTCGTCCACCGGGGAGCCCTCCTGCGAGAATCGTTATCCGGACGATAGCAGGCAGGAGGCGGCATCTCAACCCCCGCGCCGGGCGTAGCGCCGCCTGAACGGCTCCCGCGCCTCCGGCTCGACGAGCGCGGCGTAGCGCCCCGGCTTGCGGAACGCATCGCCCCACACCTCGCGCGCCCGGTACGCCCGCAGTGCGCCGAGGTCGAAGCTCGCCAGGTAGACACCCTCTGCCTCCCCCGCCTCGACGACGAGCATATCGCGCGGTCGCTCGTCCTGTGCGAAAGCGATGCCGTCGAAGGCCATCGAGTGCCCCATCCCGGCGTAGTTCGCCAGCGCGACCGCGGTCATGTTCTCGTAGGCGCGGGTCTGGAGCTGCGCCGTGCGGTTGAACTCCATCTCGCACGAGTTGGGCACGAGGATCAGCTCGGCGCCGCCCAGCATCAGCGCGCGGGCGCTCTCGGGGAACTCGCGGTCGAAGCAGATCATGATGCCAACCTGCACCGGCCCGTGCCGCGTGTCGAGCGCCGCCACGGGGAAGCCGTCGCCGGGGGTGCAGGCCGCTTCGAGGCTCCACTCACAGGTGTGGACCTTGGCGTAGGTCAGCACGAGCTCGCCGTGCCGGTCGATGAGCGAGGCGGCATTGCGCGGCGCACCGGGCCACGCTTCGAGGTAGGTCAGCACAATGGCCATGCCGAGCTCGCGGGCCAGCGCGCGGAAGTGCGCTACATACTCGCCGTCGCGGGGGACAGCCTGCGCCTGCCACGCCGCGCGGAGGTCGTCGTAGGCGGGGTCGGCGGGGTCGAAGTCCATGCCCCACACATCCTCTGAGTACGGCGTGTAGCCGATGTTCCACATCTCAGGGAACACGGCGATATCCGCGCCCAGGCGGGCGGCGTCGCGGCAGGCGCGCTCCCCGGCGGCGAGGTTAGCGGGCTGGTCGGCACCGTGGGCGGTGAGCTGGAGCAGGGCTATGTTGAGGGTGGGCATGTTGGGATTCAACCTTCTCTAATTCGAGGTAGTTGTTGATCTCAACTCTTGTTGCGTTGAACAGCGTACCTCGTACTTCACCCCATTCAAGGCAAAAGAGAATTTGGTGTATAATGTGTACGAATTTGGGCCATTCGCCAACTACTAAACCCCATTTGGAGGACGCTATCATGCGGAAAGCTGCGCTTTACCTGCTTCTCGTTTTCCTTATCTTGCCTATCTTAGCATGTGGTTCTTCCGACTCTCCTGCCGATGCGGGTGAGACAGATGAAACAGCTGTTGAAGAACCCGCAGAGACAGCTGCTGAGGAGGTGGCTGAAGACGATGTAGTCCCTGAGGAAGAAGCGGAGCCAACCGAACTTCCTGAACCTACTGCAACGCCTGAAGACGAAGCCATCCTCGTGTTTCCATTGGAAGTACTCGATCCTGCTACACCGGGTATGTTTGCAGAAGTACCTGAAGGTTCGCGACTAGTCGGCACTCGCATTGCCGTTGAGAACCAGTCTGGGGAGCCTGTCGGTATCAATCCTCTCGACTTTGTTCTACTTGACCAAGAAGGTCTTGTTGTTGAAGCTGAGCTAGCTGCTTCCGACGAGTTTTCACAACTCTCTACTCTCGCTCTTCACACGAATGAGCGCGTTGAGGGTTGGGTTTTCTTCGTACTTGAGGAAAGTTCTCAACCAGTCTCCATAAAGTTGACCGAGAGCATCTTCAGTTCTGAGGGCATTACGGTCGATCTTGCTGAAACAGCGACGCCAGAGTGGGAGCCCATCGCCGAGACCCCTGAGATTAAGCTTGGTGAAACTGCTGAGGCGAACGGTGTCGAACTGACAGTACTCTCGGTCACTGATCCCGCGCCGCCTGGCATTTTATACACCGCTACTGAAGGGACTCGTTTGGTAACGATAGAAGCGCAATTGCGTAATGTAGCCGCAGAAGAACCGGTGAGTGTCAATCCGCTCTATTTTTACTTAGTTGACAATCTAGGATTTGTCTATGAAGCAGAACTCGGTGCAACTGAACAAGAGCAGATTGCGACACGAGAGATTGGGACTGGCGAAGCCATAAGAGGTTTTATCGGTTACACGCTACCTGAGGAAAGAACCCCCCTGTACATACGATATGCGCCAAATATGTTCGACGACAGTGAATACGTAGAAGCAGGAGTGATTGAGTAGCCTCCGCCTTTGGCGGACACCGCCCCAGTGGGGCGGCAGTCCCGCAGGGACTTTGCGGGATAGAGAAGCTAACACCTAGCCGGGGAATTGATTCCCCGGCGGCGGAACTGGCGCTATACTCACTGCACCTTAATCGGCGTGGGGGAGGAATCGGTTATGGCGTTCTCGGTTCTGTTTGCGGTGCTCGCGCTGCTGCTCGTCGTGGTGGTCTTCGGTGTGACGTACGCCAGGCGGGGGTTGAGGCTGGCGCTCGTCACGTCGGGGATCACGTTTGGGCTGCTGGCCGTAATGTTTGCGATTGCGCTCTTTGTGATCGTCGGCTCCATGCCGAACTGAGGCCACACTGCATTCGCCTGATCGTGAAAAGCCCCCGGCAGCCGGGGGCTTTTTATTGCCGGACGCTCACCGTCTCTGTCGGGCGTTAACCCACCCGCTCGAAGATCCCGGCGGCGCCCATGCCGCCGCCAATACACATCGTCACCATGCCGAACTGGGCGCCGGTGCGCTCCATCTGGTGCATGAGCTGCACCGTCAACTTGGAGCCCGTGCAGCCCAGCGGATGCCCCAGCGCGATCGCGCCGCCATCCACGTTCAGCCGCGCCGGGTCAATCTCAAGCTGGCGCACCACTGCCAGCGCCTGCGCCGCGAACGCCTCGTTCAACTCGATCAGGTCGATGTCGTCGAGGCTCAGCCCGGCCAGCCGCAGCGCCTTCGGCACGGCCTCCACCGGGCCGATGCCCATCACCTCGGGCCGGACGCCCGCCACCGCGAAGTTGCGGAACTTCAGCCGGGGCTTCAGACCGAGCGCCTCGGCCTTCTCCCGCGCCATGATGATCACCCCGGCAGCGCCATCCGACAGCGGCGAGGAGTTGCCTGCCGTCACCGTGCCGCCGGGCTTGAAGACCGGGCGGAGCTTCGCCAGCGCCTCCGGCGTGGTGTCCGGGCGCAGGTGCTCGTCGCGGTCGAAGCACACGCGCCGCCGCCGGTGCTCGCCGTCCTCGACCCACACTTCCTCGAACTCGATTGGCACGATCTGCTCGTTAAAGCGGCCCTCGTCCCACGCCCGTGCCGCCTTCATGTGGCTCTCGTAGGCGAACAGGTCCTGATCCTCGCGGCTGATGCCGTACTCCTCGGCGACCTTCTCCGCCGTAAGCCCCATGCTGATGTACACCTCGGGGTGCTCGCGGGCGAGCGTCGGGTTGGGCGAGATGCGGAAGCCCGTCATGGGGACGAGGCTCATCGTCTCCAGCCCGCCGGCGATGATCGTGTCCGCGTCGCCCGCCATGATGCGGTAGGCGGCAGTCGCGATGGACTGCAAGCCCGACGAGCAGAAGCGGTTGATGGTCTGCGCGGGGATGCTGTCAGGCAGCCCGGCGCGGAAGACCACCTGCCGCGCGATGTTCAGCCCCTGCGAGCCTTCCGGCATGGCACAGCCCAACTCCACGTCGTCGATGTCCTGCGGCGCGAGTGCGCCGTCCACCCGGCGCAGCAGCTCGCGGATGACCTCGGCCATCATGTCGTCGGCGCGGACGCTGCGCGTCGTGCCCTTCTTGGCGCGGCCTACGGCGGTCCGCACCCCTTCTACAATCACTGCCTCACGCATTGGCAATTTTCTCCCTGGTTGTTAACAGCCCTTTCGACTGTGTGCGTACAAGGATGGCTCAAATCATTAAATGATACGGCTCTCTGGTGAACCCCCTCCTGACCTCGCTGCGCTCGGTCTTTCCTCCCCCTTGCAAGGGGGAGGTGACCGCAGGGCGGAGGGGGTTCGGACTCGCGCATTGCTGGTTGGTTCTCCGGTTCTGTGTTCCCTCATCCCCTGGCCCTTTGGAGGGGTTTTGTAGGGGCAGGTCTCAGACCTGCCCCTACCGGCGATTCTGACGGCGGGCGATCCATCATCAGACCTGACAGGGGCCGGGGGTGAGGGGCTGACTGCGTCAGCTTGTTAATTCCTCAACGGCTTGCCCGTCTGCAAGATGTGGAACACCCGCTCCACCGTCTTCGGCTGCTGGATCAGTGCGACGAACGCCTCGCGCTCCAGGTCCAGAATAAGCTGCTCATCCACCCAGGCCGGTTCGGAGAGATCGCCACCGCACAGCACCCAGGCGATGTGCTCGCCGACCACCCGGTCATAGTCGGTGGCGTAACCCGCCTCGTTGAGCAGGTAGAGCTGCGTCTGCATGGCGGCGAGCACGTCGCGCCCCGCCGCGTAGATCGGCTCGGGCAGCGGCGGGCGGTAGCCGCTGTCAGCCATGTGGCGCGCCTCACGCTTGGCCTCATACAGCAGATGATCGCGGTTCGTCACGATGCGGTCGCAGGCGGAGAGGAAGCCCATCTCGCGGGCCTCGTGCGCGCTCGTTGATACCTTGCCAAAGCCGATCAGTTCAAACACCTTCGTCATGGCGGGTAGCGGGTCGGCGTTCTCGATGCGCATGTGTGGGTTGACGATCCGGCGCAGCAGTTCCTTGCAGCCGCCGGCGGCGGGCAGCAGGCCCAGCGCGACCTCCGTCTGCCCGATGTACAGCTCGGCGTGCGCCACGATGCGGTCGCCCGCCATGGTCAGTTCCGCGCCGCCGCCAAGCGTCCGGTCGAACGGCGCGGTTACGACCGGCTTCGGCGCATAGCGGAAGCTCAGGAAAAGCTGCTGCATCTCGTTCGACATCTCGCCGATAAGCTCGGCGGGCGTAACGCCGCGCTCCGCCGCCTGCTGCTGGATAGCCATCATGTCGAGGTTGGCCCCGGCGGAGAAGTAGTCCCCGTTGTGCCCGATGACCATGCCGTCAAAGTCCGCCTGGAGCACCTCCAGCGCGCGCCAGCCCATCTGCATGACCTTCGGCGTGAGCGTGTTGGCCTTGCTGTGCCACTCAAAGAGCAGGATGCCGTCGCCCATGTCGATGAGCGCCGCATCGTCGTTCTCCTCGATGACACGCCCCTCGGCCCGCAGCCCCTGCACGGTGATGTGTTTCGGCTGGCTGGCGAGCGGCTGGTAGCTCTGCGTGGCGAGGTCATAATACGCGGTCGGCACGCCGTTCTCATACTGGTAGAAGCTCTCGTGCCCCTGCGCGAGCATCTCCTTGACCCAGCCCGCGACCTCGTAGCCTGCCGCCTCCATTTGCTCGACGGTCTCCGCCACGCCGAGTGCGTCCCACTCCTCGAAGGGACCCATCTCGTGCGCAAAGCCCCACTTGATCGCGTTGTCCACCGCAACGATGTCGTCGGCAATCTCCGGGATGCGGCGCGAGGCGTACGCGAGCCGGTTGTACAGCGTCGCGCGGATGTACTCGCCTGCGCGGTCCTCCGCCCCGACCATCGCCTTGAGTCGCGCGCCAAGCGGCTCCAGCTTGCGGTACTGCCCCACCGAGTCGAAGCGGACCTTCGTCGGCGGCTGGTACTCCAGCGTTTCGAGGTTCAGCGGCCAGAACTCCTTCTTGCCGTCCTGCTCGACGCGCTTGTAGAACCCCGCGCCGGACTTATTGCCCAGTGCGCCGCGCTCGACGAGCGCCTTGATTACTCCGGTGACCGCCGGGTTGCGCAGGATGTCCGCCGACTCGTCCCCTTCGAGCGCCTCGGCAAGGTTGGTGTTGACGTGCGCCATCACGTCCAGCCCGATCAGGTCGAGCAGGCGGAAGACCGCCGTCTTGGGCCGCCCGACGAGTGGGCCGAGCAGCGCGTCGACCTCCTCGACGGTGTAGCCGTGCTCGATGGCATAGGCGACCTCGTACGCGCCGCTGATGGACAGCAGGCGGTTGGCGATGAAGTTCGGCGTGTCCTTCGCCATCACCACGCCCTTGCCAAGCTCGTTCTCCATCAGTCTGGTCATGGTGTCGATAACTTCGGGGAGGGTGTCGGGGTGGGGGATAATCTCAACGAGCTTGAGGTAGCGCGGCGGGTTGAAGAAGTGCGTGCCGAGGAAGTGCTGCCGGAACCCCTCACTGCGTCCCTCGGCGATGGCCTTGATGGAAAGGCCCGATGTGTTTGTTGAGACAATGGTATGCGGCTGGCGCACCTCATCGATGCGCGCCATAAGCTCCTGCTTGATCGGCAGCCGCTCAATGATGACCTCGACGATCCAGTCGGCCTCGGCCAGCCGGTGGAAGTCGTCCTCCAGGTTGCCCAGCCGGACCCGTTCGGCCAGCCGCTCGTGGTACAGCGCCGCCGGTCGCGCCTTGAGCGTCGCCTCCCAGCCGGCCCGCACGACCCGGTTGCGTACTGCCGGGTCGTCAAGCGACAGCCCGCGCGCCTGCTCCTCCTCCGTAAGCTCGCGCGGCACAATGTCCAGCAGGTCGACCGGGATGCCGGCATTGGCGAGGTGTGCGGCAATTGCGCCGCCCATCGTGCCGGACCCGATCACCGCGGCACGGCGAATCGGTAGAGACATGTTCGCTTTTCTCCTGCTGCTACAGAATAGAGTTGTCCTGATCGTGGCTGCCTGTCCGAGACATGTCAGGCGGTGCTCATCGCAGTTGGTGTTAACTTATTTAAGCACAAGATAGGTCGTAATTCAAGCCTACCGACCGGTCGGTAGGGAAATTGGGGCTTGCCCCTCCCCCTTGCAAGG
>DGDY01000108.1:1458-3858 GCA_002385675.1 Anaerolineales bacterium UBA3940 | reverse complement strand
AGATGTGTATAAGAGACAGCTATTCACGAGCGGGCGGGCTGCGCAGCCCTTCGAGATCGCCATCGTCGGGTTGATCCTCGCGATGCTGCTGCGGCAGGCGTACCGGGGGAACATCGGCAGGATGCTGCGCAAGCCACTGCTCACGACGCCGCTCGCCATGGACGCTATCGGCTGGCCGCTGGCCCTTATCGGCATACTGACGGGCAGTCATGGCTCGCCGCTGGCCAGCCTGGAGCGCACCGTCAGCCTGATGTACCCGCTGCTGCTGGTTTACAGCCTCTCCGCGCTGGTGGCGGGCACGGTGCTGCAGGCCGTGCTCACCACCCACCGCCAGTGGAGCCCGGTGCAGCCCGGCACGTCGATCCCCGCGCCCTGGCACCGGCGTCTCGGCAACCGCCTGCTCTACACCTTCATCCCCGCCACGACGGTGACGATCCTGCTGCTCGTCGCCGTTACCGCCGGGACAGCTTACCGTGTCGCGACCGGGCTTGCGGTGGATCAAATGGCGCGCGACGCGGCCACGGCAGGCGGGCACATCCCGTTCTTCATCCAGGTGGGGCGCAGTCTCGTACGCAACTTCGCGCAGGATGATCGCCTCCAGGCCGGGGACGAGGCCAGCCGCTCGGACTTTCTCGCTCTTAGCCTGCGGGCCATCCCGTTCTTCCGACAGTTGATCTACGTTGACGCCAGCGGGCAGATCGCGGCAGCCTACCCCGCCGTTCCCGCCCCCGCGCTCTCCGAGGACGAGATCAGCCGCGTACGCCTCGCCCTTGATGGCGGCATTCCCGGCGAGGTGGCGATTTTCGGCGAGGCTCCGGAAGACGTGTCGATGAGCTTCATCGCGGCGGTTAGTGGCGCTGATGGCGAGATCGCCGGTGCGCTGGTAGGCCGGACGGCTCTCAGAACCAATCCCATGCTTGAGCCCACTGTCGATGTGCTCCTCGAGGGGTTTGCTGGCCCCGGTGAAGGCCTGCTCATCGATGACCAGAACCGGGTGCTCCTCTACCCGGCCCACCCGGAGCGCCAGCAGCAGATCTTCACCATGACCAACCTCACCGAACTACCGGCAGGCAGGAACGGGCAAGCCTTCCGCCAGTGGCAGGCCGACGGCACACGCCTGCTCATCTACTTACTGCCGGTTGCCGGGCACTCCGACTGGTCGGTCGTGATCACCGTGCCGAACGAGGTCGCGCTGGCGCTTGCCGTGCAGATCGCACTGCCCACTCTGGTGTTAATGGTGTTCCTGGCCGTCGTGTCGCTGCCGATGCTGGCGCTGATTCTCGAGGACGTGATCGTGCCGCTTGAGAGCCTGACCCGCGCCGCCACCCGCATCGGCGAGGGCAACCTGGCCGAGCCGCTACAGATCGACGAGGGGGAGGACGAGATCGGACGGCTGGGGCGTGTGTTCGAGCAGATGCGCATCCGGCTGGGCCAGCGCCTTGCCGAGCAGGAAGAACTGCTGCAGATCACCCAGGCTGTGGCCTCCAGCCCGGAGAGCTACCGTGCCATACAGCGCATCGTTAGCTCGGCCCTCGACATGACGATGGCCTCCGGCGCGCGCATTTCCCTGATCGAGGACGACGACCGCCCGCTGCGCACCTTCTTCGCAGGCCCCGCCGGTGTGGCGATGGCCGCGCTCGACCGCCAGCTTCTCGACCTCACCCAGCGCGAGGGCACCACGGTGATCAGCCAGCTCTGGCGGGTGAGCAGCGCCCTCGACACGTCGAACGTGCAGGCTGACATCCGCGCGCTCATCGCGCTGCCGCTGCGCAGCGACCACGCTTTTCATGGTGTGCTGTGGCTGGCCTTCGACCGCGAGCACGTGGTCGAGGAATCCGAGATGACGTTCCTCTCCACCCTGGCGCAGCAAGCCGCCGTCGCCGTGGAGAACGCCCGCCTGTTTGCCGAGGCGGAGGAGGGCCGGCGCAAGCTGGAGGCCGTCCTGCGCAGCACGGCGGACGGCATGATCGTTGTCGACAACGCCGGGCGGGTGGTGCTGATCAACCCGGCAGCCGAGGCGTATTTCGACGTGCGGGCGGATCAGGTCATTGGGCGGCGGGCCTCCGATGTGATCGACCTGCCGGAACTCGCCCGGCTGCTGACGGACCTGCAGCAGCCCGCCTCGGTGATCGAGCTGCCCGGCCAGAACGGGCAGGCATTCCAGGCAAGCGCCTCGACCATCGTCAGCCATGATGGGCGCATCACCGGGCGCGTGGCCGTGCTGCGTGACATCAGCGCCCTGCGCGAGCTGGACAACATCAAGACGGTGTTCCTGCGCCTCGTCTCCCACGACCTGCGCTCCCCGCTCACGTACATGCGCGGCTACCTGTCGATGCTGCCGCTGGAAGGGCCGCTCACCGAGCGCCAGATCGAGTCCATCGCGCGGGTGCGCACCGGCGT
>DGDY01000108.1:0-1233 GCA_002385675.1 Anaerolineales bacterium UBA3940 | reverse complement strand
AGCACGAACGGCTTGCCCAGCAGAAGCAGGCTAAGGTTGAGGTCGAGGTTGAGCCTGACCTGCCGCTGCTCTACGTGGACGATATGCTGTACGGGCAGGCCGTCGGTAACCTCGTACACAATGCCTTGAAGTACACGCCGGATAGCGTCTGCGTCACCGTGAAGGCCTATCGCGATGGTGATGGCCGGGTGGCTGTCGCCGTCTCCGATACCGGCACCGGCATCCGTGAGGAGGATCAGGCGCGGCTGTTCGAGGCCTTCTACCGCGTGCCCCAGCGCGAGGGCGACCCTGACAGGCCGAAGGGCTCCGGCATCGGGCTGGCGCTCGTCAAGGCCATCGCCGAAGCGCACGGCGGAGAGGTCTGCGTCGAGAGCACGTTCGGAGAGGGCAGCACGTTCACCATCACCACACCCCTGCGTCGCCCCTCCGACGTGTAGCCGCGAAGTTTAGTCGCAACGGCTTATATACCTGTATACTCACCCGTTCACCCCACCCCCGCACGAATACGGTACAATTACAACTCGACGGATGCACACCGGCCCGTTTGATCGAAGGAAGAGACCATGAGCATACGAGTGCTACCCCAGGAGGTCGCCAACCAGATCGCCGCGGGCGAGGTCGTCGAGCGCCCCGCCTCGGTGGTGAAGGAGCTTGTCGAGAACGCGCTCGACGCGGGCGCGCAGAACATCACCGTCGAGATGGAGGAGGGCGGCAAACGTCTGATCCGCGTGTCGGACGACGGCTGCGGCATCCCCGCCGACGACGTGACGCTGGCCTTCCAGCGCTACGCGACGAGCAAGCTCACCACCGTACACGACCTGGAGCGCATCAGCACGCTGGGCTTTCGCGGCGAGGCGCTCGCCTCGATTGCATCCGTCAGCCGCCTGACGCTCGTGACCCGCGCCGAGGGCGAGCCGATGGGCACCCGCCTGTACCTTGAGGGCGGCGAGATCCTTGCCCACGACATCACCGGCGCGCCGAAGGGCACGCTGCTCACCGTCGAAAACCTCTTCTTCAACGTGCCGGCCCGCCTCAAGTTCCTCAAGTCTGAAACGACCGAGCGCGGGCATATCACCACCCTCGTCAGCCGCTACGCGATGGCCTACCCGAACGTCCGCTTTGTGCTCACACATGGCAGGCAGAAGATGCTGCACACCACCGGCAGTGGCGACCTGCGCGACGTGCTGAACGAGGTCTACGGCCTTGAGATGGCCGAGCAGATGGTGCCCATCG
>DGDY01000209.1 GCA_002385675.1 Anaerolineales bacterium UBA3940 | reverse complement strand
TATAAGAGACAGGTCGGCCCCTGATCGCTCATAATAGGAGGTTGACTTTTATTCGCGGCGTTCTGTATACACGGCCCTAAAATGACGGCTTTGTATACGTGGGGGCAGGTCTGAGCCCTGCCCCTACCATTCGCGGCGGCTTGTTGCATCCCGCGCCAGGGGTGGGGTTACTACCCAACCGCCTCATACTTCTTGTGCTTCCCCTTGTAGACGACCTTCAGGCGGCCAGCCTGCTCAAGCTCCCTCACCGCCTGTTTGACCTGCGGCTCGCCGTAGCGAAAGCTGAACTTGTTTGTAATCTGACCGATGGTTTTACCGGCACGGCAGTAATCAAGGATCTCGCTCGCCAGTCGGGAAACAGCATCCGGCAAGGGACGCCGGGGGCGGACGAGCGTCACGCCGGGGTTGTTTTCGGCCTTCTCCCCCTCAACCCATTTAAGATGGTCGGGGTAGCTCGACAGGAACGCCCGCAGCCGGTCGCGGATCTCGCCGCCCTTTCCGCCTGAGCCGTAGCCATGAATCACGCGAATATCAGGCGGGTGGCGGCGCTCACACAGCCGGTTGTACAGCGCGACAAACTCCTCCAGCGCGTCCTGAACCGAATACCCGTGAAGGTCCAGCTCAACCTCGGCGGCTGACCCGTATCCGTACATCATCCGTCCTTTCTAGTGCTGCCGGCTGGCAGGTGGGCCGTGACAATTCAAGCACAGCTTTCCCGCCCATGCCAGCCGCACAAAGGCCCGTAACTTCGTCAATACGGTTGACGCTGATGTATACTAGACGCATAGCGTGTGGACGCTTACCGCACTGTTTCTTACGAGCATTGACTGGAGGGAAGTCATATGGTCAAAACCGCAGCGCCTAGCCGCACGGTTGACGAGATCCTCAGTTGGTATGCCGGTCAGAATCCCGGTGTTCTGACGAATCTGTATCGCATCCTGAATCACGGTCGGCTGGCGGGGACCGGCAAGATGGTCATTCTGCCCGTCGACCAGGGTTTTGAGCACGGCCCCACGCGCAGCTTTGCGCCCAACCCGGACGCATACGACCCGCTCTACCATTTCCGTCTGGCGATTGAGGCGGGCTGCAACGCTTATGCCGCGCCGCTGGGCTTCCTTGAGGCGGGTGCTGCCGAGTACGCCGGGCAGATCCCCCTGATTCTGAAGCTCAACAACCACGACATTCTGCACAGCGAAACCGAGCCGCTCGGCGCACAGACCGCTACCGTGGACGACGCGCTGCGCCTGGGCTGCGTCGGTATCGGCTACACCATCTACCCCGGCACGATGGACCGCCGTCTCCAGTACGAGCAGGTCATGGAGATTGCCAGAGAAGCCAAGTCCAAGGGCCTGGTTGTCGTGATGTGGGCCTACGCGCGCGGTGGCGACATGGGCAAGGATGACGAGACGGCGCTCGACACCATCGCCTACTCCGCGCATATCGCGGCCCAGCTCGGCGCGCACATCATCAAGGTGAAGCTGCCCAGCGACCACTTCATGGATCAGAAGTCGAAGGACCTGATGGACCGGGCGGGCATCCCGTACGGCACGCTCACCGACCGCGTGCGCTATCTCGTGCGCGCGGCCTTCGATGGTCGCCGCATCGTCATTAACTCGGGCGGCTCCGCGGCCAGCGACGAGGTGGTCTTCGATCAGATCCGCGCCATCCGCGACGGCGGCGGCTTCGGCTCGATCATCGGGCGCAACAGCTTCCAGCGCCCATGGGATCAGGCGATCACGTTCCTGCAAACCCTCATGGACATCCTCGCCGGCAAGATCGAGTAACATCCATCCCGCTAACACAGAGCGCCCTCCCCGGTGTGGGGAGGGCGCTTATCTTTACCACTGGTGCGCTTGCACGGGTGCGCTACTTCTCCGGCGTGCCATTGCTGGCCTCCTGCACGATCCGCACGCGGATGTGCAGCCGCCCGAGCGTCATCAGGTCGCCGTCTTTCAGGGCGTAGGCCCAGCCGACACCAAGCGGCAGGCCGTTGATGTGCGTGCCGTTCGTGCTGCGCAGGTCCATCACAAAGAGCTTGTGGCGGCTGGGGCGCAGCATGATATGCCGCCGGCTTACGCCGTGATCGTAGCCGCGCCAGGCGCAGATGTTCACGTCGAGCCGGTCGTTCGACTCGCGGTGCGAGCCAATCACCACATCCCCCCGGATCTCCAGCGGCATGGGCCTGCCCGTCACGCCGACGGGGGTGAGGATCACGCGCCAGTACCGGCGACCGGAGCCCTCCTCATCGCCGTTGGCGCAGCGGGCCGACGCAGGCACGATCTGAAACTGCTCCTCTGGCTCGCGCCGGGGCCACTTTGTCAGGCTGAGGAAGGCGTCGTTGTCGATATCCCAGTTGAGGTGAGTTGTGTGCTTCGGCTCCATCGGACCCCTCGCTCGCTGTCACAGGGAGCGGTTTGCGCGCCTGTCGAGCGCACGGCACCCGTTCTGACCAAGTATAATCCCTGTGCCCGCGCGGCGCACAGTAGGATAGCTCCTTACCTCCCGCTGGAGCGGCACACAAAAAGGCGCGAGGCTCATTCGCGGTGATGGCGGGAACCCAACACCTGCAGCGTGTGCAGATAGCCCTCCACGCTGCCGATGTCGTAGCTGTCCCCTTCGACGAGCAGCCCCAGGCAGCCACGTTCGGCGCACAGCCGGTCAAGCGCCGTGGTGATCTGAAACTCACCGCGCTCCCGTGCGCCTGCGGCAATGCTCTCTTCGAGGTAGTGGAAGATCTGCGGCTCCAGCACGTACTGGCCGAACAGCGCGAGGAACCCATCTCCGGGGAGGCCCGGCATGCGCAGGCGCTCCCGCGCCACCTGCGGCGTCGGCTTCTCGGCGAAGGCGCTCACCTCGATGAGCCGGCCCGGCTCCAGCCAGCGCCCCGCCGCCAGCCCGCGCCGCTCGACCTCGGCGGCGGGCACGGGGTACAGACTCACGGCGCTGCACCCGCCCCGTGTGAAGGCATCGACAAGCTGGCGGGCGCACGGCGTCCGCGTGCGGGAGCGGTAAACCCGGTCGCCGAGCAGCAGCAGAAAAGGCTCGCCGCCGACCGTCTCCCGCGCACAGTACACCGCATCGCCAAGCCCGTCCTGCCGGGGCTGGACGACCAGCTCGACATGCCGCCCGATGTCGAGCAGCCGCCGCGCGCTCTCCTGCCCGGCGGCTGGCAGGCGGCTCAGGAGATCGCCGGGCAGCGGCTCGTGGAACAGCGCACGGAACGCGGGCAGGTCCTCCGCGCGGACGACAATGATGACGGTCTCGACACCTCCGGCAAGTGCCTCCTCGGCAATCATCTGCACGGCAGGGGCAAGCCCGCCGCGCCCATCGGGCACTGGCAGCAGCGCCTTCTGCACCACGCGCGTCGCGGGGAACAGCCGCGTACCGAACCCCGCCGCCGGGATGACCGCCTTGCGCACCGTACCTGTTTGCATCCTGCTCCTCTCCCTGCTATCGTGTCGCCGCGCTGAGGATAACAGTCTGCGCCGGGCCGCGCCATGCCGTGCCCCTGTTGACGCACCTTATCAAAGCCGTATAATGAAGGAAAAGACTGGTTCCCCGAGCTAGGGGCAGGGGAACACATCATTCATGCACCTGGGGTGGGCAGGCGCATTCTTCTTGGAGAGCCAGCATCATTCCAGTACAACCGAGTATGCCTTCTCGCGCCAGCGGCAAGCGCCGTATGGCGCGGTGTCGTGCACAGACGCCGTCACCTAATACCATCCCCACTCCTCACCCCGCCTGCGCTATCCTCATTTTCATTCTCTATCGTGCATCGTCGTGGCCGCTGCAAGTTAAAGGAGGCAGTGTGTCAGGGGCGTTTATTTTAGACTGATTTAGACTGACATCATTTTATAACAAAGCGCCGGCGCTGCCCGCGCCGACGCCAACCAACAACCATGGCACCGGGCTCAAGAGGGGGAACGGCCAATTCACCACTTGCCGCCCGGCTCTGACATGATAGGCGCACATGCTTGGATCATGGTTGTCTTATGTTTATTGTACACGTTCTTTGCGCCAGCCAGACATTACATATTCATAACTATGGGAGAAATTAAATGAATAAGTATTTGCCGTTTTTCGCCCTTCTTCTCCTCGGCATAATGGTGTTTGGCACAGTCACCAGTGGCGCGTACTTCTCCGACCAGGATGTGCAGACGGGCAACGCCGTAAACCTGGGCGTCCTCGACCCCCGGTGGCAGCCCGCGTCTCCGTTCGTCGTCCAGAGCGCACAGCCGGGGGTGGTGGCAGGCACGCAGGAGTTGACGTTCTTCAGCGACCCAGGAACAACAAGCCTGGACATCAAGTATCGTCTGAGCGCCGCACATACCGGTGGCAGCCAGGAGTTGTATGAACTGATCTGGGTAACGGCTGAGGTTTCGACCGATAGCGGCAGGTCCTGGCGCGCGTGCTACAATGGGTGGCTGAAGAACATGGACATCCACCCGGGGAACTGCAATGCCGGCTGGATGGCCAAGATGTCGCCGAACTACTCGGCGATGTGGCGCTTTACCTATACGCCTGCGGCTTCGATCGGCAACAACTTGAGGGGGGAGTCCGTCGATTTCGCGATTATCGCCGACTCGACCCAGGCATCGAACCCGGGCTGGTAGTCTTATAGACCGGGGATCATCTGGAAGGGCGCGGGGGGCGCCTTCGTGTGCCCCCTGCCCGTCGATCATGCTCGCTTGAATCCGGGGAGACGCTCTCGTGGAACGCACTGATCCTGTCCGTCCGTACATCTCAAAGCCGATCAATGCTACCAACGAGAAGCCTGACCTCACCTCCCCAATGGAACGGCTGAGAAAGCTGCAGGGAAGGGTCACAGAGACCCTTAGCGCCCATCGGGATCAGATCATCAGCGCGCTGAAGAAGACCGGTAGCGTGCTGATGTACGGCATTATCCTACTGTTGGTATTCATCGCGTATGGTTCGATTCCTAATCGATGGTACAAAGTCATTACCATCGAGGGGAACAGCATGTCGCCGACGCTGAAGTACGGCGACCTTGTGGTGATCACCCGCCCCCCGCGCGCGATCGAGGAGGGCACGATCGTCACCCTGCAGGTAGAAGATGCTATTGTGACGCATCGCTACCTGGGCTACGATGAGAATGGACGGCGCATGTTCAAGGGTGACGCGAACTTGCAGCCGGACGACTTCAGCAGGACGAATTACAGGATCATCGGTGTGGTCAAGCTGCGGATTCCGCTGCTGGGGCACATCAATATTCAAGCCAACAAAGCCCTTGACGCCATTCAAGGAACGCAAGGGACTGACCGTAATGAACCGTAACTCACTCCCCTCCACTCGCGGGGAGGAGCAGACATCACCCGAGCGGCGGCTACCAGGGCACTCGCCTGCACGCCGTGCTGGCGACGACCGGAACCCTCCGCAGCCAAGAGAGATCGAGACGAAGCACCGGCGATCGTGGAGCCGGCTGGCTCATCTGCTTGTGCTGCTGTTCGTCACGATCGGGAGTCTGGCGCTGTTTATCCAGTCTGATCGGAGCGGAGCCTATTTCAGCGACCACGACGTGGTCGAGGGCAACCGCATCACCATGGGCGAATCCTTCCCCACGCGTGAGGCCGAGGAGCTTGCCACCCTCACGGCGATGCCCACCCCCAGCCCGACCGCTGCGCCGATCGAGCCCACGCCCGACCCGTGCGAGGAGAGCGCCGAGAGCTGCCAGACCACCGAATCTTCCCCCATGCCGACCGATACCGCCGTGCCACCGACCAACTCACCGGCCCCGACCGAGCTTCCGCCGTCATCCACGCCGGAGCCCGCTGAGCCCACACCCGACCCCGGCGACGGGTCAGCGCCCGGGGAAACCCCGAGCACCGAGCCGGGCGGCGGCGAGACGGACAGCGGCCAGTCATCCGGCGTGCAGATTAACATCACTCCGTAGATAGAGACCCCCTACTGCTCAAACTGCCGGTGAAAATCCGGTGGGGTGCGGCTGAGTTCCGCGCCCGCCGCCTGCAACAACTCGCCCATCAGCGAGGCCGACGCGGGCGCCTGCCCCTTCCAGTGGTTGTTCATATAGACGAGCGTGAGCGCGGTTTCCTTCTGCTCGTCAAGCGCCTTGAGGCGCGGCACCCACTCCTGAAGCTCCTCTGCCGTGTACATGTAGTCGTAGCGCTCCCACGCCTCGTCGTGCTGCCACCACTTCTTGTAGTTGCGCCCGTGGAAGCGTGCATAGGCTACTTCGCTCGTCGCGATGGCGACAGGCGGTATCAGGCTCTTGAACTGCGGCTGGTCCACGCAGCAGAAGCCGAACCCGTGCTCGTACAGCAAGTCGAACGTGTCCTCGGTGACCCAGTCGCGGTTGCGGAACTCGATCACCGCGCGCGTGTCGCCAAGCCCCTCGCGTAGACGTCGCAGGTAGTCCTCGTTCTCCGGCGTGGCATGGAAGCTCGTCGGAAACTGCGCCAGAGCACACGCAAACTTGTTCTCCTCCTTGAGCGGCACCAGCGCCTCGACAAACTGGCGGATCGCCGGCAGCGGATCGTCGTCGCGCTCGTGCGTAATCTCACCCGGCATTTTCACCGCGAAGAGAAAACCCGGCTGCACCTTGCTGCCGATGTTCTGGAGCATCCCGGCGGTCGGCATCCGGTAGTAGGTGAAGTTCAGCTCAGTCGTATCGAAGTGCTGCCGGTAGAAGTCGAGAAAATCGTTCTTCTTCGTGCCCTCCGGGTAGAAGGGCCCCACCCAATCGTCGTAAGAATAGCCGCTCGTGCCGATGTAGATCATACGCCCCGCCTCGCTTTTACTCGCATCCCTACCTCTGATTATAGGCGGCCTTACGGCGTAAATCGTATTGCATTCTCCCTGCAGAACGGGTAACGTCTTGCCGGTACGTTTGAGTCTGGATTAGCGGAGAGAGCATGCGACGCGCCTCAACCCCAACCCCATCTGATGCGCTTGCCGCCCTGCGGGAGCGCCTCGCCACACACGTGGCCCGCAACGGCTGGCGGCAGATCATCATCGACTACATCACGATCACGCTTGGCGCGGTTGTGCTGGCGCTGGCTAACAACCTGTTCTTCGTTCCCAACGAAGTGGTGTCCGGCGGCATCACCGGCATCGGCATCATTTCTCACCACCTGATCGGCACGCCGGTCGGCCTGGTGACGCTGCTCCTGAATGTGCC
>DGDY01000156.1 GCA_002385675.1 Anaerolineales bacterium UBA3940 | reverse complement strand
AGATCTTTGCGGCTCTTCGCAGCTAGCTCACCCCCAACACCATGTGTGTTTTTACAGCTCACAACACTGGTAGCACCACTTCCCACCCTCACCGTCGTATATAATCATACCTGGTAATCATGACTCAACCTGGAGCCTCATCATGCTGACACAACCTGTACTTGGACTCACGCTGGGCGGCGGCGGTGCGCGCGGCGGCGCCCACATTGGCGTGCTGCGCGTACTGGAGGAGATCGGCTACAGACCTGCTGTGATAACGGGGACCAGCATCGGCGGCGTCATTGCCGCCCTCGTCGCGGCAGGCTGGTCGGCGGCGGACATCGAGAGGCTGACCGGTGAGATCAATTTCAACGAACTCCTGCAGCTCGACCGTACCGGGTCAGGGCTGATCACGAATGCCGCACTCGAAGCCGAGCTGGTTCGCCTGTTCGGCAGCGCCGATCTCCGCGACTTCCCTATTCGCACCGGCCTGATTGCCGCCGACATCTCTAACGGGCAGACCGTGCTGCTCGACAAAGGCCCGGTCGTCCAGGCGGTGCTGGCGACAACAGCAGTCCCCGGGCTCTTTCCGCCTGTTCGCTGGAATGACCGGCTGCTCGTCGATGGCGGGGTAGTATCGAACGTGCCGACGCAGGCGGCCTACCTGCTCGGCGCGGAGTGTCTCGTCGCGGTAGAACTCGGGGGCAACCTGAATGTGGGCATCGCCCTGAACGACGTGGGCTCGTTCAGCAAGCGGCTGCAGCGCATCCTCTACTGGCTGCTGAGCCTGTCGCACCGTCAGGTTGCGTTTGATGTGCTGATGCAGGCGAATATCCTGAGCTACGCCACGCTCGTTAAGTACGAACTGGCGGCCTATCCGCCCGATGTGCTCATCAGGCCAACTCTGCCGCCCGTCGGGCTTATCGCGATGGAGCATCTGAGGGATACTATTGAACCTGGCGAACGGGCTGCGCGAGAGGTCGCCGATGATATCCGTCGGGTGATGCAGCAGCCGCATCCCGTTGATGTAGACAGCACGCCACTCCCGCGACTCGTAATCGCCGACCCACCAGCGGCCTGACTCTCAATCAGCCGCCTATCCTCACCGGACGCCTTCTCAGCAGAAGGCGTCCGGCCACATCCCGCGCTGATCAGCCCAGTTCTTGACCACGCTCGCTGCGAAGCGGGCCTGCAACTCATTGATAGGGATGCCGAGCGCACGGGTCGGCAGCATGTCCACGAACTGTCGTGTTTGCTCGTCGCGCTCGAAGGGAATGGTGAAGCCCTTTTTGCGATAGACAAGCTCCCGAGGCAGGTAGCGAGAAGCGAGCACCCTGAACACGCGTTTATCGAGCGCGACAAGCAGCTTGGACTTTGTGGTGATGCGCAGCCGGTGGCGAAGCGGGATACTCAGGCAGAACTCGATGAGATCCATGTCGTAGTACGGGTTAGACGCCAGAATGCTGCGATGAATCGCCGGCTGCGAGAGCACTTCGCCGTCCGACGGGGTGTGGGCGACGTACATGCTGGCGACGGCTATCATCTGCAGATCTGACAGCTTGCGTTCTCCAACTACGTCAGCAAGCGGTGGATAGTCTGTCAGCAGAGACTGGCTGTTAAAGGCGAGGAAGTTGCGGTACGGCTCCGGGTACACCGGGTTTATGTACCGGCGCAGCACGAAGTCGGGCAGCATGCTGGCGAAGTACGTGAGATACTGGGCCACCTCGCTGGCCATCATCGGCTCGGTGTTTTGTCCGAAGAACACCTGCCGCTCCCGGTGGATGGGGGTGTTCCGCCACAGGCTGGTCACGCCGATGCCGGTGGTCGTGCCGTGCGGGGTGTTGTAGATCTCAGGCAGTATGCGCCAGGCGGAGACGTACTGGTTTGTCTCCAGGCAGTCGAGGTGGTGGCTATCGACGCCAATGGCTGCGGCGTTGATCTGCGCGAACTTGATCTCTGAGCTGGCTGCTCCCCATGGGGCGGACGTGTAGGCGTTGATGCAAACGCCCATTTTCTTGAGATAAATACCGATCAGGGCTGAGTCAATGCCGCCGCTCAGGTACAGTCCGACGGTATCGTGCTGGATCACGCGCTGCAGGGCCTGCTCGAACAGCACTTCGATGTGGTCTACGATATCCTGCAGCTTGCCGCTGGCGAGCGGAGCCGGCGTGATGTGGTAGCGGTAAAGCTCCTCGACAGTGCCATCCTCCGGTGCAAACCGGAGCACGGCGCCCGGCGGTACGATGCCGACCTGGTCAACCAGCGGATACAGCCGCGCCGAGCCGAAGCCCATCAGTGCACGGAGCCCCTGCTCGCTCAGCGTATCACCGTCTTTGATGAGATCAAAGAGGTCGGTCGAGAAGCAGAGGCCCCCCGGAATGCGACGGTAATACAACGGCACGATGCCGAGATGATCGCGGATCGCGTAGGTATAGCCGTCTTCCTCATAGACGAAGGCAAAAACGGAGTCGCGCCGGCGTGCCTCGAACAGCGCTGCAAAGTTCCGATCCCGGATGTCGGCAGGGCGGAAGTTATAGTTCAAGAGGGCGTGCATATTCAGTTGTCCTGGCGGTGCGCCGAGACTATAGAGGGATTATGACAATGGCCGCACTTGAGATGCAGGGTATCTAGGGTCGGAACTGCGTATGCCGCCAGCGTGTAAACAACTCTCGCAGCTTAAGGCGCTGATACTTGCCGGTCGACGTGACCGGAATCTCTTTGCCGAACACCACGACCTTGGGGCTTTTCTCGAAGGTCATCCGCGCTCGGCAGTGGTCAAGCACCTGCTGCTCGGTGAGTGTCGCGCCGTCGGCCAGTACGACGTACGCGCCGACTTCCTCGCCATAATAATCGTTTTCGAATGCGACCGCAAGTGCTGCGCTGACGCCGGGCAGCTCAAGCAGTACTTCCTCGATGTCGAACGGCGAGAACTTCACCCCGCCCCGGTTGATAAGCTCCTTGATACGCCCGGTGATGAAGAACATCATCCGGCCCTCGTCGTCTACCTCGTAGAACCCCTCATCGCCGGAGCGGAACCAGCCGAACTTGAACGTCTCGGCGTTGGCGTCGGGCCGGTTGAAGTAGTACTTCATGACGTTGTGCCCCCGGATGCAGATCTCTCCGCGCTCGCCTGGCCCGAGCCGCTCGCCCCGACCCTCTGCATCGAAGATGGCCATCTCGTTCGGCTCGATGGGCGCGCCGATGGAGGGATAGCCGTAGTCCTTCATCCAGTGGCGGTGAGTCTCCCAGTCAAGCGAGATCGGCAGGAAGCACGAGTAGCAGGTCGTCTCGCTCAGGCCGTAGCCGTGCACAATGGGGATGTGGAAGGTTTCCTCGAACGCCGTCGCCAGCGCGACGGAAAGGGTTCCCGCACCGCAGATAAAGTGCCGGAAGTGCTGCAGGTCCTCGCGGGTGATGCCCTCGCCCCAGATGCTGCGCCCCTCCGCCTGAGCGTGCTGCGCGTACTCCAGGCTGTACTGGAGCAGCGTTGGCACGACGCTGACGATCTGCACGCGCTCGCGTGCGATGCGCACCCAGAACTGTGACGACGAGAAGGCGCGGTTGAGGACGGTACTCGCGCCGGCATAGAGCGGCGTGATGAGCGTCACGACAATGCCGTTGACGTGGTGGATGGGCAGCACGCACATCATACGCTGGTCAGCAGTGATGGCGTGCCACTTGCTGATGCCCATCGCGTCCACAAGCAGGTTGTATTGCGTCAGCACGACGCCTTTCGGGGGGCCGGTGGTGCCGCTCGTGTAGACGAGCAGGGCTTCGTCCTCCAGCCCGACAGGTTCCGGGGGTGTGAACTGCTCCGTCTGGCGGCTGATCATGGCGTAGAAGTTGTGCTCGGTCTGGCATGGGTCGGCGCAGATCTCGACGATCTCGCGCACGTTATCGACTTGCTGGCCGGACACGATGCTATGCGCCCGCTCAAGCAGGTCGGTGCGGGCGAACACGACGACGGACTCGCTGTTGCGCAGGATGTAGCCGATGCGCTCGTCGTCCTCGGCAATGTTCTGCGGGGCGACGGTTGCGCCGAGCTTCCAGCATGCGAAGTACAGGATAACGAGGTCGGCATGGTTGTAGCCGATAGTGGCGACGCGGTCACCCCGGCGGATGCCCAGGTCATGGCACAGATAGTTGGCTGCCTGGTTGACGAGCCGGTTGAACTCACCGTAGGTAAACTCCTCGCGGTTACCGTCGGCGTCGTAGTGGATGAGCCAGATTTTGTTTGCGGAGGCCGCTGCCTGCCTGTCGAGTAGGTCGCCGATGCTGGAGTAGGGGACGAGGTGCTCATCCGGGGGGATAGCCTTATAAGTCCGTGCCTCGCGGATTTTTTCCAGCGTTTGTGCGTCCGGATGCAGCGACATATTCGATTTTCCTCCCTTGGCGAAGGTTAAGAAGGGAACGGCCCTGTGCTCTGATTGTAAGATCGCCTGTGCAGGGTCGCAAATTGGAGCGAGGTGGTCGGATAAATAGAACCCCCTCCGCCCGGTATTCGTGCAGCGAATACCGGCCTCCTCCCCCTTGCAAGGGGAAGGACAGCGTGCAGCCGCAGGCTGCTAGGCAGGAGGGGGTTTTGTTTGTAATCTACGCCAGCGCGTCGATGCCGGTCAGTTCCCGGGCCAGTAGCAGAAGCTGGACCTCGTTCGTGCCCTCGTAGGTGTAGACTGCCTCGGCATCGGTGAACAGCCGTGCGACGTGGTTCTCAATCAGGATGCCGTTACCGCCCATCGTCTCGCGGGCAAGCGCGGCGACGTAGCGGGCCTTGCGCGCGTTGTTGTACTTGGCCATCGAGGCCATGCCGGGCGTGATCTGCCCCGCGCCGAGAAGCTGCGAGAGCTGGAAGCACATAAGCTGCATCAGCGTGACCTCGGTCGCCATCTCCGCCAGCTTCTGCTGGATGAGCTGGAAGCTCGCAATAGGCCGCCCGAACTGCTTGCGCTCCCTGGCGTAGGTGAGGGCGTGTTCGAACGCGCCCGCTGCGACGCCAGCCGCCTCCCAGGCGACGCCCACGCGCCCGATCGTCAGCACCTTGCCGATGTCGGCGAAGCTCCGCGTCTTGGCGAGGCGATTTTCAGCCGGCACGCGCACGTTGCGCAGCGTGATATGCGCATTGAGCACCCCGCGCTTAGCGATCTTGCCCTGCAGGTCGCAGATTTCCACGCCCTCGACGTGCTGCGGGTCCTCAATCACGAAGCCGCCGATGCCGCCTTCCTCGTCCCGCGCCCAGATGATGAGCACGTCCGCGATGGAGGCGTTGCCGATCCAGCGCTTCTCGCCGTTCAGGATGTAGTCGTCGCCGTCGCGCACGGCGCTCGTTTCGATGCTGGTGGCGTCGGAGCCGTGATCCGGCTCGGTCAGGCCAAACGCGCCGATCTTCTCCAGGCGGGCCATGCCGGGCAGCCAGCGCTCGCGCTGCTCGTCGGAGCCGAGCAGGCCGATGGAGCCCATCGCCAGGCCGGACTGGACGCCATAGAACGTGCTGATCGAGCCGTCCCCCTTAGCCAGCTCGTACATGACCAGACCCATCTCAAGCGGGTCAAGCCCGGCGCTGCCCCAGCCGCGAATAATGCCGCCGACGATGGGCGGGTCAAGGTCGCGCATCTTCATGACGACCTCGCGCGGGAATTCGGCGCGATCCCAGTACGGGTTTATGTTCGGCAGCACCTCGCTCTGCACGAACTCGCGCACGGCATCGCGGACCCGGCGCTGCCGGTCCGTCATGAAGGTCTCCAGCTTATAGAAGTCGAAGCCTGTGTTGTCCATGCGTACGTTCCTGTCTTCTCCCTTGGTGGTCGGTTAATAGCAGATTGTGAGGATCATCACCAGTAATGGCCCCTAGATTGTAGCGGGTGGCCGGGGTGGGTTTCACGGGTTCTCTTTTACATTACCGTTATCTCATTTATAGGGTTACAATAGCCGCAATGTATCCGGGGCGGGCAGGCCCGGCCCAGAGACAGTCAGGAGTCTGGTGATCGTGCACAGCAGTAACGACGACGGCGTGCGAGTCATCTTCATGCCCTCCGGGCGGCGGGGCAGGGTGCCGGTTGGAACAACCCTGCTGGATGCTGCACGCAGCGTCGGCGTGGAGATCGAGAGCATCTGCGGCGGGCGGCTGGTCTGCGGCAAATGTAAGGTTCGGGTTGAAGAAGGCGTCTTTCAGAAGCACGGCATTGTGTCGCTGCCTGACAACGTGAGCCCGCCGAGCGACGACGAACGCGCCTACCTCATCGAGCACAACATCGAGGGGTACCGGCTGTCGTGCGCGGCGCGGGCACTTGGCGACTTGCTGGTGACCGTGCCGGAGGAGAGCCAGGCCCGCAAGCAGATCGTGCGTAAGGCGGCGGGCGACCGCGTCATTGAGGTGGACCCCGCCGTGCGGCAGGTCTATGTGGAGGTTGCCCCGGCGACGCTCGAAGCTCCGCGCGGCGACTGGGAACGCCTGCAGGACGCGCTCGCCGAGCAGTGGCAGCTCACGGACCTGACCATCGACTATCCGGCCCGGCGGCATCTTCAGCAGGTACTGCGCGAGGGCAACTGGACTGCGACGGTTACGATCTGGCAGGGGCGGGAAGTGCTGGATGTCCGCCCCGGCTACCGCGAGGGCGCGTATGGGCTGGCGGTGGATATCGGCAGCACGACCGTAGCCGGGCATCTGGTCGATCTGCGCACCGGGGAGGTCGTCGCGACCGAATCCACGATGAACCCACAGGTGACGTACGGAGAGGACCTGATGAGCCGCATCTCGTACGCGGTGACGCACGAGACGGGCCTCTCAACCATGCACGATGCGATCATTAAGGCGCTGAACCGGCTGGCGGGGCTGGCGGCGGCACAGGCGGGCATCAAGATCAGCGACATCTATGAAGCGGTCCTCGTCGGCAACACCGTCATGCACCACATCCTGCTCAACATCCACCCGGTTGAACTGGGTGGCTCCCCCTTCGCATTGAACTCCGACGGGCCGATTGACATCAAGGCCCGCGACCTCGGCCTGCGGCTAAACCCCGGCGCGAATGTGCATATTTTGCCGCTCGTCGCGGGGCACGTCGGCGCGGATAACGTCGCCGTGCTGCTTGCCGAGGCGCCGTACCAGCAGGACGAGATGATGCTGGTCATCGACATCGGCACGAACGCCGAAATCCTGCTGGGCAATCGCGAGGGCGTGTGGAGTGCCTCCAGCCCGACCGGCCCGGCCTTTGAGGGCGCGCAGATCGAGCACGGCATGCGGGCCGCGCCGGGTGCGATCGAGCGGGTGCGGATCGACCGGGAGACCGGCATGCCGCGCTTCAAAGTCATCGGTGATGACCGCTGGTCGGACGAGTGGGCGGGGGCGGACGCTGAGGACGGTCAGCCGCGCGAGCTGGCCTCCGGCATCTGCGGCTCGGGGATCATCGAAGCGGTGGCCGAGCTTTTCCTGGCGGGTATTCTGCGACCGGATGGCCGCTTCGACCCCGACCTGCAGCACGAGCGCATCGACCGCAGCGGGCGCTCGGTCGCGTACATCCTTGCAACCGCCGACCAGACCTCGACCGGCAGGCCAATCGTCGTCACGCAGAACGACGTGCGTGCCGTCCAGCTTGCCAAGGCGGCGCTGTTCGCCGGGACGAAGCTGCTCATGAACCGCGCCGGGGTCACAAAGGTCGACCGCGTGATCCTCGCGGGGGCGTTTGGCAGCTATATCTCGCCGCTGCACGCGATGGTCCTGGGCCTGATCCCCGACTGCGACCTGTCAAAGGTGGTGGCGGTGGGCAACGCGGCTGGAGATGGGGCTCGTATCGCGCTGCTGAACCGGGCGCGGCGGCTGGAGGCAGTCGAGCGGGCGCGCTGGGTGCATTACGTCGAGACGGCGGTTCAGCCGGACTTCCAGCAGGAGTTCGTCGCGGCGATGCACCTGCCGCACGCGACCGAGCCGTACCCGCACCTGGCGGACATCCTGCCGGAGCCGGTCGAGGAGGGGACACTTGAGGAGCGGCGGGCTGCGCGCCGCGAACGCCGCAGACGCCGGTCATGAGCAGGCGGGCGGTATTGCTGGGCGCGCTCGAGTCCGCGCCGGGCGACCTCGCGCGGCTGTGCGCGCATGTCGGCGTGGAGGACAGCCACCGGCGGGCCGGGCCGGGCGGCGTCTCGATTGCGGAGAGCATCGCGCACCTGTGCGAGCTTGAGGGCTGCTACCGGGCGTGGTTTGAGGCAGTCGTGGCGCAGGATGGGCCGCACCTACCGCCGCTGCCCGCGCTGGAGCGGAGCGATCCGGCGCCGACGCTCGCTGAGCTTGTCGAGCAGTTCCGCGCGAGCCGAGCGAAAACGCTTGCGCTGCTGCGCGGGCTGCCCCCCGGAGCCTGGCAGCGGCGAGCCACGCTGCCGGGGGAGGGCGAGACGACGCTGCGCTGGCTTGTGCAGCGGCTTGTCGAGCACGATACGCAAAGCCTGGCTAACATCGCCGATATGCGCCGGCGGCTTGAGACAGGCGGCTGACTTGTGGCACAATGATGAGAGTGGGCGGCACCGACCGCACAACGCCATTTTATAGCAAGGGACAGGTAACGAGACGATGAGCGAAGACCGGGTTGATATCACCCAGCTACCAACAGACGAACTCCTGGAGCTGATGCACGACGATCTCTACGACGGCTACGCCGATGAGGTGGTCGCCCAGGTTAACGAACTGCTGTCACGCGGGCTTGGCCCGCTTGAGATTATGAACAAGGGCCTTGTCGCCGCGATGGACATCGTTGGCATCGACTTCCGGGATGGTATCCTGTTTGTGCCGGAAGTGCTGATGGCGGCCAAGGCGATGAAGGCCGGTATGGCGGTGTTGCGCCCGCTGCTTGTCGAAACCGGCGCGCCGAAGGTCGGCACGATGGTGATCGGCACCGTCAAGGGCGACATCCACGATATCGGCAAGAACCTGGTCGCCATGATGATGGAGGGCGCGGGCTTCGAAATCGTTGATCTGGGGATCAACACCAGCGCGGACGAGTTCATCGCGGCTATCCGCGAGCACAACGCCGACATCCTGGGCATGAGCGCGCTGCTGACGACGACGATGCCGTACATGAAGGTGGTGATCCAGGCGCTTAAGGATGAGGGCCTGCGTGACGATGTGATCGTGCTCGTGGGCGGTGCGCCGCTCAATGAGGCGTTCGCCGAGGACATCGAGGCCGACGCCTACTGTAAGGACGCGGCGGTTGCCGTTGAGACGGCAAAGAAGCTCATGGCACTGCGGCAGAAGCAGTAACGCTTTACACATTGACCTTTCGTGTAGTGAATAGGGCAGGCGAATGAATCCGCTACAAGCACTGCTTGACGAATATCCGTACGTGCTGGCCGACGGCGCGATGGGCACGATGCTCATGAACGCCGGGCTGGAGCACGGCGAATCGCCGGAGCGCTGGAATGTCGAGCACCCTGACCGCGTCCGCGCCGTCCACGAGGCGTATATCAACGCGGGCTCGCAGATTGTTCTGACGAACACGTTTGGCGGCAGCCCGTTCCGGCTGAAGCTGCACAAACTCGACGACCGCGTCGCCGAGCTAAACCGCGCCGGTGCGGAGATCGCCCGCAACGCCGCCGACGCCGCCGGTCGGCGGGTGGTGGTGGCGGGCTCGATGGGGCCGAGCGGGGAGCTGATCGAGCCGCTGGGCACGCTCAGCGTTGAGGAGGCGCGCGACGGCTTCGCCCAGCAGGCGGCGGCGCTGGAGGCGGGCGGCGTCGATGTGCTGTGGATCGAGACCATGAGCGACCTGCAGGAAGTGCGTGCGGCAGTTGAAGGCGCGCGGCAGGCCAGTTCGCTGCCCATCGTCGTCACGATGACGTTCGACACGCGCGGCTTCACGATGATGGGTGTTAGCCCGGCGGCGGCGGTCGATGCGCTGCAGGAGATGGGCCTCGTGGCCTTCGGTGGCAACTGCGGCAACGGCCCGGCGGAGATCGAGGGCGTGATCAAGGCGATGCACGAGCGCAATCCCGAGGCGGTCCTCGTGGCGAAGTCCAACGCGGGCATCCCGGAGATGATCGGCGGGGAGATCAGTTACAGCGGCACGCCCGCCGTCATGGCTGAGCACGCGGTGCGCATCGTCGAGCTTGGCGCGCGGATCATTGGCGCCTGCTGCGGCAGCACGCCCGAGCATATCCGCGCCATGCGCGAGGCGCTCGAAGCCGCGCCTGCACACAGGTAGAATCCGCTGCTGCTTCCAGACCCGTATCCCCTCATCTCAAGGAGAAGTGATCGTGGAGACAGTTATCAGCTCAAAGACGAAGACCGTCATCATCAGCCCCGACCGCCCGTTTACGATTATTGGCGAGCGGATCAACCCGACGGGCCGCAAGAAGCTGGCCGCTGAGATGGCAGCGGGCGACTTCAGCCGCGTCGTGGCGGACGCCGTCGCCCAGGTTGAGGCGGGGGCGCACATGCTGGACGTCAACGCGGGCATCCCGATGGCGGATGAGCCTGCCATCCTCGCCGAGGCCATCCGGCTGGTCCAGTCGGTTGTAGACGTGCCGCTCTCGATTGACTCCTCGATTGTCGCCGCGCTGGAGCGAGGGCTGGAAGCCTACGAGGGGAAGGCGCTCGTGAACTCGGTGACGGGCGAGGAGGAGCGGCTTGAGGCGGTGCTGCCGCTCGTCAAGAAGTACGGCGCGGCGGTGATCGCCATCTCGAACGACGAGACGGGCATCTCCGAGGACCCGCGGGTGCGCTTCCAGGTCGCCAAGAAGATCGTCGAGCGGGCGCAGGACTACGGCATCCCGCCCGAGGACGTGCTGATCGACCCGCTGGTGATGCCCGCCGGTGCGGTGCGCGGCTCGGGCAAGCAGGTCTTTGAGATCGTGCGGATGGTGCGCGAGGAGCTTGGCGTCAACACGGTCTGCGGCGCGAGCAACGTTTCGTTCGGCCTGCCGGGGCGTGAGACGCTCAACGCGCACTTCATCTCGATGGCCATTGCAAGCGGCATGACGTCTGCCATCACCAACCCGCTTGACGAGGGGATCATGCAGGCGATCCGCGCCGCGAACGTGCTGATGGGGCACGACGAGAACTGCATGGCGTGGCTGCAGGCCCATCGCCCCGCGGGCGGCGAGGGGCGGCGCCGGAGCCGCCGGGAGCGCGCATGACGGTTGCACTGCTGGCCTGTGGGGCGCTGGCCCGCGAGGTGCTGGACATCCGCGAGCGGCATGGCTGGGACGCCGACGTGGTGGCCCTGCCGGCCTTGCTGCACATGCACCCCGCCCGCCTCGCCCCGCAGATCGAGCGGCGCATCAAGGAGCTGCGCGACCACTATGAGCGGATAATCGTCGTCTACGGGGACTGCGGCTCGTCCGGCGCGATTGACGAGGTGCTGGAGCGGCACGGCGTCGAGCGGGTGGACGGGCCGCACTGCTACGAGATGTACGGTGGCGACCTGTTCGCGCGGCTGATGGCGGAGGAGCCGGGCACGTACTTCCTGACGGACTTCCTGTTGCGCGGCTTCGACGGGCTCGTCGTCAAGGGCATGGGGCTGGATCGCTTCCCCGACCTGAAGGGCGAGTACTTCGCCAACTACAAGCGGCTGGCCTACCTCGTGCAGAAGCCCGACCCGGCGCTCATCGAAAAGGCGCACGAGGTCTCGCGCTACCTGGGCCTGCCGCTGGAGATCTACGAGACGGGCTATGGCGCGCTCGAAGAGCGGCTGGCCGCGCTCATGGGGGAGGGTGCGTCCACGGATCGCGCAGGCGACGCGGATAGCTGATCCCGTTTGTCCACGAATGCCGCGGGTGGCACAAATGAAAATGGGTGTCATTCGTGCCATTCGTGGATTTATTTTTCACCTTTGCCTTCTGTGAAATCTGTGGACTATTGGTATACTCCCCGCTGCACGGACACGAGGTTTACCATCATCACGCAGATTGGCAGAGAGAGTGGAACACGTGTTGGAGCAGGGACAGTCACTGGTTGAGCTGCCCGAAAACGAGCTGGTCGAACTGGCCAAGACGGACGTCGAGGCGTTCGGCGAGCTGTACATGCGCTACGTGGACAAGATCTACAGCTACATCTACTACCGCACCAGCAACCACCAGGATGCGGAAGACCTGACGTCGCGAGTGTTCCACCGGGCGCTGGCAGCCCTGCCGGACTATGAGGACCGGGGCCTGCCGTTCTCGGCGTGGCTCTACCGTATCGCGCACAACCTCGTTGCGAACTTCCACCGCGACCGCAAGCGCAAGAAACTGGTTCCACTGGAGAGCCTCATCCTGAGCAGCTTCCGCCGCGAAGCGCCCGACCATGTCGCCGAGCGGCGCGACGAGGCCGAGCAGCTTCTTGACGTGATCCGCAGGCTGCCCGAGGACCGGCAGCAGTTGCTCATCCTGAAGTTTGTGGACCGGCTGCCCAACGCTGAGATCGGCGAGATCATGGGCCGCAGCGAGGGCGCGATCAAGTCTCTGTATCACCGCACGCTGGTGTCGCTGCGAGAGGAACTGCAGCGCCTTCAGGAAGCCCCGGAGGAAAACACGAACGGGGAAAAGCCAAAAACGAACGGGTCGCGCGGGCTGTTCCGGCGTCGCCGGCACGATCCGTAAGCCGGTGCGGCAGGCCGCGAGCAACTTTCTCTCGCAGAAGGTGTTTCTTACGGTAGCGTGCGACATCACGCAGATGTAATGGATGAGAGAAACGCAAGGCCGCAGCAGAAGGTAGTAGGATGGCACAAGACAGCACTTATTCACTCGACGAGGAGCAGCTGGTTGACCTGTTGGACCGCTACGCCGAGTCGCTGTTTTCGGGAGAAGATGATGGGGAGGCGCGGGTCGAGCAGTATGGGGCGCGGTTCCCGCTGCTCAGCGCGCTGATCGTTGTGGTGAGGAGCCTGTACCGCGCGCTGGTCCCGGTCCGTCCGTCGGTAGAGTTTGTCGAGGGGCTGCGCGCCGACCTCGCGCGGGAGCAGGAGCGGCGGTTGCGCTCAACGCGGCGCTGGGCGGCTGTGCGCGAGCGCGCGCTTAACGTCTCCGCGATTGTCGGCGCGGTTGTCTCGGTCGTGGCGCTGCTGGCGCTCGTGGCACGCGTCATCGGCTCGATCGTCATGATCGTGATGCTGATCAGCCGGCGCAGGCGGTCGGCGCAGGCCACGGCCTGATGCATATACGGTAGCCTGAGCAGGGGCGGCGCACCGCCCCTTTTTGATTCCCCAATACGGTAGCTTGGGGACGATTTCACAATAACCGACACCCCGAGCTTACCGGGACGCCCGACGGGAGCGGCGAGGATGAGAACGTCGAGCCGACCGCAACGCCTACACCGGAACCCACGGCGGTCACCCTGACCGCCGAGCCTGAGTTAACCGGCACGCCCGTGCCGGTTGAGGCTCCACCGCCTGCTGACCCCGAGGCGGAGCCGCCCGAGGCGCCCGAGGACGCGCAACCCCCTGCCGATCCCACCGGGACGCCAGCCGACAAGACGCATCACAACGTGGCCTCGCCCCCTCCGCAGGAGGCCACGCCGCCGCCGGATAATCCCACGCTGCAGCCCGACGGCGGCTAGCGACGGCGAAGCCCCGGCGAGTTCTCCTCTGCCGGGGCTTCCGGGCATAAGGTGGCGGAACACTTTATGCGATCTTTAGTATAGCAGGGCCTGCCGCCTGAACCATACGAAGTTTCCGGTAGCTACAGCGCGGTCGCTCTTTACGGGGAACGCATAAGCCCCGATGTGCATTATCGGGGCCTCTGCCTGAGAAGTGGCGAAACTTCTTTTATGAATGACGCCCTCACTATAGGATAGTTTTATGCCAGCCTATAGTAGGGAATCTTTGTAATTCAGCCCCGGATATGGTATCCTCCTCACGATTCGGTGGGGGTCAAAAAGCGCAGATCGGGTTGACTCGGCCAGCCTCGACTGCTATAATTGGGGTTCCTTGAATAACCGGAAATGTTAGGCAGAGTTAAAAGGCAACGCAAAAACTGGCTTGGCCTGGGTGCGCGTGCCTTCTTTTGTGTTGTCTAGTATTTTTAACGGGCGCGGCGCCGCCTGTTAGTAGGAGAGATTGAATGTCACGCGAACTGGGTCGGAAGAACTACGCACGCATTACGAATGTTCATACCCTCCCAACGCTGATTGAAGTGCAGCTTGAGTCATTCCGCTGGTTCCTCAATGAAGGGCTGGCGGAGCTTTTTAATGAAATTTCGCCGATTGAGAGCTTCAACGGCACGTTAAAGCTGTACTTCCCCAGTGACACGGAGGAGTCGCGGCAGTTCGACCTGAAGTACTGGTTCGATGAGCCGAAGTACAGTGAAGACGAGTGCCTTGAGCGAGACATGACCTACGCCTCGCCGCTGTACGTCAAGGTGGCGCTCGTCAACACGCAGACGGGTGAGGTGATCGTCTCGGATATCTTCCTGGGCGATTTCCCGCTCATGACCTCGAACGGTACCTTCATTATCAACGGCACCGAGCGCGTGGTCGTCAGCCAGCTCATCCGCTCGCCGGGTGTTTACTTCGACGCGGACAAGGACCCGGTAACGGGCCGCCCGCTTGCCAACGCCAAGCTCATCCCGGATCGCGGCGCGTGGATGGAGTTCGAGACCAAGCGCAGCGACTACATCGCGATCAAGTTCAACCGCAAGCGCACCATCCCGGTGACGATCTTCCTGCGCGCACTGGCTGCCGTGTCCGATGGGATGGACGATCGTTCCCCCATCCAGACGGGCGAGGACGAGGAGATCATGTCGCTCTTCGCCGAGGTTGATACGGACCCGGACCACCGCTTCATCGAGGGCACGCTCAAGCAGGAGCCAGCCTGGGACCTGAAGGATGGGAAGTACACGGTTGCCGAGGCCGCGCTGATCGAGTTCTACAAGCGCATGCGCCCCGGCGACCCGCCCACGCTGGAGAACGCGCGGGAGTACCTGGAGTCGCAGCTCTTCGACCAGCGCCGCTATGACCTTGAGCGGGTAGGGCGCTACAAGCTGAACCAGCGGCTCGACCTTGACGCCGAGATCCGGCGCACGCGCCGCACCATCAGCAAGCTCGACCTGGTGAAGGTCGTCGAGCGCATCATCATGATCAACAACGGGCTTGCCCAGCCGGACGACATCGACCACCTGGGCAACCGGCGCGTCAAGACGGTCGGCGAGCTTATCCAGAACAAGCTGCGCGTCGGCCTGCGCCGCACGGAGCGCGTCGTGCGCGAGCACATGTCGATCCGCGAGAGCGACGGGCTCACCCCGATCACGCTGATCAACATCCGCCCGATTGTGGCGGCGATCCGCGAGTTCTTCGGGTCGTCCCAGCTCTCGCAGTTCATGGACCAGACCAACCCGCTCGCCGAGCTGACGCACAAGCGCACGCTCTCGGCGCTGGGGCCGGGTGGTCTGCGGCGTGAGCGCGCCGGCTTCGACGTGCGTGACGTGCACTACAGCCACTATGGCCGTATCTGCCCGATCGAGACGCCGGAAGGCCCGAACATCGGCCTGATCGGTCGTCTGGCGGCGTACGCGCGGGTGAACGAGTACGGCTTCATCGAGACGCCGTACCGCCGCGTGC
>DGDY01000283.1 GCA_002385675.1 Anaerolineales bacterium UBA3940 | reverse complement strand
GCGGGGTCCAGCGCCAGGTCGGCAAGGTGACCGTACCCCGGCAGCCGCTTCTCTGGCAGCAGGCTGCCGGCGCTCACCTCCATGTCGCGGGCAGTGCGCAGCGCCATCAGCGCCAGCGCAACAGTGCGCCCGCTGCCGGGCAGGCCAAGCAGCGCAACGCCGGGGCTGCCGCGCAGAACGTGCGTCAGCGGGACGGCGGGCAGGCTGTATGGCCCGGCAGCCTGCGGCCAGTCGGGCACGAAGGGCACCAATTGCTGCGGCAGATCCGTGGTCGGGTCGTCCGGCTCCGTCGGGTCGAAGGGATGCGGCGCCGGGATAAAACGAGGCTCAACGCTCAAGTCCTCAAGCGGGGCGAGCGATCCAGCGATATGCAGGCTGCTGGCGAACTCGACGACGGCGTCGCGGTAGGCGGCCTCGGCGCTACGGGTCAGGCGCGCGCGGGTGGCGCTGGCCTGGTTGCTGACGCTGCTGCGCAGCGCACGGAGCCGGGGTAGCTGGGAGAAGATCAGGGCGGTGAGCAGCGCCCCTGCTGCTGCACCGACGAGCAGTGAAAGCAGGTCCATGTCCTATCCTCAGTGACCGGGTGTTAAGGGTGGTAGAGAATGCGCTGGCAGGTCGGGCAGGCGATGACGCTGCCATGCCGCACCTGCTGTCTCATGCTGGTCGTCACCTGCATGCCGCAGGCGCTGCACTCCGCGTTGTGGTTCAGCGCGGAGACGGCCAGCCCGCCGGGCCGCTTGCGCAGCCGGTCATACTGCGCAAGGTACTTCGGCTCGACTTCCGCCCGCGCGCTGGCTACCTGCTGCTCCAGCCCGGCCAACTGGTCGAGCAGCTTCTGGCGTTCCTCCGTTAACTCGCCCAGAGCACTGGTACGCTCGGCGGTGACGCGCTCCAGGTGCGCCCGCGCCTCCTGGACGGCCTCTTCGCCTGCCTCGATCTCCAGCATGGCCTCGATAACAGGCTCTTCCATGCCCTCGTGGCGCTGGCGCAGCTCATGGAGTTTCCCCTGCATGTCTGTCAGTTCGCGCGGGTTGAGCACCTTGCCGGAGTACAGCCGCTGCTCGATGCTCTCGGCTTCCTCGTGCAGGCGGCGGCGCTCAAGCTCCAGGTCGGTAAGACGGGTGCGCCACTTTTGCAGGGAGGAGGTCGCCCGGTCGAGGCGTACCTGTGCGCGGCGGACAGCGGCATCCTCGCTCAAGAGCCGCTCGATCTCGGCGAGCCGGGCGCGAATCGTGTCGATCTGGCTGTCCAGAGTCTGCAACTGGTACAATGCGGCTGTTTGGTTCACCGGGCTCTCCTCGTGACGACGCAGGGCATGGATAGGCAGTCGGCGCAGAATGCGTACATTGCCTTATTCGGGTCGGGAAGGGTTTCACGTATATTAAACTTCAGTGGGCATTATACTATTGGGCCGAAACTGCAAGCAACCGGCCTGCCCGCCGTCCGAGAGCCAGTCAATAAATTGGGGCGAGGGAATGAACGACTTTAGTCTCATGGTGTCGCGCGAGATCGACCATGCCGAGTGGCGCTGGGTGTTCGTTTGTAGCATCGCGCTGCTCGTGCTGATTACGTTCCCGTTTGTGTGGGCGTACGGCGTCGGCGGCTCGGACGCGCATTTCATGGGCGTGCTGGTGAGCCCGATTGACGGGGCTTCGTATCAGGCAAAAATGCGCCAGGGCGTGGAAGGAAACTGGCTCTTCTACCTGCCGTTCACGCCGGACCTGCACGACGGCGTTTTCCTGTTCACCTTCTACCTGGCGATGGGCCATCTGGCGCGCATCCTCAGCCTGCCGGTGATCACAGTCTTTCACGGGGTACGGCTCGTCGGCGCGGTGCTGATGTTCTTCGCCATCTACCGCTTCGTCGCCGACTGGACGAGCAGCGTCGAACAGCGGCGGCTGGCGTGGTCGCTGGCGGTGCTTGGCGCGGGCTTCGGCTGGGTGGCGCTGGCCTTTGGCCACACGACGCCCGATATTCTGTCCGTCCCCGAGGCGTTTCCGCTGCAGGCCGCGTATGCCAACGCGCACTTCCCCTGGGCGATTGCCGCTGCGATGCTCGTGGCGCATGTGCTGGTTATCAAGTGTGCGGCGGACGAAGACGCCGTGCCTGCACTGGATATCGAGACGGTGGGGCTGGCGGCGGCGTCGGTCTTTCTTGCGACGACATCGCCGTTTGTGCTGCTGCCCATCGGGATCGGCTTCGGGGCGATGCTGGCCTGGCTCATCTGGCAGCGCCGCGAGTTGCCGCGTCGCGAACTGGCGTGGGGCCTGGTGGTGCTGATCTTTGTCTTCCCTTTTGCTGCCTACAGCGCCTGGGTGATGGTGGTTGGCAACCCGGCTATCGCCGCCTGGATGGAGCAGAACGTTACACCGTCGCCGCCCGTGTGGGATTACCTGATCGCGTTCGGCCCGCTGCTGATGCTGGCGCTGCCGGGCATCTGGGCGTCGAGGCGGAAGATGGAGGCGGTGGACATCTTCCTGCTTAGCTGGCTGGTCGGTGGGGCGCTGTTGCTGTACGCGCCGTTCAGCCTGCAGCG
>DGDY01000014.1 GCA_002385675.1 Anaerolineales bacterium UBA3940 | reverse complement strand
AGATGTGTATAAGAGACAGGGCGCGGGTCGTCCACCGTGTCGACCACCATCGGCAGCGAGTTGATGTTGACGAGCGCCCAGCCCATGCCGCCGAAGGCGAGGATCGCGCCGATGACGTACACATTGCCGATGAAGTAGCCGATGATCAGCCCGATGGCGAAGATCGCCAGGCCGATGCGGATGGTGGTGCGGCGGCCCCACCGTTCGCCGAGGAAGCCCGCCGGGATAGCGAACACGATGAACATCAGCCCGGCAATGCCGAACAGCGTCGGCGCGAAGCCCGGCGAGACGCCCAGCACGTTCACCGCGTACGACGTGAAGAACGTCCCCACGCCGTCATAGGCCACGAACCAGCAGAAGATCGCCAGAAGCAGGAAGATCAGGCTGCGCCGGTACTCGCGCGGGACGATGCTGAAGCTTCGCAGCGCCCCCAGCGCCTGCTCTTCCTCGCTCTCCTCGTGCTCGCCGACCTGTGGCAGGTCCTCGACCTTCGGCTCGCGCACCGTCACGAAGAGCATCACCACCGCGCCGATCAGGATCGCCGACCCAGCAATGAACGGGATGATCGGCTGGATGTCGAACAGGCGCGACAGCCCGAAGGTCGCCACGAGCACGCCGACGCCGCCCATGAAGTTGATCACACCGTTGGCCTTGCTGCGCAGCGGGGAGGGGGTAAGGTCCGGCATGAGCGAGATAACCGGCGTGCGCAGCACCGCCATTGCCAGCAGCATCAGCCCGGCGCCGATGATGAACAGCACGAAGACCGGGAGGTTAGCGGCAACGCTGCCGCTCTGCTCGATCATCCCCGCAGCGATGGGCATCAGGATGAAGGCGACTGCCGCGACGGGCGCAGCCGTCAGGATGAACGGGTAGCGCCGCCCGATGGGCGTCCGCACGCGGTCGCTCCAGACGCCGATGAGCGGCAGGATGAAGATCGCGGCGAAGTTGTCCAGCCCCATGATCACGCCGGTCGTCGTCGCGCTCAGGCCGAAACCCGCGACATCCGCCTCGAAGTCGGGCCGGCCCGCCTGCAGGAAGATCGGCACGAAGCTGTTGTAAAGCTGCCAGATCACGCTGATGCCAAAAAAGCCGAAGCCAATGAAGAAGGTCTTTTTCCAGTCGAGTTTCACCTCGTCGCTCCTTAAATTCGGGGTAGTTAGGTTTATACGTGCGCCTCCAGTGACACCCGGCAGGTGGAGGGCAATTGGCGTTTGCCCCCCGCCCCCCGTCCGGGGATCGTATTGGCCTGATCAACAGGCTCCGCGATGAGCTTCGCGGCTTCGCGGCTGGCGGCCCGCAAATCGCGTCCGCCGTTCACATGCCCGGCAGCCGGTACTCGTTCTTCAAGATGAAGTCGCCGTCGTCCGTAAACTCGTAGATCTGGGCCAGCACCGCGAGCATCTCATCGTGGATCAACCCGTTGCTGGCGACCACGTTCTGCCGGTTTTGCCGCAGGTCATCGACGGGCCGCCCGGCGTAGTTCGTCAACCGCCCGCCCGCCTCTTTGACGAGCAACAGCCCGGCACCGATGTCCCAGGGCTTCACACCCCATTCCCACAGGCCATCAAAGCGACCGCAGGCCACATACGCCATGTCGAGCGCCGCCGAGCCCAGCCGCCGGATGCCCTGAGCGCGCCGCAGGAACATCGCAGCGGCGGCACTGTTGTTGTCGATGATCGTGCGGCGCTCGTACGGGAAGCCGGTAGCGAGCATCGCCTCGCCCAGCCGGGGCACGCTCGATACGCGGCAGGGCCGGTCGTTGAGCCACGCGCCCTGCCCGCGTAACGCGCTGAAGCATTCGTCGCGCAGCGGGTCGTAGATCACGCCCAGCACCGGGCCATCTGGCCCGCGCAGCCCGATCGACACGCAGAAGATCGGGATGCCATGCGCAAAGCTGTTCGTGCCGTCGAGCGGGTCGATGAGCCAGCGCATCTCGCTGACCTCGCCCACCTCCCCGCCTTCCTCGGCCAGCACGCCGATGTCCGGGTAGCGCTCCTGCAGGGCGCTGATAATGAACGCCTCGACCGTCAGGTCTGTCTCGGTGACGAGGTCAACCTCGCCCTTGTAGGTGATGTTCCGGGGGCGGTCGTAGGCTTCGCGCAGGATATCGCCCGCGCGGCGCGCAGTTTGCTTAACGTAATCCAACATTCCCGTCAGATTCGTTTCTTCGGCCATTTTTCAGCTTTCTGACCAGTACAAGAACTTCTTTGGTGTAACACTACCTTGCCCGCAGCCGTACCGGCATCCTCTGCGCATCCCGATCGAGCACGGCTATCGGCGTGCTGCTGGGATGCGGGCCAGCTATATATCCATCACGATATCAGAAAAGACATCGCCGATGACCGGGCCAAGCAGAGCCAGGATGACGATCACAACAAAAGGCGCCACGCACACGAGCACGACGCCGATGATCAGGATGATGGCCCACGTGGGGAGGCCTCGCCTTGAACTCGGCGCTGCCGGCTCTCCAGTTGGGTCAGCAAAATAAGCGACAAGAATATTGAGAACCAACTGCCCGTAAAGGCGAAGCCAGGTTGCCATGAGGTGTTGCTCCAGAGTTAAAAGGCGGATCAAACACTGGCTTGGATCATCACAGGATGCCGGAGTCAGGCCGACTCCGGCATCCTGCTGACTGATAGCACTAGCTGCTTGAGGGGATGCGCGAGGCGATCTTTGCGACGAGGTTGGAGAGCGGCATCGTCTGCAGCCAGACCTTGCCCGGCCCGGTCAGCGTTGCCAGGAACAGCCCTTCGCCGCCGAACAGCACGTTCGATACGCCCTTGACCATCTCGATGCTGTGGGTGACGGACGCCTCAAACAGGGCGATATGGCCGGGGTCCACGCGGATGCGCTCGCCTGCCGCTAGTTCCAGTTCGCGGACTTCACCGTCCACCTCGAAGAAGGCCAGGCCGGGCCCGGTGACGCGCTGCAGGATGAAGCCCTCGCCGCCGAACAGCCCCGCGCCGAGCCGCCGCTTGAAGTGGATCTCCAGCTTCACGCCCTCCTGCGCGCACATAAACGCATCACGCTGCGCGATGAGCACCTGGCCCGCCGCCAGTTCCTGCGCGACGATCGAGCCGGGCGCTTCCGGCGTGAAGGTAACGATCGCGCCGTCTGACTGGGCCGTGTAGGTCGTCAGGAAGAGCGACTCGCCCGCGATGGCACGCCCCAGCCCACCGAACAGCCCGCCGGGCATGTTCGTCTTCATATCCACATTGCCGCGATACCAGGCCATCCCGCCGACTTCAGTAAAGACCGACTCGCCGCGATTAAGCTGGATATCGAGCGCTTGCATCGTGTTGCCAGTGATGCGATATCTCATAGCTGTATCCTCCTTGGAGGCACCTGATGGTCAATCAGGGTAGGTGGTGAAGATAGAAATTGTTGCGAGTAGGCTATCACGATCCCGATAAAAGGGCAATCGGCAGGCCGCATCCCGCAACCTGTCACCTAGTTCTTCTGCGCGATGTAGAACACGTAGCTGAAGTAGTCCTTATAGCGGTCGTAGATGGCGGCTTCTTCTCGCCCGGCCTCGACGAACTCCCGCACCTCGTCTCTGTAGTCATACCGCCTCAGGAAGTCCTCGGAGCGGGCGAGGATGGGCGCGTAGTAGTTCTCTGTCCAGCAGCGTTCGGGCAGCACGAAGTGCGCGATGAGCGTATAGCCGCTGGCCTCTACGACGGCGAGCTTGTTCTCGATCGTGTCGATCTCCGCGTAGTCCGCGACCCAGTAGTCCTCGACCTCGGCGGGGCGAGAATCGGTCAGCCATGATATTTCGCTCACGGCGATGTATCCGCCCGGCTTGAGGAGCCGCCGCCACTCCCGGAGGCCCTTCTCAAAACCGATGATGTAGATCGAGCCTTCCGCCCAGATCAGGTCGAAGGTGCCGTCCGCGCAGGGTAGATGGAACATCGACGCGCAGACCGGCCTGACCCGGTTTCCCAGCCCGTGCGTGCTGACCTTCTCCGCCAGCCTGCCGAGAAACGCCGGGAGCCGGTCGATGGCCGTAATCTGACCCGCCGTGCTGCGGGCGAGCGTCATGGTCTGCGCGCCGGTCCCGCAGCCGATGTCGATGATGCGCGCGTCTGCGCCGAGGCTGCCGACGTAGCTCAGGGCGCGTTCCGTCTGGTCGTCAGCGCCCGGCCCCTGGCGCGGGGCGTCTTTGTGAAAGTCGGCAATCAGCTTCAGCCGGTCAATGGGCATGGTCCTGTCGGCTCCCTTCCGTCTGCCTGCCGCAGGTCAGACGCTGTTCAGCAGTTCGATCTGCCGTTCCCGCTCCCGCCTGACCGCGTCCATATCACCGGGGTGCAGCAGGTTGATTAACGTTACCGCATAGTCGGACGCGATCAGCGCGTGCCAGCGCACATGCGGCGTCGCGGCGACCTGCCCCATGGCCCGGAGCACCTTGACTTTAACCGGGTCTTTTTCCTCACGCGCCAGCCGGTTGATCATGAAGGCCACCTGCCGCGCCTCGTGGAAAGTCGCCTCGCCAGCCTGCCACTTCTCGTTGATCGCAAACGCCTCGTCGATGGCGGCGTCACGCTCCACCCCGCTGACCTCCAGAATGTGCTCGGCCAGCAGCAGGCTGTACCTCGACATATCTTTGTGAGACTTGGTTTCGGCGATGTCGATGAGCCTGTTTTTCAGTTCAGGGATGTCGTCAATCTTCCGGATGAGCCTGACCTTCTGCATGTAGCTGTGCCCGTCAACGTGCTTGCCCATGTCACACCCTCCTGCTTCCCAACACCTACCGTGATCGCACGGCGATAGAGCCGCATCTAGATAGGTTATTCAGCCAGGGAAAGCCTGTCAATGGCATGGACAGCCAGTTCTAAGGCTCTTCGCCTTCTTTCCAGAAGCGTTTTTTGCGGGCTGCCTGCCTTTGACCGGGCGTAAATGCGCTCGATGGACGGGAGCAGGCCGGCCAGAACGGTGCGGGCCTCGGTCAGGTCTTCGCGGCTGTGCGGGTGAGGCTTTTGATTCCAGACGGCTTCCAGTACGGCGAGGCCGACCTGAAGGGCCTTCAGCCGCTTCTCAACCAGCGTCGTGCTGGCGCCTTTCTCCGCTATTTGAGCCAGCGCTTTTTGGGACTTGCGGATGGCCGATTGCAGGGCTTCGATGGACTCCGCCCGTTCTGTGCCAGAAATGTCTTCCATGCTGGCGCTGCCTTCTTATGCGTGCCTCAGCACGGCCACGCACATGACGTGATGGGCCTGCGGGTGCATGTCCACCGGCTGGACCTCAACGAGTTGGTAGCCGTGATTGTCCACAAGCCGCCGCGCGTCCCGCGCCAGCGTCGCCGGGTCGGAACTCACGTATACGAGCACCGGCGCGGCCAGCCGTCCCAGCTCGTCGATAGCCTCGACGCTTAGGCCGCCGGGCGGCGGGTCCAGCACGATGGCGTCGAACGGCCCTTCGAGGTCCTCCAGCACCGCCTCGACCGGCCCCTCGACCAGATCGACGTTCTCCAGGTCGTCCAGGTTGACCTCGGCGTCCGTCACCGCGGGTGGGTAGCTCTCGACGCTGACGACGAGATCGGCCCGCTCGGCGAGGAAGGCCGTGAGCACGCCGACGCCGCTGTACAGGTCGAGCAGCACTTCGTCGCCCTGGAGGTTGAGGGCTCCGAGCACCAGCTCGACGAGCGCCTCCACAACCGGCACGTTGGCGTGGAAGAATGCGCCCGCCGTCACGCGGAAGGTGCGGTTGAACACCTGGTAGCGCACGCTCGACCGCCCGATCAGGTTCACCGGCTCATTGTCCGAGAGCAGCATGTTGATCGACACGGGGAAGTCCACCTCGATCTCCGGCGGCAGGTCGTCCACTGTCTCGATGACGAGCATCCGGTCTTCCGGGTCGGAGCCGACCTGTAATTTCATGCGGGTGATGTTCCCCGGCTCGAAGTCCATCATCTCAAAGAGTTCCAGCAGCGCCGGGTGGATGATGTAGCACACCTCGATGGGGACGAGCCGCCGGTTGTCGTCGCTGTAGAAGGCGGGCTTGCCGTCGTCCGTCATCGTGAAGGTGGCGTAAGAGCGGTACTGCCAGGGCTCCGGGCTGGGGATTGTCGGGTGGACGGGCACGCCCTCAAACTTGCCGATGCGCTCAAGCTGGTCCTGCACGATGCTGCGCTTGATCTCAAGCTGGCGCTCGTAGGCGATGTGCTGGAAGCTGCAGCCGCCGCACAGCCCCGGCCCGAAGTGAGGGCAGGGCGGCTCGACACGGTCGGGCGAGGGCTCGATGATCTCGACGATGCGCGCATGGGCAAAGCGGCCCTTGTCCTCAACGATCTCGACACGCAGCCGCTCGCCGGGGATGGCATAGGGCACAAACACGGCCCGGCCCGCATGCCGCCCGATGGCGGCACCTCCATGCGCCATAGCGAAGGGCACCAGCTCAAACGTCTCGCTCACGGTGACTCCTGTCTCATGGGTGTAGGTAGATGGGCCTCACAGCCCGCCAACTAATCGTTGCAAAGCTGATAAACCGCTCCGGGGCCGCGAAGTGGGTTGACGACGAAATCTCACCCTCGTGCGGGCTGCGCTCTGCGCAGCCCGGGGTAAGGTCGTATACGTAACAGCCCCACTTGCCTGAGGCGGCGCGCCGATTTATCCTGTGTCAGGCGGAGTGTAGGCCGCCAGCCTGCGGAGCGCCTTCCGGTCGCACCGCAGACTGATTGTATAGGCACTCACGACGTTCATCCAACCGCAGGCGGCCCGCCGGTGCAGATGCCCGGTCGTATCACGCGCCGCCGATCATCAGAACACCAGCGTTCGAACATCCTGGAGAATCGCATGTCCGAAGAGAAGGCCACCGAAGCAACACGCGAAGAGAAACCCCAGGCTGCGCCGGGTTCAAACGGGCCGGCTCCGTCGGCCCCGCCGGATCCGCCCGCCGAGAAGAAGCAGGAGGCCGCCCCCGCGCCGGCAGAGGCGGCGAAGCAGGATGCTCCGCCCGCCCCGGCTGCGGAGGAGAAGAAAGACGATGCTTCCGCCCCGGCGCTGTCCGGCTACTACTACCCGAACAAGTGGGCGCGTATCATCCTGACGTCTGCCGAGGAGGTGATGGGCCGCCAGGGTGTGAACGCGATGCTCAACATGGCGCGCATCCCGCAGTACATCGGTAACTACCCGCCGGACAACATGAAAAAGGCCTTCCCGTTCGAGGGCGTCGGCCAGCTTCAGCAGGCCATCTGGGATATGTACGGCCCGCGTGGGGCGCGGGTGTTTGCCGTGCGTGCGGGCGAGCAGGCCTTCCGTGAAGGGCTGGCGCAGTTCAAGAGCGTGGCCGCCGCCGCACAGGTTGCGATGCGCGTCGGCTCGCTGGAGGCGAAGGTCAAGCTGGGTCTGGAGTTCTTCTCCAAGTTCTTCAACACCGTCAGCGACCAGGTCGTTGAGGTGGACGAGGACGAGAAGCACTGGATCTGGCGCATTACGCGCTGCCCCGTGTGCTGGGGCCGCCACGACACCGAGCCTGTGTGCCACCTGGCGATCGGCGTGCTGCAGGCGGCGCTCGCCTGGACGACCAACAACAAGAAATTCCGCCTGATGGAAACCGAGTGCATGGCCAAAGGCGATAAGAACTGCGTGATCTTGATCGAGAAAGTACCGGTTGAGTAGCGGGCGCGCCTCTGTTGCCCCGCCCCCGGGCCTGTACTATACTGGCGGGCATGCGGCGCAGCGGCTCGACACCGCCACCGCAGTCGCCAATGGAGATCCCATCTCGTACCCGAATCACACCGGAACATCGTGAGGAGTTAGACAGTGACGAAGTCTCGCACCGAGCAAATGATCGAGCGGCTGCGTGATCTACAGGTTAGCTCACCGTCCGTCGAGGCAGCCGCGATTATCAGCGTGGACGGCCTGAGCATCGCATCTTCCATGCCTGCCGATGTCGAAGAGGACCGCGTTGCGGCGATGTCGGCGGCGATGCTATCCCTCGGCGAGCGCATTGCCGGCGAACTGGGCCGTGGCGTGCTCGACCAGGTCTACATCAAGGGTGAGGCCGGCTACGTTATCCTGATGGCCATCGGCGAGGAAGCCGTGCTGACCGTGCTGGCTCGCAAGGACGCCCGCCTGGGCCTGATCTTCCTGGACATGCGGCGCGCCGTCGAAGACCTGGCCGCGCTGATCTGACCGGCGTGCGGGCCGTGCCCGCCGCCTGCAAAACGTCCAAAGTCCATACGAGCAGCCGTCTGCGAGTGAGCCAGCAGGGCTGTAAGCTGTTTGCCGCCCGCGCGTCACGCCACCCACTTCCATGCGCCCACCGGATGTCGCCTGGGGGCAGCAGTCTGGAAGTCGTGCTATGCGCAGAGACCAGCAACCCAGGCTTCTGATCGTCGAGGATGACCTCGACCTCGCCGAGATGCTCAGTGCCTACTTCGGCATGCAGGGCTATGCGGTCGCGTCGACAGGCCGGGGTGAGGAGGCTATCCGGCTGGCGAGCGCCCATCCGCCCGACCTCATCCTGCTGGACATCCGCCTGCCCGACATCGACGGGCTGGAGATCTCCCGCCGCCTCCGCGAGAGCCACATCACCCGCTACGTGCCGATCATCTTCCTGACCGAGCGCCGGGGTCGCCTGGACCGGCTGCAGGGGCTGAGCATCGGCATGACGGACTACATCACCAAGCCGTTTGACATCCACGAGCTGCGCCTGCGCGTTCACAACACGCTGGAGCGCGCCACCCTGCTGCGCGAGGCCAACCCGGTAACCGGGTTGCCGGAGCGGGGGCGCGTCTTTGAGGCCGTGCTGGGGATGCGCGGGGCAGCGCCGGGCGCATCGCTGGAACTGCTCGTCGCCCGGCTGCTGGGGCTGTGGACCTTCCGCGAGATGTACGGCTTTGTGGCGAGCGACGACGTCCTGCGGCTCATCGGGCTGACGCTCAGCAACGCCATGAGCGAGACGTGCGGCGAGGCGGGCTTCTGCGGACACCTGGACGACGATGTTTTTGTGCTGATGGCTCCTACGGCGGCCATCAACGCACTGCGCGAGCGCGTCGTGGAGCGGCTGCGCGGCACGCTCGACCTGTTTTACCCGGCGGATAACCGGGGTGAGCACGCGCGCACCGACGACCGGCTCGCGCTGGCGCTGTCACACGTCGCCAGCCCGCCGCCCCCCGGCGCCGACTGGGACGAGATCCGGCGCTGGCTGCTGGCCCTCCCGCGGTGGGTCATGGTGGAGTAGGCAAGGCGTCTGACACCGGACGCTCATAATGTGATCGATATGGCACACCTGTGCGCAGCGTGTGCGAAACCCCCATCCAACCTCCCCTTCCCTGCTAGCGGGGCAGGGGCCGGGGGATGGGGTAGAGTAGGGGCAGGTCTCAGACCTGCCCCTACATGATGGCTGTACACATACCTCCCCCGTTCGCCTCTTTTTCCCCCGCGTGGTTATAATCAGCCCATGCGTGTATCACTCATTGCCACCGTACTCAACGAAGGTGAGTCCATCCGCCGGTTGATGGACTCCATCGTCGCCCAGACCCGCCAGCCGGATGAGATTGTCATCTGCGATGGCGGCTCCACCGACAACACCGTCGAGGTGATAGAGTCGTATGCCGACCGCCTGCCGCTGCGCGTCATCGTGCGGCCCGGCGCGAACATCTCCGAGGGCCGCAACATCGCGATTGCCGCCGCCACCCACGACGTGATCGCCAGTACCGACGCCGGCGTCCGGCTGGACCCGTGCTGGCTGGAGCGCCTCGTTGCGCCGTTTGAGGCCGACCCCGGGGTGCAGGTCGTTGCCGGGTTCTTCCTGCCGGACACCCGCACGCCCTTTGAGGTAGCGATGGGCGCAACCGTCCTGCCCGAACTCAGGGACATCGACCCGAAGAAGTTCATGCCGTCCAGCCGGTCGGTTGCCTACCGGCGCAGCGCGTTCGAGCGGGTCGGCGGCTACCCGGAATGGCTGGACTTCTGCGAAGACCTCGTGCTGGACTTCCGGCTGGCGGCCTGCTGCGGGCCGTTTGCCTTTGCGCCGGACGCTATCGCGTACTTCCAGCCCCGCACGTCGCTCCGCGCCTTCTGGAAGCAGTACTACCAGTACGCGCGCGGCGATGGCAAGGCGGACCTCTTTCTGCACCGGCATCTGATCCGCTATGCAACGTACCTCGTCGCCACGCCCCTGCTGCTGATCCTCGCCATGGTACGCAGCCCGTGGTGGCTGCTGGGCTTCGTCGCGGGCGGCGCGGCGATGTTCCGCACGCCGTACCGGCGGCTGCTCAACCAGTGGGGCGGGCTGAAGCCGCCGGACAGGCTGCGGGCGGCGTTGTGGGTCCCCGTTATCCGCGTAGTGGGGGATGTCGCCAAGATGGTGGGCTACCCGGTGGGCCTGGTATGGCGGTGGCGCAACCGCCCACCGGAATGGCGGCTGAACCGCGTCCGGCGACATGTATAAGCTGAATACCTGGCTGGCGGCGGGCGACGAGCGCATTTCCGGTGCGCTCTACATGGGCGAGATCGTCGACTGGCGGCGCTCGACCTTCATTATCATCACCCACAGCGGCGACGGCGTGCCCTTCCTCCTGTTTCTGGGCGCGCTGTTTTTGCTTGGCGGCCCGGAGTGGCGGCTGCGGGTCGTCTACCTGCTCGCCGCCGACATCCTGACCTTCCTCGTCGTGCAGACGCTCAAGTTTCTCATCCGGCGGAGCCGCCCGGTGGGGGAGTGGGGGCAGATATACCGCCGCCTTGACCCGTACTCGTTCCCGTCGGGGCACTCGGCGCGGGGCGGGGC
>DGDY01000021.1:10814-14386 GCA_002385675.1 Anaerolineales bacterium UBA3940 | reverse complement strand
AACTTCGACCCAAGCCACTTCATCCACCAGTTTGTCGACCCGGTCAAGTTCATCGACGAGTTCGGTGACCGCATCTGGCACGTCCACGTCAAGGACTCGAAGGTCGAGACGCTGGACGGGCGGCGCAGCATCCTCTGCTCGCACCTTGACTTCGGCGACCCGCGCCGGGGCTGGAACTTCGTCTCGCCGGGCCGGGGCGACGTCAACTGGGATGAGCTGATCCGTGCGCTGAACCGCGTCGGCTACAACGGGCCGCTCTCCATCGAGTGGGAGGACACCGTCATGGACCGCGAGTTCGGCGCACCTGAGGCGCTTGAGGTCATCCGCTCCGCCGACTTCCCGGCGTCGGATGTGGTTTTCGACGCGGCCTTCGCCGCCGACAAGAGCAAATAACCGGCTGTATCCCTGGGGCGGCGCCGGGGGCGCTGCCCCAACCTGATCCTGCCAGACCAACGGAGGTCAGCTTCATCATGAGTGAGAAAGACACGGGCTTCACCACCCAGGCAGGCCCTCGCGCTACCGGCGAGGCGCCGCATATCGGCGTTGGGATGCTCGGCTACGCCTTCATGGGCAAGGCCCACTCCAACGCGTACAAGACGCTGCCCTACATCATGTATCCGCCCGTCGCCATCCCCGACCTCGTCGCCATTGCCGGGCGTGATGAGGAGGCGTGCGCGGAAGCCGCCCGGCGTTACGGCTACCGCAAGTTCTACACGTCCTGGCGCGACATGCTGGAGGACGACGAAATCCAGCTCTTCGACAACGGCGGGCCGAACAACGTCCACGCCGAGCCGTCGATCCTCGCGGCGCAGGCGGGTAAGCACGTGCTCTGCGAGAAGCCGCTGGGCCGCACCGCCGAGGAAGCCAAAGAGATGTGGGACGCCGTCGAGAAGGCGGGCGTCAAGCACATGGTCGCCTACAACTACCGCTTCGTGCCGGCCATCCGGCAGATCCGCAAGCTGATCGAGGACGGCGCGCTCGGCCAGATCTACCACTGGCGGGCCGTCTACCTGCAGGAGTGGATCATGCCGCACTTCAACGTGCCGATGATCTGGCGGCTCGATGAGGAGGCCGCCGGCTCCGGCGCGCTCGGCGACCTCGGTGCGCACATCATCGACCTGGCGCACTACCTCGTCGGCGGCATCAAGAGCATCAAGGCTTACGCCAAGACGTTCATCACCGAGCGCCCGATCCCCGGCACCGACGAGATGGGGCACGTCGGCGTGGACGACGCCTTCGTCGCCGCCTGCGAGTTCGAGAACGGCGCGCTCGGCACGTTCGAGGCGACCCGCTTCGCGGGCGGGCGCAAGAACTACAACATGTTCGAGATCAACGCAGAGAAGGCCAGCGTCCGCTTTAACCTGGAGCGGCTCAACGAGTTCGAGATCTTCTGGAACACGAGCGAGCCGAAGGAAACGCGCGGCTGGTCGAACGTGATGGTCACCGAGGGCTACCACCCCTGGATCGAGCACTGGTGGCCCAGCGGTCACATCATCGGCTGGGAGCACACCTTTGTGCATGAGATCAACCACCTGCTCGATGCGATTGTGAACGACAAGCCGGTCGGCCCGCACGGCGCGACCTTTGAGGACGGCTACCGGGCCAACGTCATCACCGACGCCGTCCTTGAGTCGGCCCGGACCGGTCGCCAGGTGGATATCAAGTACTGATCGTCAGGCGGCGGGTGGGGCCGCCCCCGCCCGCCGCACACCAAAGCCAACCGGACACTGCTGTCGTAGAGGAACTACTTATGAGGAAGAAACGCACGCGCTTCCCGATCGGGCTACCCATTGCAGGCGTGATCCTGCTCATCGCCGGGTTTGCGCTGAGGCCCGTCATCCAATCAGTGCCAGAGGAGGTGGTCGTCCGGAACACGATCATCGCCGGTATCCCCTTCATCCTGATCTTCGTATCGATCATCATCTTCTTCATCAGCGCGATCTGGCTGCTCGCAAGCCAGCTCAACCACCGCATCCCGCAGCGCATCTACAACCCGATTGAGAAGGTCATCATCGCGGGCATTGTGCTGGGCGTCATCGGTATGTTCCAGCCCTGGCTGCACCTCGCCTACCGTTACGGATTCCTTCTCCTCTTCATCTCCACCCTCGCCTTCATCGTCTGGAGCCACATCATCCCGGCTGGGCGGCGTCCCCAGCACCTCACCGCCATCGATACCGGGGAAGTTACCGAACCGCATTAGCGGCACAGGCACAACCTGCCGCAGCCATCTTATCGCTTTAACAATTTCCGACCTGTCAGGCGGCGCGCGCAGCCGGTCGCCTGTGTGACTCGTGCAGCAGGCCGGCACTGGCCTGCGTGAGAAGAGGGGACCTGTATGCCAGACCGTTACGAACCCAAACCGGAACACAAATTCACGTTCGGACTGTGGACCGTTGGCAACATCGGGCGGGACCCGTTCGGCGGGCCGGTGCGAGATCCGCTCAGCCCTGTCGATCTTGTCCACCTGCTCGCCGAGGTCGGCGCATACGGCGTGAACTTCCACGACAACGACCTCGTGCCCATCGACGCCACCCCCGCCGAGCGCGACCGGATCGTGTGCGAGTTCCGCGATGCGCTGGAGGCGACGGGCCTCGTCGTGCCGATGGCGACGACCAACCTGTTCACCGACCCTGCCTTCAAGGACGGCGCGTTCACCTCGAACGACCCGAAGGTCCGCGCCTATGCCCTGCAGAAGACCATGCAGGCGATGGACCTCGGCGTTGAGCTGGGCGCCAAGGTGTACGTCTTCTGGGGCGGGCGCGAGGGCACCGAGACGGACGCCGCCAAAGACCCGGTGGAGGGCCTCAAGCGGATGCGCGAGGCGCTCAACTTCCTGTGCGAGTACGCCATCGACCAGGGCTATGACCTCAAGTTCGCGCTGGAGGCCAAGCCCAACGAGCCGCGTGGCGACATGTACCTCTCGACGACCGGCGCGATGCTCGGCTTCATCGAGACGCTTGACCACCCCGAGATGGTCGGCGTGAACCCGGAGGTCGCGCACGAGCACATGGCCGGGCTGAACTTCCTGCACCACGTCGCGCAGGCGTGGGACGCGGGCAAGCTGTTCCACATCGACCTCAACGATCAGGCCTTCGGGCGCTACGACCAGGACTTCCGCTTCGGCGCGGTCAACCTCAAGAGCGCCTTCTTCCTCGTGAAGTTCCTGGAGGATGTCGGCTATGACGGCAGCCGCCACTTCGACGCGCACGCCTACCGCACCGAGAGCTACGAGGGCGTGAAGGAGTTTGCGCGGGGCTGCATGCGCACCTACCTGATCCTCAAGGAGAAGGCCGAGCAGTGGAACGCCGATGAGGAGATTCAGGCCATCCTGCAGGAGGTCAACGCCGATACGGACGGCGTCGGCTCGATGCTCGGCGCGTACAGCGCGGAGAAGGCCGAGCAGCTCAAGGCGTACCCGTTCGACCGGGCGGCGCTCGGCGCACGCGGCCTGAATTACGAGCGTCTGGATCAGCTCACCGTCGAGGTGCTGCTCGGCGTGCGGTAGCGGGGCATATTGAGGGGATGCCCCACACCTGTACTCGCAGGGCAGGTCTATTGATGCGGTCGATGCG
>DGDY01000021.1:0-10657 GCA_002385675.1 Anaerolineales bacterium UBA3940 | reverse complement strand
GGGCAGGTCTATTGATGCGGTCGATGCGGAGCATCGCGCATCACGACCTGCCCTACCAGACGCCCGGGAATTCCATTCCCGGGCTAAAACGCAGCTTCGCTGCGGCAAAGTCCGCCTACGGCGGACCCCGGGGACGGTAGTGCCCGAAGGGGACCTGGCATCTTGTAGCCGGGGAATTGATTCCCCGGCGGCAGGGGCGAGGTTGCATCAGGAACGATTCATCACACCGGAGGCAGCACATCATGCCCACTGACAAACTGCTCCTCGGCCTGGACATCTCCACCACCGGGGCGAAGGCGCTGCTCATCGACCCGCGCGGCACAGTGGTCAGCAGCGCGACCACGCCGCTCGCGCTCTCCACGCCGCGCCCGCTGTGGTCGGAGCAGAACCCCGAAGACTGGTGGCAGGGCATCGCGGCGAGCATCCGCAACGCGCTCGCCGAGGCAGGCGTCAGCGGCGAGGCAGTTGCCGCCATCGGCCTGACCGGGCAGATGCACGGGCTTGTCCTGCTCGATGAGAGCGGCGAGGTACTGCGCCCCGCCATCCTGTGGAACGACCAGCGCACAGGCCCGCAGTGTGACGAGATCCGCGAGCGGGTCGGGCGGGAGCGGCTCATCCAGATCACCGGCAACGACGCCCTGACCGGCTTCACCGCGCCGAAAATCCTGTGGGTGCAGCAGCACGAGCCGGAGGTCTACCGGCGCGCCTGCCACATCCTGCTGCCAAAGGACTACATCCGCTACCGGCTCACCGGCGATTACGCGATGGACCGGGCCGGGGGCTCAGGCACGATCCTGTTTGACCTGAAGGCTCGCACCTGGTCGGACGAGGTGCTCGACGCGCTCGGCATCCCGCGCGAGTGGCTGCCGCCCACCTTCGAGGGGCCGGAGATCACGGGCACGGTCAGCGCGGTAGCAGCGGAGCAGACCGGGCTGGCGGCGGGCACGCCGGTCGTCGGGGGCGGCGGTGACCAGGCCGCCGGGGCGGTCGGCGTCGGCGCGGTCGAGCCGGGGATCGTGTCGCTGGCGCTGGGCACGTCCGGCGTGGTGTTCGCCACGACACCCGCACCGCTCGTTGAGCCGGAGGGGCGGCTGCACGCCTTCTGCCACGCCGTGCCCGGTCGCTGGCACTTCATGGGCGTGATGCTCAGCGCGGCAGGCAGCCTCCAGTGGTACCGCGACACGCTCGCGCCGGGCGTGGAGTTCGCCGAGTTGATCGGCGAGGTGGAAACCGCCCCGGCAGGCAGCGAGGGGCTGATCTTCCTGCCGTACCTCACCGGCGAGCGCACCCCCCACCCCGATCCGCTCGCGCGCGGCGCGTGGGTCGGGCTGACGGTGCGCCACAGCCGGGGGCACATCACACGGTCGGTGCTGGAGGGCGTCGCCTTCGGCATCAAGGACTCATTCACGCTGATCCAGCAGGCCGGGCTAGGCGAGATCCGGCAGGTGCGGATCTCCGGCGGCGGGGCGCGCAGCGCCGTCTGGCGGCAGATCATCGCCGATGTGCTCGGCACGGAGCTGGTCACGGTCAACACGACGGAGGGCGCGGCCTTCGGCGCGGCGCTGCTGGCGAGCGTCGGCGCGGGCTTTTACGCCGATGTACCCGCCGCCGCCGAAGCGATGGTGCACGTAACGGGCCGCACCGAGCCCGACGAGCGCAGGGCGCAGGTCTACCCGGCCTACTACGAGCGCTACCGGGCGCTGTACCCGGCGCTCGCGCCGCACTTCCGGGCGATTGCGAGCACGGTAGAGGCGCATCTCGATGCGGCGCAGGCGGCGGGTTAGACGAGCACCACCCCCTCCTGACCGGCAGCCGCCGCAGGCCATTAACATACCGTTCAACGGGGAGAAAACGACCACATGAACAAATACGGCTACCGCTTCTCATTTGGCCCTTGGAACATCCACGAGGGCGCAGACCCGTTCGGGCCGCCGGTCCGCGAGTCTGTGCCCTTTGCAGTCAAGCTGGCCGCGCTCAAAGACCTCGGCTATGACGCGATGCAGTTCCACGACGACGACGCCGTGCCGGGCCTCGATGACCTCTCGCCGGAGCAGATCCGGCGGCAGGCCCGCGAGATGCGCCAGATGCTGGAGGACAACGGGCTGGTCGCGGAGTTCGTCGCCCCGCGCCTGTGGGAGCACCCCAACACCATCGACGGCGGCTTCACGGCGAACGACCCGGCGCTGCGCAATTACGCCATCGAGCGCTCGAAGAAGGCCGCCGACATCGCGCGGGAGATGGGCACCAACCTGATGGTGCTGTGGCTCGCCCGCGAGGGCACCTACATGCGCGAGGCCAAAGACCCGGTCGCGGCGACGCACCAGCTTCTCGCCGCCATCGACGCGCTGCTCTCTTACGACAGTGAACTGCGCATCGCCATCGAGCCGAAGCCCAACGAGCCGATGGACGTCTCGTACATCCCGACCATCGGGCACGCGCTGGCGCTCGCGCTGCAAACGTCGGAGCCCGCCCGCGTCGGCTGCCTGGTCGAGTCCGCGCACGCCATCCTCGCCGGGCTGGACCCCGCCGATGAGATGGCCTTCGCGCTGGCCTTCGACAAGCTCTACAGCGTCCATCTCAACGATCAGAACGGCCTGAAGTTCGACCAGGACCGTTCGTTCGGCGCGGTGAACCTGCGTCGCGCCTTCGACCAGGTGCTGGTGCTGGAGGAGAACAACTACGCCTCGCGCGGCATGGTCGGCATGGACGTGAAGGCGCTGCGCACCCAGCCGGCGGCGCTCGCCACGAAGCACCTGCGCAACAGCATCGAGATGTTCCTGTGCCTTGTCGAGAAGGTCCGCTCGCTCGACCGCGCCCGCATCGACGAGCTTCGCGCCAGCCGCGACTACGAGGAGCTTGACTGGCTGATCACGACGACGCTGATGGGGTAGCAGGAAAGTTGATCCACAGATGGCACAGATGAACACAGATTGTTCGCATCCGTGCCATCTGTGTCTTCTGTGGACTCACATCGGCTCAATCGGTACGTCGCTGCCTGACCGCATAGAACGCCACCGTGAAGGAGTTGACCGGACATGGATCGTGCGTTGTTCCAACAGGAGATGATCCGCAGCGAGATCGCGGAGATCGTCGGCGAGGAGTACGTCTCGACGCGGGAGAGCGACCGGCTCGTCTACTCGACCGACTGGTCGTGGATGCCGCAGATGTGGCTCGACCGGGGCAAGCCGCTCATGACGCCCGACATCATCGTGCACCCCGGCACGCCAGAGGAAATCGCCGAGCTGACCTTCGTCGCCAACAAGTACAAGATCCCGATCGTGCCCTGGGGCGGCGGTTCAGGCACACAGGGCGGTGCGCTGCCGATGTTCGGCGGCATCCTGCTCGACACCAAGCGTATGAACCGCATCCTTGAGATCGACGAGGTTTCGCTGACCGCAACCGCCGAGGCAGGCATCATCATCCAGCAGCTTGAGTGGGCGGTCAACGAGCGCGGGCTGATGTTCCCGCATTACGCCGCCTCCAGCAACTGCGCCACGCTCGGCGGCGCGCTCGCGCCGCGCGGCACCGGCACGATGAGCACCAAGTACGGCAAGGCCGAAGACCTCGTGCTGAGCATGGAAGTGGTGCTGCCCACCGGCGAGATCATCAACACCGCGCCGGTCCCGCAGCACGCCTCCGGCCCGGACTGGTTCCGGCTGTTCCTCGGCTCGGAGGGCACGTTCGGCATCATCACCAAGGCGACCGTCCAGCTTGACTACCTGCCCGAGGCCCGCTACATGCGCGCGGTGCTCTTCAAGGACATGAACGCCGCACTGGAGGCGGGCCGCCGCATCATGACGCGCCGCCTCGATCCGTTCGTCATCCGCCTGTACGACCACGAGTCGACGCGCACGCGCGTGCGCAAGATCCTCGGCTACGAGTTCGACGGCTCGTACATGGTCATCGGCTTCGACGGCGACCCGGACATCGCGAAGCTCCAGCAGCAGAAGGCGCTTGACATCTGCTTTGAGCTGGGCGCGGAGGACCTCGGCGAGGAGCCGGGCGAGAAGTGGTGGAACCACCGCTACGACTTCTACTACCCACCCATCAACCTGAAGCTGCCCTGGATGTATGGCACGACCGAGACAGTGACGACCTACGACAAGATCCAGGGTGTGTACTACGCCATCAAGGAGGCGGTCGAGGGCGGCTTCAAGGAGTGGAACGTCAGGTGGATCGGGCACTTCTCGCACTGGTTCCACTGGGGCGTGATGCTGTACTCCCGCTTCATCATCGAGGAGCCGCCGCAGGACGCGCAGGAGGCGCTGCGCCTGCACAACCGCGTGTGGGAAGCCGCCATGACCGCCGCCATCGAGAACGGCGGCATGATCAACGAGCATCACGGCGTCGGCGTGAAGCTGGGCCGCTATATGCGCCGCCAGTTCAAGGACGCATGGCCCTTCCTGCTCCGTCTGAAGGACGCCATCGACCCCAATCACATCATGAACCCCGGCAAGACCGGCTTCTAGGACGCGAGGAGGCGAACATGGCCCTTGAGAATGTCATTCTGACCGTCGAGAACTGCCGCTACTGCCTGATGTGCCGCCACGTCGCGCCGGTCGAGAAGGTGACGCACCGCGAGACGCTCTCGCCGCACGGCTGGGCGCTGCTCATCGCCTCGCAGCGGCGCGGCCTCATCGACTGGAACGAGGACACGGTCGATGCCATCTACAGCGCGCCCGACCACGGCAACTCGCGCGTCCACTGCGTGACCGACCAGCCGCTGCCGGAAGCCATCGCCGCCGTCCGCGCGGAGATCGCCGAGCAGAACCTCGGCCCGCCCATCATCTACGAGATCAACGAGGCGCTCAGCACCTACGGCACGCCCTACGCGACGGAGGAGCCGGGCCGCATCTCCGGGCAGGGCGAGGATGCGCTGTACGTGGGTGACGAGGCCCCGTACCTCTGGCCGCGCGCGCTCGAAGCCGCCATCACGCTGCTGCGGGCGATCGGGGTCACGCCGGTGACGGTCGGTGTGGGGCGCTCGAACGGCTACCTCGCCAGCTCTCTCGGCTTCCCCGGCACGGCTGCCCGGCTCGCCCGCGCCAACCTCGTGGACATCCGCGAGGCCGGGGCCTCCCGCGTGATCGTGCTCTCGCCGGGCGACGCTTTCGCGTTCGGGCAGTTGTGGTACGAGCGGCTCGGCATCGACTGGCCCGAGGATGTGCAGCTTGTCGAGCTGGTCACACTGCTGGACGACCGGCTCGCGGCAGGCGCGCTCCGCTTCTCACAGGCGCGGGACGACCGCCCCTACGCCTACGTGGACCCGACCCACGCGATCCGCGTGAAGGACCGCCACGACAGGCCGCGCCGCCTCGTCGAAGCCGTCATGCCCGGCAAGCGGGTCGAACTGCTCTACCGCCGCGAGCGCGCGCACCCGGTCGGCAGCACGGCGCTCCAGTTCACCAAGCCCGACATCGCGGAGAAGCTCACCCGCGCCCGCATCGAGGACGCTGTCAGCGCCGGGGCGCAGGTGCTGATCACCGAGGATCCCGGCACGCTGTACCACCTCAGCCGCTACGCGAAGGAGTACGGCGTCGAGGTCGCCGGGCTGTACGAACTGCTGGCCGCGCACCTGGCAAGAGGGAGGCTGTAAGGCCCACAGATTACACAGGCGGGCTCGTGACTGATGGGGGGATCGGCGCACCGGCTGGCCCATGCCACCGGCGCGATGCCAATGTTTTAGTTCCTTTCTAATCACACGATACAGGAGGACGCGATGCATCTGTCAATGCACAACTGGATGAGGGCTGAGCCGATCGAAACAACCATCCGCCGGCTGGCCAGGTACGGCTATGAGAGCATCGAGATCGGCGGGGAGCCTGACCGCTACGACACGAAGGAAGTCAAGGCGCTCCTCGACGAGAACGGCCTGCGCTGCTGGGGCGCGGTCACGCTGATGTTCGAAGGCCTGCACCTGCCCTCCCCCGATGACGCCGTCCGCGAGCACACGATCCAGTACGTCAAGGACGTGATCACGATGGTCAAGGAGATGGACGGCGAGCTTGTCACCATCGTGCCCGCCACCGTCGGCAAGGTCAATCCCGACGCCACGCCGGAGGAGGAGTGGAAGAACGCCGTCGAGAGCATGAAGGAGATCGACGCCTGGAGCAAGCGGGAGGGCGTGCGCATCTGCATCGAGCCCATCAACCGCTTCGAGACGTACTTCATCAGCCGCGCCAACCAGGCCCTCGCGCTCGCCGAGGCCACCAGCCCTGAGTGCGGCGTCTGCCTTGACGCCTTCCACATCAACATCGAGGAGGTGGACCCGTACGAGGCCATCCGCTCGGTGGGCGACCGTCTGTACGACTTCCACGTGGCGGACACCAACCGCTTTGCCTGCGGTTGGGGCCACTGGGACTGGCCGAAGCTCATCGGCACGCTGAAGGAGTGCGGCTATGACGGCGCGCTGACCGTCGAGTTCGTCGCCCCGGTGGACCGCACCCCGGCGAACCCGTACCCCAACATGGTTGAGACGGACCTGAGCAAGCTGGATATCAGCGAGGAGCAGAAGAAGTTCATCATCGACCACGGCTCGAGCTTCCTCACCGAGGAGTTCTACAGCGAGCAGGTCAAGATCTGCGCCGACACGCTGCTGCCGCTGATCAAGTAGGCAAGACCTCACCCCCTTGCGACACAGGCTTGGGCCAGAGCTTGTCGTAAGGGCTCTTTGCCGTGCAGTCAGACGGCACTGTAGGGGCAGGTCTGAGACCTGCCCCTACCAGCAGAACATGTCCTGACCACCTCCCCTCTCCGTGGCACGGAGAGGGGGATAGGGGGTGAGGTCAAGAGGGGGACATTAATCTATGTCAAAAACCGTCGTCATCATCGGCACGCTGGACACCAAAGGCCCGGAGATCGCCTACCTGCGCGACCGCATCCGCGACCTGGGGCTCAACACACTCGTGATCGACTCCGGCATTCTCGGCGAGCCGGTCGGCGTTGAGCCGGACATCACCCGCGCGGAAGCCGCGACCTACGCCGGTACGACCATCGAGGCGCTGCGCAACGCGGGCAGCCGGGGCAGGGCCGTCGAGGGGATGCGCACCGCGCTCAAGAAGCTCGTCGTTGAGCTGTACGCGCAGGGCCGGCTGGATGCCATCGTCAGCATGGGCGGCGCGGAAGGCGCGGTGATGGGCGCCGCCGCGATGATGCAACTCCCGGTCGGCGTGCCCAAAGTGCTCGTCTCCCCCATTGCCTCCGGCAAGCACTACTTCGACCCGCTCGTTGGCACGAGCGACATCATGGTAGTCCACTCGATTGTGGACATCCTCGGGCTGAACCCCATCGCGACGACGATCTTCGACAACGTCGCCGCCGCGCTGAAGGGCCTCGCCGAACACGGGCACGCGCTGGGCCAGCCCGCCGAGGACGAGCGGTACGTTGCGGTAACCATGCTCGGCAACACGACGCGGGCTGTCATGGCGCTCAAGGAGCGGCTGGCCGAAGCGGGCTACGAGGCCGTGATCTTCCACTCGAACGGCGTGGGCGGCCCGGCCATGGAGGAGCTTGCCGAGATGGGCCAGTTCGTCGGCGTGATCGACTACACGACGAACGAGGTGTACGACCCGATGACGGGCGGCATCCACGACGGCGGGCCGGACCGCTTGCGGCGCTGCGGGCTGCTGGGGCTGCCGCAGGTGATCGTGCCGGGCTGCATCGACTTCTCGGTGTTTCACGCGGGCAGCATCCCTGAGACGCTGCGGGATCGCCCGATCTACGACCACAACCCGGAATATACACTGGTCCGCGCCAGCTATGACGAGATGGTCGCGCTGGGCGAGCTATTCTGCGAGCGGCTCAACGAGGCCAGAGGCCCGGTGTGCATCGCCGTACCGACGCAGGGGCTGTCGATCCCCAACACGCCCGGCGGGCCGTTCTGGGACCCGGAAGCCGACGCCGCTTTCCTGCGCACGCTCCAGTCGTGCATCCGCAGCGACATTCCGATCCATACCTACGAGTGCCACGTCAACGATCCGGCGTTCGGCGTTGAGGTGGCCGAGTTGTTCATTGACATGATGAGAAAGGAGCCCTGACCACCATGCTGAACCCCGGCCCGAAGTACCGCACCGACCTGCCCCACCTGACCGAAGGCGACGAGGAGTTCCGCAAGAAGTTCATCTCGTGGGACCTCGGCGACCTGACGTATGTGGACATCAGGGAGTATTTGAAGGAAAAGGACACCATCCTCGTGCCGATGGCCTCGCTGGAGCAGCACGGACCGCACCTGCCGCTCTACACCGATACCGTCACCGCATGGGAGGTGTCGACACGCGTCGCGGAGATGATCGCCGTGCTGCACACGCCCGTCATCTGGATGGGCTACTCGCCGCAGCACATGCACGAGCCCGGCAGCGGGCGCGGCACGATCACCCTGCGCAGCACCACGCTGCTCAACCTGATTTACGACGTGGGCCGCAGCCTGATCCACCACGGCTTCAACCGCATCATTTTCATCAACGGGCACGGCTCGAACGTGAAGGTCATCGACCCGATCCTGCGCAAGCTGCGCTACGAGACGGGCGCGCTGATCAGCTTCGTCAAGCCCTACATGGAGAACTACGTCGGCATCCTCGAAGGGCTGATGGAAAACCCCTGGGACGAGACGCCGGGCTGGCACTCCTCCGAGCTTGAAACCTCGCAGGACATGGCCTGGAACAGGGACCTCGTCCGCTTCGAGCGGGCCGAGTTCACCCGCGCGCACATCCCGGATTACCTGCCGGAGACGTTCGACAAGAAGGACGGCATGCCGGACGTGGCCTTTGAGGGCTACAAGTACTTCACCTTCCCGATGGACCACCACGAGTTCATCGAGAGCGGCACCATCGGCAACCCGCTGCGGGCCACGCCGGAGAAGGGCGAGGAGGCGTTCCGGCGGCTCTCCGAGCACGTCGCCCGCGGCGTGCTGGAGCTTCAGAAGGTCGAGGTCAACGTGCACACCCGTGAGTTCATCGACCGGGTGTTTTAGATAGGGGTGGCGGGGAACCCCACCCGCACCTCTTCGGGGCGGGACCGAGCAGCGCGAGGTCCGGAGGGGGTTTGGCACGCCGGGCAATAGCGGGGACCGGAGTATGCTGACCTACGCCGGGGAACCCCCACCCGCGCCCCTTGCAAGGGGGAGCGGGACCGAGCAGCGCGAGGTCCGGAGAGGGTTCAGCACGCCGGGCAATAGCGCAGGGAGGGGAATGGGGGGGTGGGGTTATCGTGCATCGTCTCACCGCCTTGGTTGTATACTGGAGAAAACACAACCGCACCAAGGAGAGACCACCGTGCAGGTAAACCTTGCTTACGGGCGGCACGGGCTGACAGTCACCCTGCCCGATACCGCCGATGTGATCCGCCCGCGTGATGTGCCCGGCCTGCCCGACGAAGCGCAGGCCATCCGCGATGCGCTGCGCGCGCCCATCGACTCGCCGCCGCTCGCCGACCTCGTCCGCCCCGGCGATACGGTCTGCATCGTCCACACCGACATCACCCGCGCCACGCCCAACGACCGCATCCTACCCGTGCTCATCGACGAACTGGAGGCCGCTGGCGTCGCCCCCGGCGACATCTTCCTCCTGAACGGGCTGGGCACGCACCGCCCGCAGACCGACGCCGAGTTGCGCGCCATGCTCGGCGACCGGATCGTCGAGGGCTACCGCTGCCTCCAGCACGACTGCTACGACGACGCCAACCTTGTCGATCTGGGCGTGACCTCTCGCGGGAACCCGGTGCGCGTCAACCGGGACTACCTCGAAGCGGACGTGAAGATCCTGACTGGCTTCATCGAACCGCACTTCTTCGCGGGCTTCAGCGGCGGGCCGAAGGCCATCCTGCCGTCGCTGGCGGGCATCGAGAGCGTCTACACCAACCACGGCCTGCATATGATCGCCGATCCGAGGGCGACGTGGGGCATCACCGAGGGCAACCCCATCTGGGAGGAGATGCGCGAGGTCGCGCTGCGCACCGAGCCGACCTTCCTGCTGAACGTCACGCTCAACACCCGCCGGGAGATCACCGGTGTGTTCGCCGGGGATATGCTCGCGGCGCACGCGGCGGGTTGCGCGTTCGTCAGGGAATGCGCGATGGCCCCGGTCGATGGCCTGTATGACATCGTTATCACGACGAACAGCGGCTACCCGTTGGACCAGAATCTCTACCAGTCGGTGAAGGGCATGAGCGCCGCCCGCCAGATCGTGTGCAAGGGCGGTGCGATCATCATCGCCACCGCCTGTGAGGACGGCCTGCCGGATCACGGGCTATACGCCCGGCTTCTGCGCGAGGCAGGCTCGCCGCAGGCCGTGCTCGATACGATCTCGCAGCCCGGCTTCGCCGCGCAGGACCAGTGGCAGGTGCAGATTCAGGCGCAGATCCAGCTTCACGCGGATGTGTACGTCTACAGCGATAACCTGACCGACGAGCAGATCCGCGAGGCGCTGTTCATCCCGACGCGCAGCATCGAGGCGACGGTCGCGGAGCTTGTCGAGCGGTACAGGCCGGGCGCGCGCATCTGCGTCATGCCGGAAGGCCCGCTCACCATCCCGTACGTACGCGAGACAGTGGCGGCGGGCGAGGTGGAAGCATAACGTGCCGCGGAATCCCCCCTCTCCCAGCGACCGCAGGTCGCGACCGGGAGAGGGGTCGGGGGTGAGGGATAACGCACACATATTCACCA
>DGDY01000329.1:4173-4763 GCA_002385675.1 Anaerolineales bacterium UBA3940 | reverse complement strand
AACTCCACGCGGCGCAGCCGCTTGTAGGGCGCTACCCACTCCGCGACGTGCGCCATCAACTCCTCCGCCGACGCCTGCCCCTCCAACACGACGTAGGCAACCGGAACCTCCCCGGCTTCCTCATCCGGGCTGGGCACGACCGCTGCCGCCGCGACCGCCGGGTGCGCGCTGAGGATCGCCTCAAGCTCGGCGGGCGCAACCTGATAGCCCTTGACCTTGATCATCTCCTTCAGCCGGTCGACAAGCGTGAGGTAGCCGTCAGCATCGAGCACACCCACGTCGCCGGTGCGCAGCCAGCCATCCGCGCCGAGCACGTCGGCGGTGGCCTCCGGCTGGCCGAGGTAGCCCGCCATCACCTGCGGGCCGCGCACGCAGACCTCGCCGGGCTGGCCGGGCGGCAGCGTTTCGCCGGTCGTCGCATCGACCACGCGGCATTCGGTATTGGGCAGCGGCAGTCCGACCGTGCCGCGCCGCACCGCATTTTCAGGGTTAATGTGCGTGACCGGGCTGGTTTCCGTCAGCCCGTAGCCCTGCTTGACCACGCACCCCAGCCGCCGGGCGCACGCTTCCGCCACGTCCGCACTGAGCGG
>DGDY01000329.1:0-3994 GCA_002385675.1 Anaerolineales bacterium UBA3940 | reverse complement strand
CAGCACGTCGTCGGGCGTGATCGGCTCGACGGCTTCAAGCTGGGCGAGGTTCGCGACGAGGTTGCGGTGCGTCAGCCGGACGCCCTTCGGCAGCCCGGTCGTGCCGCTGGAGTACGGCAGCGCCGCTGTCGCCGCCGGGTCGATGCGCATGGCCGGAGGCTCGACGCCCGCCGCCAGCAGCGCCCGGAGCGGCGTCGCACCGGGGGCCTCGCCCACGACGATCACCTCCCTGACGGCGCTCTGCTCCGCCGCCGCGAGCGCCGTATCAAGCGCGGTGGGCGTCGTCACCAGCAGTGAGGCCCGCGAGTCGCGCAGTTGGAAACGCAGTTCGCCACGCTTGAACAGCGGATTCACCGGCGTAACGATGCCGCCCAACCGCAGCGCAGCGAGGAACATCACCGCGTACTCAGGGATGTTGGGGCAGACCAGTGCGAGAACGTCGCCGGGCCCAAAGCCGTGGGCGGCAAGCCCCGCCGCTGCGCGCCGCACCTGCTCGGCAAGCTCGGCGTAGGTCATGGTCCGCCCACTCACACCGTCGATCAGCGCGGGGCGGTCGGTATAGCACTCGGCGTGCTCCAGCACGTAGTCGGGCAGCGAGAGATCGGGGATGGGGACATCGGCGTAGGGGCTGGTTGCAATCATGGGCGTCCTGTTCGGGTATGAAGGTGGTGAGCACGTGATCATCAGCCGCGAAGTTCATCGCGGTGTGTTTCTTATCCGTTCAGCCGCGAAGTTTATTCGCGGCGTTGAACCTCACCCCCGTCTCCCTCTCCGTAACAGAGAGGGGAAATGCACCACAACGATGGTGCGGTGAGATTGGGGGAGGCTTCGTGACCGGCCTACACCGGCATATCGACCACCGACGTCAGGATCAGACCGATCGCCGCCGTGAAGTTCCATACGAGGTGCGCCAGCGTGCTGGGCATCACCGAGCCGGTCACGGTGCGCAGCGCTGTCAGGAACGACGACAGGATCAGAATCTGGATGATAGCCGCGGCGGTCTCAAAGCCCGCCAGCAGGTGCACGGCGGCAAATAGCAGCGTCGTCACAACGAAGGGCAGCGCATGGCGGCGCCAGCCCGCCTCGCCCGCCTCGGGCGGCAGCAGCGCACTGTAGATCGCCCCGCGGAAGATGAACTCCTCCGCGACGGGCACGACCGTGCTCACCACAATCGCCGAGACAACCCGCAGCGCAGGTGTGCTGAAAAGCTGAAGCTGGATCTCGATCTCCGTCGGGCCGAAGATCAGCGACACCAGCGCGCCGACGACGATCAGCAGCGGCAGGGTCAGCAGCGGCACGGCCCACAGCGGTAGCCTCTTCGGCGGGCGCCACGCGATCCATTCCCGCAGCGGGATGTCGCGCGAGGTCAGCAGCCGCCACACCCACGGCCAGGCGAGCGCCACGACAATGGTCAAAAAAGCGGCGAGTGCCGCCGCGCCGAGCGTCATCCACAGCACCAGCTCGGACTCAAGCAGGTCTTCGAGCGAAGTCAGCCCGCCAAACGCCACAGCCACGGCAACCGCCGGGATCGCCAGCAGCACCTGCATCGGCAGGTAGGCCATGAACAGCACACCCGCCAGCAGCCACCGCCCCAGAGGAGACGGTTTGTCGAACGCCTCGGCGGGTTGTGCCTGGAGCGTTTCGTCAAAAGGGTATTCCACGCAGATCTCTTTCTCTCATCAGAGGTCGAGCTGCTCTTTGAGCAGCTTGAGCCGGTACAGAGCCAGTTCCAGCCGGGCCACGTTGCGCGGCTCGTTGAACCAGCGCGACGCGCCCGACGGGTGCGGCAGCGGCACGATGATGCGCCCCTGCTCGTCCACTTTATGATCTCCGATGACCTCGATAAGTTTCAACTTTGGCGGGTAGAACAGGTTGATCGCCAGCCGCCCCACGGGCAAGATCACCTCCGGCTGGATGAGCGCCAGCTCGGCATCCAGCCAGGGGCGGCACAGGCGGCGCTCCGTCACCGTAGGCACGCGGTCGCCGTTGCTCTTCGGGTCGCTACCGGGGAAGCACTTTGTCACCGCGGTGATATAGAACTTCTCGCGGAATTCTTCTTCGCTCCAGCCCACGCGGGCCATCCAGCGAAAGAGCCGCGCGCCTGAGTCGCCACCGAACGGGCGCGGGTTCGGGGCAAACGCATCGATGCCCGGCGCCTGCCCGATCACCATCAGCCGGGCCGACTGCTTGCCGGAAACCACCGGGGTAGATTCAATCCGAAAACCCGCTTCCGCGCAACGGCGACACTGTGCGAGATGCTTGTGCAGGGTTTCGATATCGGGGTAAGTGCTCATGCCGGGAGTTTACCCCGCACACGCGTTCTACTTCAAGCAGCAGGCGCGGAACCGGGCCCCTCTCCGGGGCGAGATTGCCGCTTACCTCAAAATTCCCGGCAATCTCGGGTATACTCAAGGGCAGTTCGCCTCCAGATTACCGGGGCGGCCCACCGACCGCGCACCAATCATGCGACGCAGTAACGAGTGATTTCCTGGGCACACCTACCCAGTTTGAGTATTAAAGGAGTAGTTATGGCTAACAAACTGATCCGGCTCTACGAGGAGTTCGGCCAGAGCATGTGGTATGACAACATCTCGCGGGCCGAGCTTGACGCGGGTGAAATCCAGTCACTGGTAGACAGCGGTATTCGCGGCTTGACGTCCAACCCCAGCATCTTCCAGAAGGCGATTACGAGCGGCACGGCCTATGATGCGCAGTTCGCGGAGCTGGTGCAGCAGGGGCTTGGCCCGGTGGAGATCTACGAGGCGATGGCCGTGGAAGACATCCGCCGCGCGGCGGACATCCTGCGGCCCATCTATGACGAGAGCGGCGGTGAGGACGGCTACGTCAGCCTGGAGGTGTCGCCCCTGCTGGCGAACGACACGCAGGGGACCATCGAGGAGGCCGCCCGCCTCTTTAAGATGGTGGACCGCCCCAACCTGATGATCAAGATCCCCGCTACCGACGCCGGGCTGCCTGCCATTGAGGAGAGCATCGCCAGCGGCATCAACGTCAACGTGACGCTGCTGTTTAGCTGCGACATGTACGCCCGCGTGATGGATGCGTACATTCGCGGGCTGGAGCGCCGCGCCGGGGCGGGCGAGGACATCAGCCGCGTGGCGTCGGTGGCGTCGTTCTTCGTCAGCCGCGTGGACACGATGATTGACGATATGCTCGACGCCAAGATCGCCGAGACGGACGACCCGGCACGGCAGGAGGAACTGCGCGCGCTCAAGGGCAAGGCTGGCATCGCCAACGCGCAGCTTGCCTACAAGCTGTTCGTCGATCGCTTCAAGGCGGAGGACTTCCGGAGGCTCGCCGAGCGGGGTGCGAAGATCCAACGGCTGCTGTGGGGCAGCACCAGCACCAAGAACCCGGACTACTCTGACGTGCTCTACGTGGACAACCTGATCGGGCCGAACACGATCAACACCGCGCCCCCGGAGACGATCAAGGCGTTTGTCGATCACGGGGCGCTGGCAACCACGCTCACCGAGGACGTGAGCGACGCCGAGCAGGTGATGCAGGCGCTCGCCAGGGAGGGCATCGACATCGACGCCGTGACGGACAAGCTGCTGCAGGACGGCGTGGAGAAGTTCGTCAAGCCGTTCAACTCGCTGCTTGAGTCAATCGCCGAGAAGGCCCGCGCAACGGCAGGCACGACGGCAGATTAGGGGCAGCCCCGCCTGCGTAGCTCGCGGAGACACCCGTCAACATCATCTAATACATATAGGGGCAGGTGTGATGCTTCGCATCATTAGACCTGCCCCTACCGTTGTCATGTTTGGGTATCGGGCCCGTCACCTAAAAACTAATCCCCGGCATGAATGCGGCCAGGGCGAACAGCAGCGCAAACACCACCATCACGGCGAACGCCGCGAGATTCAGCCACCAGCCGGTGCGCGCCCGCCGCACCGCCCGGTCATCCAGATCCGCGGTGGTGAGGTCCGAACGGGCTGCAAACGCCAGGAACGCGCCCGCCGCACTGGTGATCAGC
>DGDY01000089.1:27779-31451 GCA_002385675.1 Anaerolineales bacterium UBA3940 | reverse complement strand
CGCCACGCGTACCAGGGGCTTGTGAACGGCGATATCGAGCGGCTGGACTCGCGCGATGTAGGCGGGATTATCGGGCGCGGGGGTACCATCCTCCAGACCGCGCGGATGCCGGAGTTCAAAGAGGAGAGCTATCAGCGGCAGGCGATCCGGCGGTTGAACGAGCACGGCATTGATGGGCTGGTGGTGATCGGCGGCGACGGCAGCCTGACCGGGGCGCTGGCGCTGCATCGTCGGGGCGTGCGTGTGGTTGGCATCCCGGCGAGCATTGACAATGACATCTGGGGCACGGCGAGCTCCATCGGTGTGGACACGGCAGTAAACACGATCATCGAGGCGATTGACCGCCTGCGCGATACCGCCTCATCGCACGAGCGGGTCTTCCTCGTGGAAGTCATGGGCCGCAACTGCGGCTATCTCGCGATGAACGCCGGCATCATCACCGGCGCCGAAGTCGTCCTCATCCCCGAGAAGGAAACGACGATGGAGGAGCTGGGGCGCAGCGTCGAAGAGGCCTACATGAAGGGCAAGTCCCACGCGATGGTGATCGTTTCGGAGGGCGCGAACCTGGACATCGGCGAGATTGCCGACTACCTGAACCAGCACGACATCGGCTTTGAGGTGCGGACGACGATTCTGGGGCATGTCCAGCGCGGCGGGCGCCCGGTGGCCTTTGACCGGATGCTCGCGACCCGCTTCGGTGTGGCAGCGGTCGAAGTGCTCATGCGCGGCGAGTCCGGTTTGATGGTGGCGCTGGAGGGCAGCGAGATCGTCACACGCAAGCTCGAAGAGGTGATAGGCAAGAAGCGCCCGATCAACCCGCACCACATCCAGCTTGCCGAACTGCTCTCCCGCTGACTGGATGCGTGTAAGCAAGCTATCGCAACGGCGCCATTCACGGTAAAATAGAGCCGGTTCGAGCGTTCGACGCCCAGCCCGTCACTTGGCGGGCATTTTCGTGACACACCGATTACCCGTTAGACATGGGGAGGCTCGCATGAAAATCGGAATCCTGACAGGCGGCGGCGACGTCCCCGGCCTGAACCCCTGCATCAAAGCCCTGGTTGACCGGGCCATCGACGCCGGCCATGAGGCCATTGGTATCCGGCGCGGTTGGGCCGGCCTCCTCTATTACCATCCTGATGAGCCGGTAGACAGCCCCATCAACCAGAACCTGATCATGCCGCTCGACAAGATGGCGGTCCGCACGGTCGCCCGTACCGGCGGTACCTTCCTGCACACGTCCCGGACGAACCCCAGCAACGTCAAGCCGGAGGATGTTCCCGAATTCCTGCGCGGGCAGCAGTGGGAAACGCGGCAGGGCGGCGAGCGGGTCGACCTGACGGCGCATGTGCTGAAGGTCATCGAGGCGCTGGAGCTTGACGTTGTCATCGCCATTGGCGGCGACGATACGCTAAGTTATGCCGAGCGGCTGCATCGCGAAGGCGTGCGCGTAATGGGCGTGCCCAAGACGATGGACAATGATGTCTTTGGCACCGATTACTGCATTGGGTTCAGCACGGCGGTGACGCGCAGCGTGAACTTCATTAACAACCTGCGCACGAGCACCGGCTCGCATGAGCGCATCGCGGTTATTGAACTGTTTGGTCGCAACTCGGGCGAAACCTCGCTGATCGCAGCTTACCTGGCAGGTGTCGACCGTGCGATTATTTCTGAGGTGCCGTTCGATGTCGAGAAGCTGGCAGCCTACCTGATGGAGGACAAGCGGCGGAACCCCAGCAACTACTCGATGATGACCATCTCGGAAGGCGCGCGCATGGAGGGTGGCCAGATCATCCAGCGCGGCGAGGCCGACGCCTACGGGCACAGGAAGCTCGGTGGTATCGGTCTGATAACCGGCGAGGCGATCAAGGAGATCACCGGCGAGAATATCATCTACCAGCAGCTTGCTTACCTGATGCGCTCGGGCGCACCCGACTCGCTGGACCTGATGGTCGCGTTCAACTACGCGCACATGACGATGGACATGATCCTCAAGGGCCAGAGCGGGCGCATGGTTGCGCTGCGCGGCGGCGTCTACACCGACATCCCCATCAGCATGATCATGCAGGGGCGTAAGCAGGTGGACGTGGGCGAACTGTACGACATCCACGAGTATCGCCCCAAGATCCGCCACGTCGCTGGTATGCCCATGTTCCTCAGCTAGCCGGGATTTCACCCGTCATGTAGAATGGACGCTCCGAGGAGGAGCGTCCAATGCTTTACGCCAAGTAAAGAGGGGCCGGCATGATACCGCTCAAGCTGAAGATCAGGAATTTCCTTGCGTATCGGGACCCGGAACCGCTCGACTTCTCCGGGCTGCATCTCGCCTGCCTCGCCGGGCCGAACGGCGCCGGGAAGTCCTCACTGCTCGACGCGATGACGTGGGCACTGTGGGGCAAGGCGCGCGCCCGCCGTGACGACGATCTCATCCACGGCGATGAGACCGAGATGGAGGTGTGCTTCTCCTTCCTGATGGATGGCAACTGCTATCAGGTGAGGCGCTACCGGTCGCGGAAGGGCAGGGGGCGGAGCGAACTCCACTTTGAGGTTCAGGACGGGGACGGCTGGCGCGCGCTCACCGGGGCGACGATCCGTGAGACAGAGGAAGCCATCCGGAGCGTATTGCGCCTCGACTACGATACGTTCATTAACTCGGCCTTCCTGATGCAGGGCAGGGCGGATGAGTTCACTCAGAAGACGCCGGGCGAGCGCAAGGCGATACTGAGTGAGATCCTCGGGCTCGATGTGTGGAACGTCTACGAGACGCGGGCCAAAGAGCGCTTGCGCCGGATTGAAAACGAGATGCGGCAGTTTGAGGCGACCTTGCGCAACATCGACGACGAGCTTGATCGCGAGGAGACGTACCGCTTAGAGCTTGAGCAGGCCCAAGCCCGGTGTGACGAACTCGCCGCGCAGATTGCCGAGGCGGAGAGCTATGTGCACGAACTGGAGGATGCCCGGCGGGAACTGAGGTATCTCGACACCCGCCACGCTGAATACAGCCGGCAGGTCCACGAAGGGCAGGAAGCGCTTCGGCAGATTGAGGAGGACCGCGAGACGGCTAACAAGGAGCTAGCCGACCATTCCGCCATCCTCGCCCAGCGCGACGAGATCGAGGCGGGTATCGCACAGCTTGAGGCTGCCCGCCGCACCGACCAGGATATGAGCGAGCGGCTCATGGCGCAGAGCGGGCTGCAGGAGCGGCTTAGCGAACTGGAGCAGGTGATTACCAGCGAGCGCAGCCGCCTGCAAGCCGAGCTTGACGGCTTGCGCCAGCAGCACACGAAGCATGCCCGCCTGGTGGACACAGTCGAGAAGCTGGAGCAAACGCTGGCTGAGGCGCGCGAGGAGCTTTCCGAGCTTGAGGCGCGGCAGGCTGAGCGCGACGCGTGGAATGAACAGGTCTCCAAATTGCAGGAGGAAGCTGTCGACCTTCGGGCCACGAACCGCGCCCTTGAGGCGGAGGCAAGAACACTGCTGCAGCAGCGGAAACAGATCGAGGCCGCACAGGAAGCCATCTGCCCATTGTGCGAGCAGGAGTTGAGCCCGGCGCACCGTGCCGACCTGCTGGCCAGGTTAGAGCGTGATGGGACGGCCAAAAAAAATGAGAACCAGGCCAATCGGAAGCGCCTGGCGGAACTCGAAACTGCGATAAAGCAGTTGAACCACGAC
>DGDY01000089.1:4066-27598 GCA_002385675.1 Anaerolineales bacterium UBA3940 | reverse complement strand
ACTCGAGGAGCAGCTCCGGCAGGCGTATGAAGCGCAGAACGAGCTTGCTAGTGTGGAAGCCCGCCTCGCCGAGGTTGAAGACATGCTCACGGGGGAGACTTACGCGCTTGAGGCGCGGGCGGAACTCGCAGCGCTGCAGCAACAGCTTGCCGAACTGGGCTATGACAGAGAGGCCCACCAGGAGGCGCGCCGGTTGATCAGCGAGCTTCAGCCGTTTGAGCGCCGCAAGGCCGACCTTGACCTGGCCCTCAAGCAACTCCCGCAGACGGAGGCGCGGATCAAGCAGCTTGAGGAGCGCGCCGAGGCGCAGACCAGCCGGCTGGACGAACTGTGCGCGATGCTCGATGAAATCAGCCAGGAGCGTGAGGTCGTCGCCCTTAAGGAGGAGGAACTCAGCTCGTGGGAGGGGCGTCTGCAGGACCTGCGCGACCAGTCCTGGCAGGCGCAGAGTAAGCTCGGCGCGGCGCAGCAGCGGTTGAACACCATCGCCACCCAGCGCGAGCGCCGCAAAGAGGTAGTCAAGCAGCTTGACGATCTGGCCGACGAGCAGGGTGTTTACGAGCAGCTCAGGGATGCGTTCGGCAAGGATGGCATCCCGGCAATGATCATCGAGGCGGCCATCCCCGAGATCGAGACGGAGGCCAACGAACTGCTCGCCCGCATGACGGACGGGCGGATGCACGTGCGCTTCGACACGCAGCGCGAGAAGGTGACCGGCGGTTTCAAAGAGACGCTGGACATCAAGATCGCCGACGAGCTGGGCACGCGCGACTACGAGACGTTCAGCGGGGGCGAGGCCTTCCGCGTGAACTTCGCCATCCGGCTGGCACTGTCGCGGCTGCTGGCCCGGCGAGCGGGCGCGCAGCTTCGCACGCTGATCATGGACGAGGGGTTCGGCACGCAGGACGCGCAGGGGCGCGAGCGGCTGGTGCAGGCCATCAATGCCATCCGCGACGACTTTGACCTTATCCTTGTCATCACCCACATCGACGAGCTTCGGGACGCCTTCCCGGTGCGGATTGAAGTGACCAAGCGGCCCACAGGCTCGGTGATTGATATCGTTTAAGCCGGGCGGAGGCGGTTAAGCGTACGATATGAGCACGCAGGCAGGAAACAGCAGGCCGGTCGCGGTTGTGCCGCTCGCCGGCAACCAGGACACGGATGAGGCGTACGCGCTGGGGGCGCTGTTCAGCAAGCTACTGAGCGACCACCTGGAGCGAGCCGATGTGCCGGTCGTCGAGAGCCGCGTGCTGGCGCGCTACATGGCGCTCCAGAAGCACGAGCTTCCCCCCGATGAAAACCAGCGTGCGGCGGTGCAGGCGCAGTTCCGCGCGGATGCGATCGTCTACGGGTGGTATGTGTACGATGAGGATGGCAAGCAGTTCGGGGTGAGGCTCATCGTCGAGGGGGTGGATGAGGAGCCGCCGATTGAGGCCTCGACGCCGGTTGCCGCCTTCCCTCGCTTTGTTGAGCACGTCTCGCTGGCGCTCATCGAGGCGCTGGGCATCCGCATCAGCGATGACCTGCGCCGGCGGATCAAGAGCATGCCGCGCCCGGCGCAGTTCGAGGCCTTCCGGCAGGCCGCGCTGGCCCAGGCGGCATGGAACCGGGGGCAGCACGAACTGGCGCTTGCCGCTACCGCCTCAGCGCTGGCACTGGACAGCAGCTATGAGGATGCGCTCGCCGTGCAGGCGGCGATTGCGCGCGCGGCGGGCGACAGCGAAACGGCTCGCGCGGCCTTTCAGGGGTGGTCGGCGGCGGCGGTGAAGCGGGGCGATCTGCGGACGGGTGCGGAGCGCCTGCTGTTGCTGGGGCACTGGCTGCGCGACCGGGGCGAGTGGGCCGACGCACGCCGTGCCTACGAGGGCGCCCGCAACCTGTTCGAGCGGGACAGTGACGAAGTCGGCTCGGCGCGGGCGCAGAACAACATCGCCAATATGGACCTCATGACCGGCAAGACACAGGCAGCGATCAAGACCTACCGGCGCAGCCTGCGCGTGTTTGAGCTGCACAGCGGGACTCAGCGCGACATGGCGACGGCGCTGATCAACCTGTCGCTGGCGCACCGCACGCTTGGCCAGCGGGATGAGGCGCTGATCGCGGCGGAGCAGGCGGCGACGTTGGCACGCGGGCTTGGTGATGCGCGGCTGGAGGCGCGGGCCTTTATGGCCCTCGGCGCGTTGCGGCATGATATGGGCCTGTGGAGCCGGGCGGACGAGGATTACGCGCGGGCGGGCAGCCTGCTCGAGGCGCTGGATGATGAGCCGGCGCTGGCGATGGTCAAGTGCCAGCAGGCGATGCTGTGCAAGCAGCAGGGCAACTATCAGCGGGCCGAGGACTTGCTGTTTGAAGCCCTCAGTGCGCTCAAGCGCGAATTGCATATCCATGAGCAGGCTGTGACCTGGCTGAACCTGGCTGACCTGTACTACTCGATGCATCTGTTTGAGCAGGCGTGGGAGTACGCCGATCGGGCTGATAAGGTCTTCCGGCAGCTAGGTTCCGACTGCGCGGTGCAGAGCCGGGCGCTCCTTGCTGCGCTGGAGCGGATCTCGGTGCAGACCGAGCCGGAGGAAGAAGCGGCGCTGCCGGGTGATACTCTGGGGCCAGAAGCCCTTTACAACGGCCCGGATTTAGAGCATAATGATTATCAAGAGAAGAACAGCGGCGATGATGACGCGGGTGTAAACAGCAGTGTGGGCCGCACACCCATGATGTGATCGAGCCCAATGGCCCGGACAGTCATCCCGCCGCTGTTTGCGTGCCGCCTGCGCGGTGCAGGTGTATAAGAACTTCATTAAAAACACCTTATAGCCCCATCCACTCCCCTTGACAGCCCTTCCAACACTGCGTATACTACGCACGACTGTTAGCACTCGAAGCATGAGAGTGCTAAAATTGAGAAGTACCCCACGACACACTACTCGATTCACAGATATAAGGAGGCATCGAGCTATGGCTCTTCAGTTGCGACCATTAGGTGACCGTGTGGTCGTTGAGCCCATCGAGCGTGAAGAAACCTTTGCCGGCGGGCAGCTTGTTCTGCCGGAGACGGCCAAGGAAAAGCCGCAGCAGGGTAACGTTCTGGCCGTGGGCGCGGGCCGCAAGGATGACGATGGCAAGCGCATCCCGATGGATGTGGAAGTCGGCCAGACGGTGCTGTTTGCCAAGTATGCTGGCACCGAGGTCAAGCTGAACGGCAAGAATCTCCTCATCCTCAAGGAATCCGACATCCTGGCGATCATCGAGGAGTAGCCCCCTTACTCCCCCTTAGTGTAACGACAGTCATCTGATGGAGGTTGACTAACCTATGCCCAAGCAGTTAGTGTTTTCCGAGGAGGCGCGTCGTAAGCTCAAGTACGGTGTTGACGTACTGGCGAACGCCGTGACCACCACGCTCGGCCCCAAGGGTCGCAACGTCGCTCTCGACAAGAAGTTTGGTGCGCCCACCATTACGCATGATGGTGTGACGGTAGCCAAGGAAATCGAGCTGGAAGATCCGTATGAGAACATGGGCGCGCAGCTTCTGAAGGAAGCCGCAACTCGCACCAACGACATCGCCGGTGACGGTACCACCACGAGCATCGTGCTGGCCCAGACGATGGTTAACCTCGGCCTGAAGAACGTCGCGGCAGGTGCCAACCCGATGCTCCTGAAGCGCGGCATCGAGGCGGCGACCGAGCGCGTGGCGAAGGCTATCCTCGACCAGGCTGTCGAGATCGACACCCAGGAAGAGATCGCCAGCGTGGCGAGCATTTCCGCGCAGGACCGCGAGATCGGTGAGTTGATCGCCGAGGTGATGTGGAAGGTCGGTAAGGACGGCGTCATCACCGTTGAGGAGAGCAAGGGCCTCGACTTCGAGACCGAGTACGTCGAGGGTATGCAGTTCGACCGCGGCTACATCAGCCCGTACTTCGTGACCAACCCAGAGTCGATGGAAGCGGTCATCGAGGAGCCCTACATCCTCATCCACGACAAGAAGATCTCGGCTGCCACTGACCTGATGCCGATCCTTGAGAAGCTGCTGAACCGCGGCAAGCGCGAGCTGGTGGTCATCGCCGAGGATGTTGACGGCGAGGCGCTCGCGACGCTGGTTCTGAACAAGCTGCGCGGCATGCTGAATGTTCTTGCCGTGAAGGCCCCCGGCTTCGGCGACCGCCGCAAGCAGATGCTGCAGGACATCGCCGTGCTGACGGGCGGTACCGTCATCAGCGAGGAAGTTGGCCGCAAGCTCGAGAGCGCGACCATCGAGGACCTGGGCCGCGCGGAGAAGGTCGTCGCCACGAAGGACGAGACGACGATCGTCGGCGGCAAGGGCGATGAGAAGGCCATCCAGGGCCGCATTGAGGAGATCAAGGTCTCCATCGAGCAGAGCACGTCCGACTACGACCGCGAGAAGCTCCAGGAGCGCCTGGCGAAGCTGGCCGGTGGTGTGGCGGTCATCCGCGTGGGTGCGGCCACCGAGGTTGAGCTGAAGGAAAAGAAGCATCGTGTCGAGGACGCGCTCAGCGCGACCCGCGCCGCTGTCGAGGAAGGCATCGTGCCGGGTGGTGGTGTGGCTCTGATCAACGCCATGAAGGCGCTGGACGACCTCGTGATGGATTACCCGGATGAGCAGACCGGCGTGACCATCGTGCGTGAGGCGCTCGAGGCTCCGATGCGCAAGATCGCGGCGAACGCGGGCCGTGACGGCGCGGTCATCATCGACACCGTTCGCCGCAAGGCGGAGGAAGAGGGCAACCCGAATATCGGCTATGACGTGATCAGCGGCGAGTACGTTGACATGATCAAGGCCGGTATCATCGACCCGGCGAAGGTGACGCGTGGCGCGCTGGAGAACGCGGCGAGCATCGCGGCGATGATCCTGACGACCGAGGCGCTGATCACCGACGTGCCGGAGCAGGAGAAGGCTTCCCCCCCGCCGATGCCGCAGTACTAAGCTGAGGCATTGACAGATGGATTGATGTAGGGGCCGGTCTCAGACCGGCCCCTACTTTTTCAATCTTCAGGGAGGAGTGAAAAGTTATCCCACCCAATCGTGGGTGGGGCTGTTTGTTTTATAGGGGCATCGCGCTCGTTCAGGGCACCCGCGTCACGCGAACCCGCTTCCAGTGCCGGATGATGGAAAGCTCAAAGCCGAGGACTACCGCAATAAATGCCGTCATGAGCAGCCAGCGCCCGACTGGCGTTGGAACGAGCAGCGTTGCCACCAACAGGGCGATTGTCAGCGCCAGTTCGGCCCCGAGCATCATGTTCGTTTTACGGACGGCGGGCCTATACTGGCTGCCCTCACGCCGCGGGTAGAACCGCTGCATGTAGATGCGGCCTTTATGCAGATAGTCGTCAACGGTGCGGGCAGGGTAGGGCGCACCGTACCGTACGCGAAGCTCGTCCACCTGGCGGCGATGCTCAGCCAGTGCGTCGGCAAGGCTGGCTGTGACCTCCTGTGCCTTGAAGTCTGGCTCGTCAACAGTGCGCAGCATGCCGGGATACGGTTCTCTGAAATGGGTGAGCACGTATGCGTCACCGGCCTCGCCGAACATGGTACCGAACCCGACAACCGACGGTATGTCCGCCTCCGACGGCAAAAAGGCTTCCGCCGTTAGCTCGTACGCCGGGTCTGATAACAGCCAGGCGGTGATCTGTGGGTTGCGAACAAGCTGCACTTCGCCGAGCCGCTTGAGCCCTAGCTGCCGGAGTTCGTCCATTACCGGCTGCAGGCCGGGCGGCACCGGGAGTTCGAGATGGCTGACATCCTGCATTGCAGGCGGCTGGTTCCGCAAACCTCCCCTGACGACCTGTATGGCCAGACGCAGCGCCCTGAACGCCTGAATCAACAACAGCAGCAAAACGCCTATCTCGGCAGGTGTCATGCGGGGCACTCCCTTTGGACAGCGTGGGAAATAAACTCTGCCGGACAGTCTAGTTATTCTCTGCGATGCTGCAAGGGAGCGCCGCTGGCTGGCCGGTACGTATTAGCGAGTGGCGCGGCGTAGCACCCGCTCGTCGCCGGTGCGGCGCGTCACCCCGATCGAGTCGAGGTGCTCCAGCAAGGCGAGCACGTACTTGCGGCTGGTGTTGAACAGGTCACGGGCCTGAGCGACGGTAATAGAGCCTTCCCGCTCGATGAACTGCTCGACCTGCCGCACGAGTTCGGCGTATGTGTCGGCGTCGAACAGCACATCCTCGTTGACCTGCACCAGCCGGCCCTGCTCGACGAGGGCGGCGAGCACGTCCTCGCCGACCAGGGCTGCGGCGTCACGCGTGGCGGGCGGGGTAGTGGGCTGCGCCTGAAACTCGCGCATCAGCCGGTCGATAGCGGCCTGCTGCGCGGGGGTGAACGTGACGCGGTGCTCCGGAAGACTCAGCGCCGTGCCCGCGTCAACGAGAATACCGCTCTCCACCGCGCGCTGGACGAACGGCTGGAACAGCTTACCGCTCAGCCCCAGACGGCTGCGCAGCGCCTCACGCGGCATCCCCAGCCTCAGCGGGTTGCGCTGGTGGTAGGCGGCTAACTCAGCCTGCATCCGCCCGGTGAGGCGCTGCCACGCGGCGAGGGCCATCCACGAGCCGGACAGCAGCTCGAACACCTGCCCCTCCCCGGCGAGCGCGGCAAGCGCGGCTTCAATCGCGCTGCCTGCAAGCCCGGTTCGCGCCGCCAGATCGGCGGGGGTGAGGGCTGTTTCGCCCTGGAGGGCGTGCAGCACAAGGTCTTCAGGCGTGCCCGCGGCGAGCGTCTCGAAGCGGGCGATGACCTCCGGCTTGAAGCGGCGCCAGCGGTGCGGCGGGTGCGGGTCGAGCACCACCCCGCCGCCAATCGTCTGCGCCGGTGAGGGGTAGCGCAGGATGAAGCGGTCGCGCTTGTCGAGGGCAAGGGGCTGCGCGAGGCGAAGCTGCAGCCAGCCTTCCTCACCGGGGAGCAGTTCGCGGTTGCCGACGAGGCGCACGTGCGCGACGGACTCGGCGGCGCCGCTGAAGAACTTGACCTCTGCGTTGTGCTGGAGCGGACGCCCGGCGTCGGGCAGGTAGCGGAACTGGACATCGATGAGCGTGGTGCCGCGCAGCGTGCCGGGTCTGGTGACGACATCGCCGCGCTGGATATCGCCCCGGTCGACCCCGCTGAGGTTCACCGCGACGCGGCTGCCGGGCTGCGCGCTGCTGATGGCTTCCTTGTGGCTTTGCAGGCCCCGGATGCGGGCGTGCAGCCCGCGGGGTTGTATAACAACCTCATCCCCGACGTGCAGCGAGCCGCCGGTGAGCGTGCCGGTCACCACCGTGCCGAACCCGCTGATCGTGAAGATGCGGTCGATGGGCAGGCGTGGGCGACCGAGGTCAGGGCGGGGCGGCTGCTTGCCGAGTGCGGCATCGAGCGCGGTCAGCAGGTCGGGCAGGCCGTCACCCGTGCGCGCGGAGACTGGCACGATGGGCGCATCTCGCAGCGCGGTCTGGTCGAGCAACTCGGACACGTCGAGCGCGACAAGCTCCAGCCATTCCGGGTCCGGCACCATGTCGATCTTGGTCAGGGCGACGACGGCGTTGGTCACGCCAAGCAGGTCGAGGATGGCAAGATGTTCGCGTGTCTGCGGCATTACGCCTTCGTCGGCGGCGATGACCAGCAGCGCGAGGTCGATCCCGCCGACGCCTGCCAGCATATTCTCGATGAAGTCGCGGTGGCCGGGCACATCGACGATGCCGACCGTCCTGCCGCTTGGCAGCGTCAGCCAGGCAAAGCCGAGGTCGATGGTCATCTCGCGCTGTTTTTCCTCGGCGAGACGGTCAGGGTCGATGCCGGTCATCGCCTGCACCAGCGTCGACTTGCCATGGTCGACATGGCCGGCGGTGCCGATAACGTGCGTCATATGCGCCTCAACCCCGGCTTATCAGGTGAGGGATGGAAGCGAGCTTCGACCGTCTTCCGCCTGCTCGCGCAGCGCGTGGATGCTCTCCACAAGGCCATCGATCAGCTTCTGCTGGGCCTTGTTGAGGAACTTGAGGTGCTCTTCCTGCCGCTCGATGCTCTCCTTGATGCGCGTTAGCTCGGCTTTGAACTCCTCAATAGTCTTTTCGTTCTCGCGCCAGGCCTCCTCATTGGTGAGCGTAAACTGACGCCAGCGCTTCTGGTCGTCGCCAATGAAATCTTCCCACTCCTGACGGAAGCGCTCCTCGGAGAGGCGCTGCATCTCGGAGTACTCGTTCAGCCGTCGCTCGACACGGTCCGCCAGACGCTGGAAGTCCTCGACCTCCTGTTTGATCTTGCGATGGGTGTCCGCCCAGCCCTGCACCTGCTTGGTGAAGTTCATCATCTCCTCGGCGAAGGCGTCCATGCGGCGCACCATGTCGTTCAGCGTGCGCTCGCGCTGCTGGTCGGCCAGCGCCTGCTGTTCGGCCCAGTCCTGATGCTGCTGCTTAAGCTCGGTGATGCGCGGCGCTAGCTCGCTGACGCGGCGCTCGTTGCGGCGGCTGATCTCCTCCAGCAGCTCGATCTTCGGAAGCTGGCTGTCCACCCGCTTGACGAGTTCGGCAACCTCGGAGTTGATCTCGGAGATGCGGCGGGTGTCCTGCCGGCGCTGCTCCTCGAGGAAGGTGAGTGAGCGCTCGAAGTCCTCCAGGCCCTTGCTGAGGTGGTTGGCGTAGTTCTGCAGTTCGACCGCTACGCGGGACAGGCGCTCCTCCTCGATGCGGCGGGGCTCCATCGCCTGGTCGATGCGCTGGATCATCTCCTGCCGCAGCTCTTCGATGGTGCGGAGGAACTGCTCGCGGTCGGTGTCGCGCAGCTTCTTAACGTCCAGATCGACGTTGCTGCGGCGTGACTCTAACTGCTCAATGCTTGCGTTGAACTCCATGCGCAGCCGGGTGATGGTCTCGTCGAAAGTGCTGATGGGGATGATAGCTGAGCGCAACCCGGCGATCTGGTTCTCAAGGTCCATGATACGACGGGTCTGATCAGATATTAAAGCCTGCTGGGACGCGGTCCGCTCTTCGAGCTTGGTAATGAGAGCCTTGTCCTTACGGCGCTCCTCGTCCAGCCAGGCAACCATTTTGGCGGTTGGGTTGGTGTCCATCATCTGCCTGCTTTCCACATCATTCCTACAATGGCGTACATTCTAACCTACCTGAAGCGGAAACACAGAAAATTAAGCAGGGACGGGGTTTCGTGCAACCTGTCAGCATGAGTGACTCGCATACGATGCGTTTGACCTATATACTAAAAGAGAGGGACATCGTCAAGATTGTCATGTTTATACGCCGGGACACATCCGTATACCCCTCCTTCAAGTCTGTCCACAATTAAGTTTATTCGCTTGCTTGCCAAGATAGCCGCATAGGGGAGGCGGCTGCGTACCGCAGGCTGGCAGTCTTTACTTTTTCCGCCGCACACAGGAGGAGGTCAATAGATGGTTACCTATGCTGACAGGCCCTGGACCAAGTCATACGATGAGGGGGTGCCACACTCGCTTGAGCCTTATCCTGAAATTCCACTTTACGCTCTGCTGGACGATGCGGCCAAAAACCACGGCGATCGCGTGGCCTGCATCGTCTCGCTGGAACTGCCCGTCGTGGGGCGCATCTATAACGAGGTGAGCTATCGCGAACTGGGGGAGTTGAGCGACCGGCTGGCCGCCGCCCTGGCCGATATGGGCGTCAAGAAGGGGGATCGCGTCGCGGTAGACCTCGTTAACAGTGCGCAGTTTGCCATCGCCTTTTTTGGCATCCTCAAGGCGGGCGGCATCGTTGTCGCGCTGAACCCGACCTTCCCACCGGCCCAGAAAGCCCGCCAGATCGTCGACGCCGGTGCGGAAGTTGCTATTGTCATGAGCCTGTTTTATGAGGGGCTGAACTCGGTTCGTGAGCGGACGCCGCTGCGCCGCCTGATCGTCACCAACATCAAAGAGTACTTCCCCGGCCTGGGGAAGTTTCTGTTTACCGTCGCCCGTGAGAAAAAGGATGGTCACCGTGTCGAGCAGCTTCGCGAAGGGGACGTGTGGCTGCAGGACTTGCTGACCAAATATCTGCCGAGCCAGCGCCCGAAGGTGGACATCAAGCCGAAGGAGGATACCGCTATCTTCCAGTTCACCGGCGGCACGACCGGCATTCCCAAGGCGGCGCGCAGCCCGCACAGCGCGCTCGTCAACAACGCCATCCAGATGCGCTGCTGGCTGGCGGGCGACCAGAGCGGCGAGGAGCGGTTCCTGGCAGCCATCCCGCTGTTCCACGTGTACGGGATGGTCGCCGTGATGACGTTCGCCGTCTCGATGGCGTCGGCGATGATCATGGTGCCCAACGCGCGCGACATCGACGATGTGCTCGGCTGCATTGACCGCTTCAAGCCGACGATCTTCATGGGCGTGCCAGCGCTGTACAACGCGATCAACAACCACCCCGGCGTTGCGGCAGGCAAGTACGACCTGAGCAGCATCCGGGCCTGCATCAGCGGGTCGGCACCGCTCGCGCCGGAGACGAAGCGTCGCTTTGAGGAACTGACCGGTGGCACGGTGATGGAGGGCTTCGGCATGAGCGAGGCGCCGACGGCCACTCACTGCAACCCGCTGCGCGGCGAAAACCGGGTCGGCTCGATCGGGCTGCCCTTCCCGGATGTCGAGTGCCGGATTGTGAGCCTCGACGACGAGGTGACGGATGTGCCGGTTGGCGAGATCGGCGAGCTGGTGCTGCGCGGCCCCGCGATGATGACAGGCTACCACAACCAGCCGACCGAGACCGCGAACGCGCTCCGCGATGGGTGGCTGTACACAGGTGACATCGCGCGGATGGACGAGGATGGGTACTTCTACATCGTTGACCGCAAGAAGGACATGGTGCTGGTTGGCGGGTTCAACGTGTACCCCAACGAGGTCGAGAAGGTGCTGATGGACCACCCGGCGATTGCCGAGGCAGCTGTGGCGGGCATCCCGCACCCGGAGAAGGAGGGGCAGGAAGCGCTGAAGGCGTGGATCGTGCTGAAGCAGGGCCACAGCGCGACCGAGCAGGAGATCATCGACTTCTGCGCCGAGCAGCTTGCCCCGTATGCCGTGCCCCGGCGGCTGGCGTTCGTTGAGGCGCTGCCGCGCACGGCGGTTGGCAAGATCCTGCGCCGAGAGCTGGTGAACATGGAGGTTGAGCAGCAACAGCAAGGTGTGTCGAGCGGCGCGGCAACAGCGTAAGCGGCTTCCTGCCTCAGGTGAATCAAAAAGGCCGGGCATCGCACAGATGCCCGGCCTTTCGTTATCCAATCTGCATCAGGCAGGAGCCGGAGCAGGGGGCAGGTCAAGCGCGGAGGGGGCGTCTTCGTCACCCTTACCGGCCTTCTGCTTGCCCTTCTCGGCAACCGGGCTCGGTGTGCCGCCCGTGCTCTGCTCTGCGGCCTCTTCTTCCGTCTCGCCTTCCATGATCTTGAGGAAGGCCTCCCGGTCGAGCGTCTCGTATTCGAGGAGCGCCTGCGCGACTGCCTCCAGCTTGTCGGCATTCTCGGTGAGGACCTGGCGGGCGCGCTCGTACGTTGTGCTGACGATGCGCCGCACCTCGGCGTCAATCTCCTCGGCAACCGACTCACTGTAGTCACGCTGCTCGCCGATCTCGCGGCCTAGGAAGACAAGCTCCTCCTTCTGGCCGTAGATCATCGGGCCGAGACGGTCGCTCATGCCATAGCGCGTGACCATATTACGGGCAAGCTTCGTCACCCGCTCCAGATCGTTGCTTGCGCCAGTCGTGATGTCGTCGAAGATCAGCTCCTCGGCGACACGGCCACCCAGCATCATCGCGAGGTCGTCCATGAACTTCGAGCGCGTCACATAGCGCACATCGTCCTCGGGCACGGCCATGGTGTAGCCGCCCGCCATCCCACGCGGGATGATGGTGACCTTCAGCACCGGGTCACAGAACGGCAGAAGATGGCCGACGACCGCGTGACCCGCCTCGTGGTAGGCCGTGATCCGCTTCTCTTCCTCGCTCATCAGGCGGCTGCGGCGTTCGGGGCCCATCACGACGCGCTCGATGGCCTCCTTGAAGTCCTCCATATGGATGATCTTCTTGTTCTGCCGGGCCGCCAGGATGGCCGCCTCGTTGACCATGTTCTCGATGTCCGCACCGACGAAGCCGGGCGTGGCCCGCGCCAGCAGGCCAAGATCGACGTCCGGGGCGAGCGGCTTACCGCGCACATGCACCTTGAGGATCTCCTCACGCCCGCGCACGTCAGGCCGGTCGAGCACGACGCGGCGGTCGAAACGACCGGGGCGCAGCAGCGCCGGGTCGAGGATGTCCGGGCGGTTGGTGGCGGCAATAATGATGATGTTGGTGTCGGTGTCGAAGCCGTCCATCTCGACGAGGATCTGGTTCAGGGTCTGCTCGCGCTCGTCGTGCGACCCGCCCAGGCCTGCACCACGGTGGCGGCCTACCGCGTCGATCTCGTCGATGAAGATGATGCACGGGCTGTGCCGCTTGGCCTGCTCGAACAGGTCGCGCACACGGCTCGCGCCGACGCCGACGAACATTTCAACAAACTCCGAACCGGAGATCGAGAAGAACGGAACGCCTGCCTCGCCGCTGACAGCCTTCGCCAGCAGCGTCTTGCCGGTGCCGGGCTGCCCAACGAGCAGAACGCCCTTCGGGATGCGTGCGCCAATCTGGATGAACTTGGCAGGCTCGCGCAGGAACTCGACGATCTCACGAAGCTCTTCCTTGGCCTCATCGCAGCCGGCAACGTCGTCAAACGTGACGGTCGGCTGGTCGCCGGTGAACATGCGGGCGCGGCTCTTGCCAAACGACAGCGCCTGGTTGTTGCTGCCCTGCGCCTGGCGCAGCATGAAGTAAACGAACCCGACCACAAAGACGAGCGGCAGCAGGTAAATCAGGATGGTGAAGATGCTGGACCAATTGGTGGTCGTCTCATTGATCCACTCGATGGCGGCAAGCTGCTCCGGGGTGACGCCCTGGAGAGCAAGCTGCTCCAGCGCGGTTGAGTTGGCGTCCTTACGGGACATTTTCACGTCGCCGTCGGTCAGCGTAATCACCAACTCGTTGTTGTCTCTGACGACGATCTCGGAGATGCGTCCGGCCTTCGCCGCATCAGCCACGTCCGTCATCGACCAGGAATCAGGGCTGTCCTGGCGGGTAAACGCCCCCAGGATGATGACCGCGACGGCCAGAATGATCAATAGATATACAAAACCGTGCCTGAATCGGGTGGAATTCACACCATTCACTCCTATAAGACAAACGGCGCTAGCGCGCCAGTGGACGGCGTCTGACCGGGGTTAGCGGTCGGGTGCTCTGCGCCGGGTAGTCTCTTTCCTATCCTTGTACGTGATGCGGCCCAGTGGAGACGGAATCCGCCCATCTGTTCGACTTTTCCCTTACTTTGGATTATACCTGAATATAGCTACCCAACAAAGCTAACGTGTCTATCGGCTGACTTTTCTTATCCGATTCTCACATCCTTTGGCTGGCTTTATCGTGTCAGTGTGAGGTAGACGGTAATCCACAGGGGGATCAAACCCAGCACAGCGACGGCTGCCAGCACACCGAGAACCAGACCGTAGACGTCGAACCCCGGGTCCTCTGCTTCCGCCAGCACGTCGTCCTGATACTCATCGTACTCATCCAAAGTATAGCGATCATCGACGTACGGCGCATGTACGCCCTGCCTCGGCCTGGCTGTCTGGTAATCGACGGGCGGCAGGGATGGGAGGGTGTCGTCGTCGGGCGGGCGGCGACCCAGCCCCGGCGGCGGCGTAAAGGTTGGGATCGTGGCATCCTCGGCGGATGAGTCCTCCCACTGGTACGGCGACGCTACATCCTCATGCGGCAGCGCCGGGCCCACCGCCGACGGCGTCACCTCGAACGGGCCGGTGGGCTGCTGGCCCGCCTCGCGGTACTTCTGCAGGATGCGCCCAAGCTGATCGGCGGTGCGGTAGCGGGCGGAAGGCTCTTTCGAGAGGACCTTCTGCAGGATGCGGTCAAGCTCCTGCGGCAGCGCCGAGTTGAACGACAGGATGGACGGCGGCTCGTTGCGCAGATGCGCCAGCGCCAGTTCCTCGTAGCTGTCGCCAGTAAAGGGCAGCTCCCCGGTCAAAAGCTCAAAGGTGATGATGCCGATGGAGTACACATCGGATGCCGGAGTAGGGGGCTCACCGGCGGCCTGCTCCGGCGCGAAGTAGTGCGGGCTGCCCCAGACCACCTCTTCGACCTCGTCCGTCTCGGCCTGCGCCGCGCTGAAGGCCCGCGCGATGCCGAAGTCCGTCACCTTGACGCGGTTGTCGGGCGTGATGAGGATGTTCTGCGGCTTGAGGTCGCAGTGGATCAGCCCGGCGCGGTGGGCGTAGCCAACACCCTTGCACACCTCGACGACGATGGCGAGCGCGGTATCGACCTCAAACGCGCCCTGCGCCCGGATCAACTGCTTGAGGTTCTGGCCCGGCACATACTCCATCACGATATAGTGCGTGTTGGGGCCATCCTGCCCGACGTCGTGCACCGTGACGATGTTCGGGTGCGAGAGGTTCGCGGCGGCGCGGGCTTCTCGCTTGAAGCGCACCAGAAATTCCGGGTCGCCAACGAGGCTGGGGCGGAGCACCTTCACGGCGACGGTGCGCCCCAGTTCCAGGTCTTCGGCCTTGTAGAGCACGGCCATACCGCCCGCGCCGATCTGCTCGATCAGTTTGTAGCGTTCATTCAGGATTGGATTATCAACCATGCGGTATCCTCATTACTGCTGGCCGTGATTGATACTGCCGGGCCAATTCGCTACTGCCCGGCGGAACCTGTGCCGCCATCGACGGCGTGCCCCGCCATCGCCTGCCGGTAAGGCGCGATCCACGCGTCCGGGAGGCGCCGGGCCTGCCCGCTGCGATCCACGCAGATGTGTGCGGTGCGCCCGGTGACGAGCACCTGCCCATCCTCCGCCCGCACGACCTCATAGGCGAAGGTGATGCCCCGGCTGCGAAGCTGCTCAACCCAGGTGCGCACCGTAATCAGGTCGTCGTAGACCGCAGGCATCCGGTAGCGTACGTAAGCCTCGCTCAGCGCCAGCGAGTAGCCCATCCGCTCAAGCTCGCTATAGGGCATACCGTGCTGGCGGCTTAACTCGCTGCGGCCCTCTTCAAAATAGACCAGGTAGCTGGCGTGATGCACAATCCCCATCTGGTCGGTCTCGGCGAAGCGGACGCGGAACGTCGTTTCGGCGAGCAGCGGTCGGTTGTTCTCCTGCATAATAACGCGCCGGGTATGGCGCTACAAAGCTCCTTCCTGCCTCAGGATCTCACGGATCAGGTCTTTGCGCGCCTGCCCGCCGAGCAGTTCGAGCTTGCGCACGCCGAGCGGGTCGATCTCCTCGCGCAGCAGGCGCACCTCTTCGACGGTGGGCGGCGGCGTCTCGTGGACGTCCGGCGCGATCTCCAGCTCAAACCCCGTCCGGCGCTGGATGCGCTGGATGTCCACGCCGGGGTGATAGCTCGTCAGGCGCATGCGCCCGCTCGCCCAGTCAAACTGGCCGAGGTCGGTAATACAGTAGCGCGGGCCTGCGCCGTGCGGGCGGACGGGCACGTGGCCCAGCCCGCTCACAAAGTCCAGCTTTTCGACAAAGGTGACCTTCGAGTGCCGGGGCACGTAGATGTAGACGTTGTGGGAGACGACGGTCACGTCAGGGATGCCGCCCGTGCCGGGCAGACGCATGAACGGGCGCTCGTAGTCGCTGCCGATGGCGATGTTGTTGAAGTTGCCCTGCGCGTCGATCTGTGCCGGGCGAAAGAACTCGGTCGGCGCGACGCGGGGCAGTACATCGGCGGCGGCCCGTACGAAGCCATCGCCCATGAGCGCCTTGCCCAGCCACAGGTCTTCGATGCGGGCGAGGCCCACCGGCGCCCAGTCCTCACACAGCGCCTGTCCGATGGCGGAGGCGAAGCGCAGGTTCGGGGCGTGGGTCAGCTTGGCAAGCAGGTAGCCTGCCACGACAAGCGGCGTCGCCAGCCCCTGCGCGACGATCTCGCCGTCCTTAAGCTGGCGCGCGATACACACGCTCATCAATTCGTCGATAGTGTAGTCTTCGGCAGGCCGGTCAGACCGGGCCATGAGCAGCGCCCTTTACGATGCGCCGGGGGCGGCGGCTAGTCGCGCCGGCGACCCCCAGCGGCCAGCATAATGTAATATAGTAGCTGGAACAGCGCAGTAAGTAAAGCGGCGACGTAAGTCAGCGCTGCGGCGGTCAGGACAGCGCGCGCCCCACGCTTCTCCTGCGGATCGACGATCAGGCCGCTGGACGTCAGCATGTTCATTGCGCGGCGCGAGGCGTCAAGCTCGACAGGTAGCGTGACGAGCGCAAAGATGAACGCGCCGGAGAAGAATATAATCCCCAACCACATCAGGAAGTCAAACTGCAGCAGCAGGCCCACGAAGAACAGCAGCGGGCCAAGCTGCGAACCGAAGTTCACCGCCGGGACGAGCCCGCCGCGCAGCCTCAGCAGGGCGAAGTTGGTGTGGTCCTGCACGGCATGCCCGACCTCGTGGGCGACGATAGCGAGCGAGGCGACCGAATCTTGCTGTGCCGTCGCCTCGGACAGGTTCAGGGTCTTGTTGCGCGGGTCATAGTTGTCCGTCAGATGCCCGCGAATCCCCCGGATGTTGACACCAAACAGTCCGTTCTGACGCACAAGCTGTTCAGCAGCTAGTACGCCGGGGATGCCGCGCGTGTTCCGGACGCGGCCCCATTTATTGTAAGCGGTCGAGACGCGCCACTGCGCATACAGCATGAACAGCAGTGCGGGCCCGATGAAAAGCCAATACATCGGATCAAACGTAAAAGGAAACATCTAGCCGTTCTCCATCGGATGAGCGGTGATCAAGTCGTTGCTCACATATTTCTACGTATTCGATGCTAAGATTGTACCATGCGCTCATCAGAAATTTGTCAGATACGGTGTGGGTATGGGAGAGGGGTGCCCGACCTGCCGGGATGAGGACAGGCGCAATTGCACCCGGCCCACCAGCCGAGTAGACTGGCAGCACAGCCAGGATCAGAGGGGGGAGTTGCCGCATGGAAGACAAGCTGATTACGCTTGACGAAGCGGCCCGGATTGTCAAGCCGGGCGACACGCTGGCGCTGGGCGGCGTCACGCTGTACCGGCGCCCGGTGGCGTTTGTGCGTGCGCTGCTTGCGTCGGAGGCTCCGCCCGACGACCTGACGCTGCTGTGCTTCACGGCGAGCTATGAGAGCGACCTGCTCGTCGGGGCGGGGGTGGTGTCGCGCGTGCGCACCTGCTACTTCGGCATGGAGATCTTCGGTCTCGCGCCGATGTTCTCACAGGCGGCGAGCCGGGGCGCGATCAAGATCGTCGAGGAGACTGAGGCCAGCCTGGCCTTTGGCATCCGCGCCGCGCTGGCCGACGTCAGCTTCATGCCCTCGAAAGCCTGGCTCGGCACCGACCTGCCAAAGCTCCGCCCCGACGTGAAAATCATCGAGGACCCATACAACCCCGGCCAGCAGCTTGTCGCCTTCCCTGCGCTGACGTGGGATGTGGCGGTCATCCATGCGCTGCAGGCCGACCGCGCGGGCAACGCGCTGCTCAACGGCAACCTCGGCGTGGATGTCGAGCTAGCGCTCGGCGGGAAGCATGTCATCGTCACCGCCGAGGAGATCGTTGAGGGCTTTGACGGGCGGGTGCACGTGCCGGGCGCGGTGGTCGATGCGGTGGTGCATGCGCCGCGCGGTGCATGGCCGACCTCATGCTACCCGCTTTACCCCATCGCAGGCGGCGAACTGCTGCGTTACATCGATGCCTGCAACAGCGATCGTTTTGGCGAGTACCTGCAGGGCCTGCTTGCTGAAGGCGTCAGTACCCCCGCTGACGGCTGACCACGTTCAGCAGCGGCTCTCCCGCCGCGAACCGCCGAAGGTTCTCCGCGAAAAGATCGGTGGCGCGCTCATCATAGTGAGGCGTGGCGCCTGAGATGTGCGGGCTGAGGATGACGTTAGGCAGCTCCCACAGCGGGCTTTCCGGCGGCAGCGGCTCCTCCTCGAACACGTCGAGCGCAGCGCCCGCGATATGCCCGCGCCGCAGGGCGTCGATCAGTGCTGCTTCGTCCACAACCCCGCCGCGTGCCACGTTGATCAGCACAGCGGTGGACTTCATGGCGGCAAAGATATTGGCGTTGACGAGATGACGGGTGCGCTCGGTGAGCGGGAGAGTCAGCACGAGGTAGTCGCACTCGCGCGCCATCGACGCGAGGGCCTCGACCGGGTAGATACGGTCGGGGATCTCGGCTTCGGGGTCGCCGGTGCCGGGGAGGCTGTAGGCGTATTCGCGCGTTAGCTGGCGCAGGTTCGCCTTGACGGCAAGCACGCGCATGCCGAAGGCATCCGCCAGCCGCGCGACCTCGCGCCCGATGCTCCCGTAGCCGACAATGCCGACCGTTGCCCCGCGCAGTTCGTGCGGCAGATAGCGCTCCCAGCGATCCTCGGGCCAGTTCTTCGCCCGCTTGTCCTCGAACATGGTCGGCAGGCGGTGGGCAAAGGCCAGCATCTGCGCAAAGACGTACTCCGCGATGTTGACGGCGTGGATGCCGCTTGTCGTCGTAATGGTGACGTCGGTCTCCGTGAACAGCCGGTGCTGGAGTATCTGGTCGGCACCTGCCGAGTGGATCTGGACCCAGCGCAGGCGCGGAGCATCCTCCGGTTCGGGCAGCAGCGCAGGGGCATAGAGGATCTCAACCGAGCCAACCAGGTCGGCAAGCTCCTCGGCGCTGGCAGGGACGCGCTGCGTGATGTTGAACCGGGGCGAGATATTTTCCAGCTTGTTCATGAGCGCCGCCGGGAAGGGCCGGGCGACGAGGACGTTGATAGTTTCCATTGAGGCTAACCCCCTTCTGGCGGTGGTGAGAGGAGTTCTCGTGATGATTGTACTGTGCGATGCGCAGGCGTGCGATACCGCCTGTGAGTATCGCTCCTGTGCGGGATGAGTACAATGGTGAGACAGGGAACAAAACCCGGGCGAGACGCGTCGTATTCGTGAAGCGGCCAAGAGAGGCGTACCGCACTTATCACCAGTTTGGAGGGAGAAATGTCACCCAAGTTGAAAACCGGGCTGCTCGTGGGCGGGATATCGCTCGTGTCGATTGTTGTCTGTGTGGCAGCTATAACCCTGCTGTTCGTGCCGATGTCTCGCAGTGCGGGGATTGGGCTAACCGCAAACGATGGGGCGTGGCCTGCTGCTGAACCGGCTGTCGGGGCGAGCCCATCCCTTAGCCGGGGTGAGATGGCTGCTGTAGAGGAGATGGCGGAGGCGGAGATGGCGTTCCCGCAGGAAGCGCCCCGCGCTCCCGATGCTGACATGGGCGGTGGCAGTTCAGGTAACACCGGCTCCGATATTAACCCGCAGCAACAGCAGCGCCTGATTATCCGCAACGGGCGTATCGCCGTGTCCGTAAACAACACCATCGAGGCGCGGAACCGCATCGAGCAGATGGTCAAAAGGATGTCGGGTGACGGGGCGTTTGTCGTCAGCGTGAACGAGTGGGGCGGCAGAGAGGGTAGCACGCCCTATATCGACATGTCGATCCGCGTGCCGTCGGACCGCTTCGACGAGGTGCTGAACGAAATAGCGGGCATGGCCGTCAGCGGGACAAACCCGGAGATTAACGTATCGGCAGACGACGTGACGGCGGAGTACGTGGACGTTCAGGCCCGGGTGGAGAGCCTCGAAGCGGCGCGGGACCGGCTGCTGCAGCTCATGGAGAACGCGCAGACGACCGAGGAACTGCTCATGGCGGAGCAGCAGCTTACTCAGCGCGAGGCGGAGCTTGAAGCGCTGAAGGGCCGGATGCAGTACCTGGCGGAGTCGGCGCGACTGTCCCGCATTGACATCACGCTGCGGCCCTACATTCTGAGCCAGCCGGTTGATGCCCGTTGGCGCCCGGCGGAGACGGTGCGTGCCTCGCTGGAGGCGCTGCTCAGAGGGATGCAGGGCTTTGGCGACTTCGTTATCTTCTTCGCCATCGCAGTGCTGCCGTGGCTGCTCGCCGGTGGGCTGGTGCTGTTCGCCGTGGTGAAGTTCCTGCAGTGGCGGCTACGCGCGCGGCGCGAGCGCCGGGCCAAGCAGGCCGGTTCAGCAGACTGACGGATGACGTAAACGAAAGACCCTCTGCCGGGTGAGCGGCAGGGGGTCTTTTTGTTGGGTGTGGGCTAGAAATCGCCGCGAAGCGCCCTGGGGCGGAGCATGTGCATTGCGCGACATGCGTCACGCAACACACGCTTCCACTTAGCCCGACGGCGGCTGCCAAGTCAACTTCGTGTAGTCATTGGGGTGCCCGTCCCGCTCCCTCTTTGGGAAAGAGGCCCGGGACGGGCACCCTCCCCGCGGGAAATTTTTCCGCGGTTTTGAGCCATACAGAATTAGCCTCCGGCCTAGCCGAACCCCTCCCAGTCGTCGTCTCCGTAGAGCGACCGACTGCTCTTCTTGGCCGCGCGGCGCAGCTTGTGTCCCTTGAGAGGCGCGCCCATCGCCTGGTAAAAGGCCTCGTCGTACGGACGGCTCTTGATCACCACCGGCATCGGCACGGCATGGCCGAGCACAATCGCCTGCTGGCGGGTATCCAGCCGGGCCAGCACTTCGCGCAGGCCGCCCGCCCCGCTGACGCCCATCAACACGGCGTTGATGTCCCGCTCGTTGTCGAGCAGGGCGGTTACGCGTGTGCCGATCTGTGACATGACCTCCTCGTCGATGGCGCTGGGGCGCTGGTCCACGACGAGCAGCGTAACCTTGTACTTGCGCAGCTCGCGGGCGATGGTGCCAAAGATCGTCTGCCGCGCGATCATCGGGTCGAGGAACTTGTGCGCCTCCTCGATGGTGATGACAAGCTGAGGTGGCTGCTTCGCCTCGTCGCCCAGCGAGGCCTCGATCTGTCTAACGTAGTGCTCGCGGATGCGGCGGGTCAGGTAGTTGGCGACGAGGATATAGGCTTCGAGCGCGTTACCGTACCGCCCGAACTCCAGTATGACGCTGATACCCTGCTGAATATGGTCGAGGATTGCCTGAACGGAGTCGCCGCCGACGGGGTGCTCGGTCAGGAAGCCGAAGCGCTGGAAGCGCTCCAGACGGCGGGTCAGCGCCGCGAGCGCCGCGCCGTTAATGGTCGTATGGGCAAGCAGGTCCTCGATATCCTCGGAGGTCGCCCGCAGCAACCACTGGATCCAGTCCTTGCCCTGGCGGCGGCGCAGCGTATAAGCCGCGTCGAGCATCGTATCGGAGAGGTCCATCGTCTGGCGCAGCGCGCTGAGGTCCTCGGGCTGGATGTCGCTGTAGGCCAGCGTGACGACGTGATCGGGGCGGACGCCACGCCGCTTGGAGGACTCGTCGTCAAGCGTGAAGATGCTGACCTTGTCCGGGAAGAGCTGTTTGAGGCCCTTGTCACGGCGGCCATCCTCGTTAAAGACCTCCCAGCCGTAGTCGTTGTGCATGTCAAAGACGAGGTTGACGGCAGCGCCGCGCGCAATGGTTCCGGCGAGCAGGATACGCGTCAGATAGCTCTTGCCCGTGCCGCTCTTGCCGAACACACCGACCGAACGCTCGGTGAGGCGGCGCAGGTCCACGTTGATCTGCGTGTCCTCAAGCTCAAGCGGCGCGCCGATGTTGAAGTGATGCTCGTCCTCGTCGCCGAAAACGTCGTTGATGTCCTGCTCGGTTGCAGTCCACACCTCTTGAAAGTGCGGCGGGATGGTCCGCACCGGGCCGACTTCGCCATTCTCGCTGATGGTGAGCATCGGCGCGATGTGAACCGTGCCGAACGCCGTTGTGCCGGAGTAGACCTCGCGCAGGTAGGCGTTGTTCTGGAAGTCGGGCGGGGTGAGGGTGATCTGCGCGTTGGTGTTGCCTAGCCCGATATCGGTGATCATGCAGAAGAAGCGGCGGTTGCGCCCGTGCACAACGACGTAACGGCCCACGGCCAGGTCTTCAATGTCGGTTTCCGGGTCGAGCTTGACGTCAAGCCCGCGGCTGAGCGAGCCGCCTGTCACCACGCCGAGGCGCGGCGAGCGCGGCCCGAAGAATGCATCCAGGTCGTTCATCGATTTGTACGCCATGGGCGGCCCCCTATGCTCTCTGCGGTGTGGGTGCGATCAGGTTCAGCAGGTAGTCAAGCCGGTTGAGGTCGCTGCTCAACAGGCGGGCGGCGTGGCGGCCTGCCTCGACGAGAAACGTCTCCCGCTCCCCCGGCGGGCGGATCTGCGATGCGTGCAGCAGGGCGGCGGCCAGAAGCTGCTCGCCGGGAACCTGTGCGGTGCCGAGCACCATGCGGAAGAAGTCAAAGCCGCTCGTAAGCTCCAGAACCTCATCCTGCGTGCACACGTAGACCGGGTCGAGGCTCAGGGGCGGGCGCGGCGGCAGCATGTGGCGGAGCACGCCATGATAATCGCGATAGCCGATGGCGAGCACGCTCATCTCAAGCGGCACGATGCGGTGGTGACGCTGGTCGCGGATCGTCTCCTCGCTGACCGCATCGGCGAGCACAAGCTGCCGCACCAGCGGGTCGTCGTCAATGTGGATGTCGTATAGCAGCCCGTATACGGTTTCCCGGTCGCCGCCGCGCGGCTGGGCGCAGACGAACGCCCCGAACGTCGGTGCGCCGATCTGCTGGACGCGCGCGCCGGCGGAGAAACCAGCCGTACTGGCTCTCAGTACATGAGCAATCGGACCATCCCACGAATCCGCCATAGAATTTGCCTCAGTCCTTATTCTCGATGAAGCGGTTAATCAAACCTCAGTGCACCTCGAAGCGAGTGCGGCGCCGACCGACGGCGGCCTTGCCAAGCTGCTTCTCGCTCTCCTCCGCCGCGACGCCGTAGCGGGCCATCGCAACCTCGATTATGACGTTGAGCTGCCGCGCCTCGTCGGACTTGATGAGCGCCAGTTCGTGCGCGCGGGTCAGCACATAGGGGTAGCGTGAGGCGACCTGGTGGCACTGGTGGTAGAGCAGCGCCTGAAGCTCGGCAATTGCACGCCGGTCCTCTGCAACCCACATCGGAATCTCGACACGGGCCAACGTAGGCGCCTGGCCGGGCGCTGCGGTGTTGAGATAGAAGAACGCGATCTCGTGCGTTTCACCCGCGCGAGACTTGAACTCCTTGTTCAGCGGCGACATCTGCACGAAGAGCGCCGAACGCTCGCCGGGGCGCAGCAGGTAGTGGAACAGGGCCTTGTCCTCCAGCCCTTCAAGACGCCCGTCGGTGGCGAGCGTCGTGCGGTTGACGTTCTCCGGCTCCAGCGAGAGCAGGTGCAGCAGCCCGACCACGTAGCGGCTGCGCGGGCGGTCGGTGTAGCCTGCGAGCAGGGCGCGCGTTTCCAGCAGGCGGCTGATGGCGCTCAGGTAGATGTTTTGCAGTTCGTCGCGTTCGGGCACTTCCTTGCCGATGCCGAACGGCAGCAGGGGGTTGTCGAGCAGGGCGACGAGCGGGCGCGGCTCACCCCGGCGCAGCCACGTCTGCTCGGCAAGCGCGGACATCTCGGCAACGGTGCGGCGCGCGGCGACCGTCGCCCCGGTGATCGGGCCGCGATCGGG
>DGDY01000089.1:0-3953 GCA_002385675.1 Anaerolineales bacterium UBA3940 | reverse complement strand
CCGTCGGTGGCGAGAATCGTCGCAGAGGGCGGAAGCTGCGCGGGCGGGTAGGTGTTCATGATCGGCTCATCGATGGGCCGCGCGCCCCGGTAGCCGGCGTCTTTGGCAAGGGCATCCGCAACCCGCTCAAGGATAAGCGGCAGGAACTCCTCGCTGGAGTACGCCTCCATAATCTGCCAGGCCAGCTCCAGCTTGTCCGCCGCCTCGTCTTCGCGGGCAGCGAGATAGCTGCCCATCTGCTCGATCTGCTGTGTCAGTTTGTGAAATTCGAGAGTCACCCGCCAGCTCCTTACCGCAAAAATCGTGGTGGTTGTTCTAGGATAGCACTGACGTTCTAAGCAGGCAAGCCGTGTTATCATCAAAAGCCTAACCAGCCGTTGTGACAGCCAGCGACACAGCGATGGGTTTGAGCTTTGGCGCGAGGTGGGTATCCTCAATGTATCGGCATTTGCGGGTAGGGGGATTTGAACAATGGGGACAGCGGAGTCGGCGTATGCCAAAGCGGTTAACGGGCACTACGCGCCGGGCAACCTCGCCGCGCGCATCCGCGAAGGGCTGAGAGCCGCCGGAAAGGAAGGTGCGGCGCTCGCGCCCGCCGACCTTGCCCCGGTGGACCAGTTCCACACGGGCGGGTGGCAGGCAACAGCAGAGCTTGCGCAACTGGCAGAGCTTGCGCAACTGGCGGAAGTGCGAAGCGGCCTGCACGTGCTCGATGTCGGTGGTGGGGTAGGGGGCGCGGCGCGCTACCTTGCCTCCGAGTACGGCTGTCATGTGACCGTGCTCGACTTGACGGAAGCCTACTGTGAAGCCGGGGAGATGCTCACGGCGCTCACCGGCCTGAGCGAGCAGGTGCGATTTCAGGTCGGCGATGCGCAGGCGATGCCCTTCCCTGACGAATCATTCGCTCTCGTGTGGACGCAGCACAGCACGATGAACATACCGGCCAAGGAGAAGCTGTTTGCGGAAGCCCATCGTGTGCTCCGGCGGGGCGGGCGGCTTGCGCTGCATGAGATCATGGCCGGGAACGCCCCGGTCATTCACTTCCCGGTGCCCTGGGCGGCCAGCCCGGAGAGCAGCTTCCTCAAGACGCCGGAGGAAATGCGGACACTGATCATCGGGGCGGGGTTCCACGAGCGGGTCTGGGAGGACGTAACGGAGACCGCGCTGGCGTGGTTCCAGCGCCGCCCGGCACCGCCCGGCGACGGGCCGCCTCCACTCGGCCTGCACCTGCTGCTGGGCGAAGTGTTCCCGCAGACGTTCCAGAATACCGTGCTGAGCCTTGAGGAAGGCCGGATCAGCGTGATCCGCGCGGTGTTTGAGCGCCGGTAGGGTGACGGACTGGGATAAACATCAAGGCGCGTTGCATTAGAACCCTCACCTGACCTCCCCCCTGCAAGGGGAGGAAGGACTCGCGGCTATGGCTACGAGTCTGGGGGCGGTCGTGCATTGAATACAGATGCCGTGCCCAAACAAAAAGGCCGGGGCAGTAAGCCCCGGCCCGGCTGTACATGGTGAGTTCACTACTTGACGTGGTGCCAGGTCGTGTGGACTTCCTTCTCACCGGCACGCAGCGCACGCGCCAGCGCATCCTGATCCACCGGGATGGAGTAGACGCGGACACCGGTCGCGTTGTAGATTGCGTTAACGATGGCCGGCGTAGTGTTGATCTGCGGCAGCTCGCCAACGCCCTTCGCGCCGTACGGGCCCTCGGAGGTGGGATGCTCGACGATGACCTGCTCGATTTCCGGCGTGTACTTGATGCTGGGCATCTTGTAGCGGGCGAGGAGCGTCGACCAGGGCACACCGTTCTCGACGATGTACTCCTCGGTGAGCGCGTTGCCCATCGCCATGACGATGGCACCCTCAACCTGGCCCTTCACGGACTTCGGGTTGATGGCGCGGCCCACATCGGTGCCCGCGATGACCTTCAGCACGTGAACCTCGCCGGTCTCCAGGTCGACCTCGACCAGTGCGGCCTGCGTCGCATAGGAGAAGGCGAAGTGCATGTCGCCGCCGGTGCCGAGCGGCTGGGTCTTCGGAGCCCAGTACTCGTGCAGCGCCTTGGCCTGGAGCCCCTGCTCCTTCATCCAGCCGACGACCTCGCCAAGCGGGGTGCTCGTACCGTTGAAGCGGACGAGACCCTCCTCGAAGCGGATCTCCTTCGGATCGACGTTGTAGACCTCCGCCGCGGTCGAGCGCAGCGCCTCACGCAGGGCGCTGGCGGCAAGCCGCGCGGCGTTGCCGGTGACGTACGTCTGGCGGGACGCGGTCGTTGCACCGGCGTCCGGCGTCAGGTCGGTGTCAGACAGGAGGACTTTGACGCGGTCGTAGGGCACGCCAAGCTCCTCGGCGGCGCACTGTGCGACAACCATGCCAAGGCCTTGGCCCATGTCGGCGGCAGAGGTGCGGACCTCGATCGTGCCGTCCTCGAAGGCCTCGACCTCCGCGGCGGACTTGTCCGGAGCGCCACCGCCCAGGCCGGTGTTCTTGTAGGCGCAGGCGATGCCCCAGCCATAGGCCTTATTGCCCTCGCGCCAGCTCCACTGGAAGGGCCTGTCGCCCATCTCGCGCTGCATCAGCTCGCGGGTCTTCTCCAGCGTCTCGATCAGCCCGACGCTCTCGCGCAGAAGCTGGCCGGTAGCTGTCGTGACGCCAACACGCTGCGCGTTCTTCAGGCGGAACTCGATGGGGTCCATGCCCAGCGCCTCAGCAACGAGGTCCATGTTGCTCTCGACGGCGAAGGCGGACTGGGTCACACCGAAGCCGCGGAACGCGCCGGAGGGCGGGTTGTTGGTGTACATCACGTAGCAGTCGATCTTGGCGTTCTCGACCGTGTACGGGCCGGTCGCGTGGGTGGTCGCACGGGTCATGACCTTGTCGCTCAGCGAGGCGTACGCGCCGCCGTCGCCGTAAAGCTCGGCCTCGACCGCGACGAGCGTGCCATCACGCTTCGCGCCCGTCTTGATGCGGATCTGCGTGGCGTGCCGCTTGGGGTGGAAGAGCAGCGACTCCTGCCGCGTGTACAGCATCTTGACCGGACGGCCCGTGGCCTGGGCGAGCAGCGCGACGTGCGCCTGCCCGGCGAGGTCTTCCTTACCGCCAAAGCCGCCGCCGATGAGCGTACCACGGATGCGCACCGCGTCGTCGGGCACACCGAGGATCTTGGCTACCTGGTGACGGTCCTGATATGGGATCTGCGAGCCGACGTAGACGGTGATCTTCTCGTGCTCCTCATCGTAGCCGGCGGGCACGCCGATGGAGCACTCCGGCTCAAGGAAGGCGTGCTCGATCGTCGGCGTGTGGTAGGTCCGCTCGATGATCACATCGGCCTCTTCGAAGCCCTTCTCGATGTCGCCGTGGCGCACCTTAATGTGCTTGAGCAGGTTGCCGGTCTCCCACTCCTCGTGGACGATCGGAGCGTCCTCGCTGCGGGCATAGACCGGGTTGTCCACGACGCCGAGCGGCTCGTACTCAACCTCGATGAGGCGGATCGCCTCTTCTGCGATCTCAGGCGTCTCCGCCGCGACAATGGCGATCGGGTCGCCCATGTAGCGAACCTTGTCGCCGCACAGGCAGGGCCAGTCCTCGTAGACGATGCCGTGAATGTTCTCACCGGGGATATCCTCGTGCGTGAGCACGGCATGAACACCGGGCAGCGCCTTCGCCTTGCTGGTATCGATCTTCAGGATGCGGGCGTGCGGGTAGTCGGCACGCTTGGTACGTCCGTAGAGCATGCCGGGGAAGACGTAGTCGTCGGTGTAGCGGGCGCGGCCCGTCACCTTGTCAACGTCGTTCGGGCGGTGTACCGGCTGGCCGATGACCTTGAGCGGCTCGACGGTCTGCGGCGGCTGGAAGGGGATCGGCCCCTCACCGCGCAGTTCGCTCGCCGCCGAGTGGATGGCGTTAATAATGCTGGTGTAGCCGGTGCAGCGGCAGAAGGTGTCCTTGAGCGC
>DGDY01000139.1 GCA_002385675.1 Anaerolineales bacterium UBA3940 | reverse complement strand
AGATGTGTATAAGAGACAGGTCTTACCCAGTATTTCCGCCAGCACTGATACAAATGTTCGCAGATACCCCATCTTAGCATAAACAGCCCTATTCGGCTACACGCGGCGGGGGTGGGGGCGTGGGGGGAGAGGCCGCAGATGACGCCGATTCCGGGATTTCTATAATACACCAGTTAATCGTCCGCGGATCATCAGAGTGCGTATTCCGGCCCTCTAACAGGCGACCTGAGGTATTATTGAACTTCTGCTATGCGTACGGTATAATCCCGTCCGGCCCGGCATCTGGTAACATGCTGGGTCCCCGTACGTTTAGGTACGGAGCAAGCACGCCACCTGACCTGACTGGATCGTGCCGGTCGCGCCGGGGCCGGTCCCAGAGGGGAAGACGGTGGGGGAAGATTCTAAAACGAAAGGACAAAAACATAATGGCACAAGTTACCATGAAGGCTCTCCTCGAGACGGGTGTTCACTTCGGGCATCGTACCCGCAAGTGGAACCCCAAGATGAAGCCTTACATTTTTACCGAGCGCAACGGTATTCACATTATCGACCTGCAGCAGACGCTGCGGTCCATCCGCGACGCCTACGAATTGGTGCGGGATATTGTCGCCGACGGCGGGACGGTACTGTTTGTCGGCACGAAGCGCCAGGCGCAGGAGACGATCGCCCGCGAGGCGATGCGTGCGGGCATGCCGTACGTCAACGAGCGCTGGCTGGGCGGCACGCTGACCAACTGGCGCACCATCAGCCAGCGGATTGAGCACCTGAAGAACCTGGAGCGCCGCCGCGATGCAGGTGAGTTTGAGTTCCTCACCAAGAAGGAAGCGCTCATGCTTGAGCGCGAGATCGAGAATCTCAACATCCGCCTGGGCGGCATCCGCGACATGAAGCGCCTGCCCGACCTGCTGTACGTGGTGGACGTGTTCCGCGAGGATACGGCGGTTCGTGAGGCGAACAAGCTCAACATCCCGATTGTCGCGGTGGTCGACACCAACTGCGACCCCGAGCTGATCGATTACGTCATCCCGGCGAATGACGACGCGATCCGCGCCATCAAGCTCATCACCAGCGTGATTGCCGACGCCGTGCTCGAAGGCAAGGCGATGCGCAAGGAAGAGGATCTTGAGGACGAGGCCGCTGAGACCGAGTACGACGCGTATGCTGCTTACGATTACGAGGACGAGGTCGAGGATGACGAGGACTTCCTGGGCCAGTCCACGCTTGAGAAGCTGCGCAGCGGCGGTCTGAAGTTCGACGCCGACGACGAGGAAGACGAAGAGTAGCCGAAGCCAGCACCGAAGCGCCGTCAGCCGGGCAAGCGTCCGGCTGCTGCACCTATTCGAGTGTTTGACGAGAACTAAAGGACAGAAACATGGAAATTACCGCACAGATGGTTAAGGAACTCCGCGAGGCGACCGGCGCTTCTGTACTCAGTTGCAAGCAGGCGTTGGAGCAGTTCGGAGGCGACTTCGAGCAGGCGAAGACGTATCTGGCCGAGAAGGGCCTCGCAACGGCCCGTAAGAAGGCTGGCCGTGCCGCCAACGAGGGCATCATTGAGACGTACCAGCATCCCGGCGGGCGCATCGGCGTGATGCTGGAGCTCAACTGCGAGACGGACTTTGTCTCCAGCACTGAGATGTTCAAGAACCTCGCGCACGATCTGGCGCTGCACATCGCCTTTGCGAACCCGAAGTACATTCGCATCGAGGATATCCCGGCGGAGGTGATCGAGGAGCGCCGCGCGTATTATGCCAGCGAGGCGAAGGCCGAGGGTAAGCCCGATCACATCATTGACCGCATCGTCGAGGGTCGCCTTGAGAAGTGGTACGCTGACACGGTGCTGCTGGAGCAGCCCTTCGTCAAGGACGGCGACCAGAAGATCAACGACCTGATCATCCAGGCGATTGCACAGCTCAAGGAGAACATCGTCGTCAGCCGGTTTGCCCGCTTCGAACTGGGCGAGGCCACCCTGCCTCCCGAGGGCGGCGAGGAGTAGTCTGAGTGAAGCCGATGGGGATTAGAGTTTAGCTCTAATCCCCTTTCTTTTTGTCTACTGTCTGTTTCCTTTCATGCATCAAAAATAATGGGGGTGACCAGTTGAGCGAGGAACTCTCAAAAGCACCGAAGTACAACCGCATCGTGCTGAAGCTGGGCGGTGAGGCGCTCTCCGGCGAGGATGGCTTTGGCATTGACCCGGATCGCGCCCGCTGGATCGCCAAGCTGATCAAGGGGGTGAAACAGCACGGCGTCGAGATCGCGGTGGTCATCGGTGCGGGCAACCTGTGGCGCGGGCAGATCGGCATTAAGGCCGGGATGGACCGCGCAACCGCCGACTATATGGGCATGATCGCTACCGTCATGAACGCGCTCGCCCTGCAGGATGCGTTGGAGCACGAGGGCGTTTCCACCCGCGTGCAGACGGCCATCGAGATGAAGGCGGTCGCCGAGCCGTACATCCGCCTGCGTGCCATCCGTCACCTTGAGAAGGGGCGCGTCGTGATCATGGCGGCAGGGACGGGCAACCCGTACTTCACGACTGACAGCGCGGCGGCGTTGCGCGGTATGGAGATTAACGCCGACGTGCTCATCAAGGCGACAAAGGTCGATGGCGTGTATGACTCCGACCCCAAGACCGACCCTAACGCCAAGCGCTACGACGAACTCACCTTCATGGAGGCGCTGAACCAGCGCGTGCGGGTGCTTGACAGCACCGCTATCTCGCTGTGCATGGACAACCATCTGCCCATCGTTGTGCTGGACCTGTGGGAAGAGGGCGCGCTGGAGCGCGCCGTGCTCGGCGAGAAGGTTGGTACAACGATCAAGTAGCCCGGCCCCCGGGGAATCAACAACCGCCAGCCGTACAGGGCTGGCGGTTTTGTGTTGGGGAGTCAAAATCAAGCCCCCACCTAATCGAGCGCCGATGCAAAGGGAGCCGCGAATAAACTTCGCGGCTCCCAGTATATGCTGACAAAACCCGCCGTTCCTCCCATCACCTCAGCGCGAACGTCCCGATCACGCTCCACATCGGCTGGCCGTTGTCTGCCACGAAGCTCAGCACGTAGGTGCGCCCGCCCGACGGGATGAACTGCACCGTGCGCCCGCTGTCCGTCGTTGCCTGCGTGCCGGGGTAAGCGCCCGCGCCCAGCAGGCCGGTCGTGTAGCCCTGGCCGGGGAACTCCTCGGCCATGATCACGGGGATCAGGGCTTCGACATCCGTGCCGCTCTCCACGCGGATGAAGCCGTTGCCGCTCCCGCTGGTGGACGAGAAGCGTACGTCGCTTGTGTCACCCGTCACCCATGACCACGTCCAGCCGTCCGGCACTTCGATCCGGTAGCCGTAGTCTTGATTCTCGTAAGGCAGCGCGGGCGTGTCCGCCACACCGAAGGGCGTGAGATAGCGGAAGTTGGCGTAGTAAAAGTTCCCCTCGCCAAGCGAAGCGCTCGTCGCGCGGATCTGGAGCTGATCGCCCTCCTGCGCCGGTCCGCCGGGCCAGTTGGCGGCAGGCGGCACGGCGATGCGCCGCGTGAAGCTGCCGTTCTCATCCGCCTCGACCTCCTCAAAGGCCGTCATGCCTGTCCCGTCCAGCGCAGCCCAGTGCAGAGTGACGACCTCGCCCGGCGCGAACCCGTCGCCGCTGATCGTAACCGTGTCGCCCGGCCTGCCGAGATTTGGCTCGATGGAGATGCCTGCACTGCCGCTCGGCGTGCGGGTGGCTTCGCCCTCGTTGCCCTGCTGCGTCGGGCCGATGCGCGTTGGCTCCGGCAGCGGGGTAGGGGTGCTGCGGGTGGGCGTCGGCTCCGGTGTTGCCGTCGGGAGCGGCGTCGTGGTGGGGGGCGGAGGCGGAGTCGCGGTCGGCTCGGCGGTGGGCGCGATGGCAGCCTGCGTCTCAGCGGGCAGCGTCGGCGCCACAGGGCGGCTGCACGCGGCGAGCATCATGGCGAGAATGGCGGTGATGATAAAGGCGGCCCGTGTTCTGATCATGGGCTGGTGCGGCTCCTTCCCGGTTCTGGTGAATGGCTCCGAACAGCCAGCGATACTACCCTACCTGTTGTTCGCCTGCTACCCTTGAAACGGCCAGTTCGTACACTATACTCGTAGGTGATGAGCCGCCGACAACACGAACTCTTATACTCAACCGGTAAGGAGACAAGCTAAAATGAAGCGAGCGTTACTAGTCGCGGCGATGCTGCTGCTGACCCTGGCACTGGTCGCCTGCGGTGGGGGAGATGGGGATACTGCAGAAGAGGTTGGCGACGCGCAGCTCGGCCAGCAGCTTTTCAACACGGGTGGCTCGACCGGTACGGGCTGCGTGACCTGCCACACGCTTGATGGCACTGAACTCGTCGGCCCGTCGATGCAGGGCATCTCCGAGCGGGCGGGCGAGCGGGTCGAGGGGCAGTCCGCCACCGAGTACCTGCGCGAGTCGATTGTGAACCCGTCCGCGCATCTGGTGGAGGGCTATGACAACCTCATGCCGGACATCTACGAGGATGCGCTGAGCGAGGACGAGATCAACGCTTTGGTCGCCTTCCTCATGACGCAGTAGGCGCACCTGCTGCGAACCGTCACGAACGCCCTGCCTTCTGGCGGGGCGTTTTTGTTTTGTAAGGCGCTTCTCACCTTATGTGTGCCTGTCATTCGAGCCGTTGCGGTACAATCGACTCAGCCGCGCAACCCGGCGGCGCGGTTCTGCGCTATACGCTATAGTGTATGCGACAGTACGCCGGCTGTTTACCTGTGTGAGGAGCACCCCTGTCTCTTATACACATCT
>DGDY01000288.1 GCA_002385675.1 Anaerolineales bacterium UBA3940 | reverse complement strand
TGCGCCGCCCGGCAGTGCGGCGGGGATCGCTCGGCTCATCCCATTTCTGCACCATGCGCGAATATCGCCGCTACCGCCGCCACGACCCGGAAGGGGTGAGCTTTCTGGGCGCGTTCTGGGGCGAGAACAGGCAACGCCTGGATTACGGCGCAGGCACCTTTCACCTGAGCGGCGAAGACGCGGCGCGCGGCATCCTGACGCTGGGCGGCGCGGGGTCCGGCAAGACGCAAGGCGTGATTCTGCCGGTCATCGGCGACCGGATGCTGGCCGGGCACAGCCTGGTCGTGGCCGACCCGCAGGGCGAACTCCGGGACCACGTCATCCGTTTCGCGGGGGTGACCGGGCACCTGGTGGCGGTGCATGATCCCACCAGCAGTGCCGGGCCGCGTTACAACCTGGCGGCGGACATCACCAGCGTCTCCGACGCCCGCGCGATTGCCGATGTGCTCGTTCCCGGCGCGCACGGCGACAACCGCTTCTGGAGCGACAGCGCCGCCGCGCTGCTGGCCGCGTGTCTGATTCGTTTCGATACGCTGGGTGACATCTACAACGCGCTCAACGACATCAAAACGCTGGCGGATACCCTCGCTTCGGGCAAAGACGACGCCTCCCTGCTGGCGAACGCGTTCATCGCCAGCGCGAAGTCGGATGGCAAAGTCGCGGCCAATGTGGTCGCCACGCTGGCCACCGCGTTGACCGGCTGGGCGTCGGCGGACGTGCGCGCCAATACCAGTGCGTCCGACTTCGGCGCGGAGCTGATTGTCTCGCAGCCAACGGTCGTGGTGCTGACCTGTCCGGGGCGGATGCGGGCGGTCTATGCCTCGTATCTGGGCGCGACGCTGCGCAAGCTGATGCTCGACCTCGATACCATCGGCGAGTTGAACGGCGGGCCGTTGCCGGTGCCGGTGGGCGTGGTGCTGGATGAGTTCCCCACCCTGGGCAAACTGGACAGCCTGGTGGCCGACGTGAACCTGGTGCGCAAGCGGCGTATCAGCATCCTGATTGGCGCGCAGACCAAGGGGCAGTTCCACCTGATCTACGGGCAAGAAGGCACCCAGGCATTGCTCACCGGCCTCGCCACACAGATTGTGTTTGGCGGCTGTGACGCGGAAACGGCGGAATACTACTCGAAGGCGTCGGGCATCGCCACCGCGGACGCCAACAAAGACGACCCCAACAGCCACCTGCGGCAGCGCCCGCTGCTGACGGTGGATGAGGTCATCACCCCGCAGGCGGGCAACTGCACCATTTTCGCGCGCTATGTCGAGCCGAACTTCGCCACCCAGGTCATTCTGACCGCGCGCCTGACGCGCCTGTATGAGCGCCGCGACTGGCGCGAGCGATTCGCCACCGCCAAGAACATGGAACCGCTGCTGCTGGAGCGGGGCATCTCTCTGGACCTGAAGCCGGTGGCGGTGCCGGAGATCGTCCCCGCCGCCACACCCGGACCTGACCGGGCCCTGATGGAGCGGGTGGCGGGCATGGAAAGTATCCCGTCGCCGCTCATTCCGCTGGCCAGGATGAGGGAAGCGCACCGGGCGCGGGTTGCCGCTGCACAGCAGAGGTAAGATGAGCCTGACCAAAAGCAAGATGGTGAGCGAGATCGGCCGCCGCACGCGCCTGCGCAACCACGACGTGCAGCGGGTGCTGGAAGCGCTGATCGACGTGTGGAGCGACGAACTGGCGTCCGGCGGGCGGATTGAGCTGGAGAACTTCCTGGTGTTGGAGGTGCAGCGCATTGACCGGGGCGAGCGGCGCGGGATGCTGAGTACGGGGGAACCGCGCCGGGTAATTCACCGGTTGGTGGTCAGGCCGAGCAAAAGCCTAAAAGCGCGGATTAATAGCCGATACTTTTGTGCTAACCGAAAACCAACACCATAATCAGGTGTGTTGTCCATTTCTCGGGCAAAGTGATTTTGACCTTGACTTGCGGATCGTCCACCTCGCTCGCCCATTGCCAACATCGCCCGTAAACAATGGCACTCCAGCGTAATATGCTCGCAATGCCGAGATCATAGCGCCATACGCCCAAGGGAAGAGGGCAACCGACCTGGTGCGGCAATTCGAGATATCGCCCTCGCGTGTCCACCAGAGCGTATGCGGGCAAGCGACTTGTCGAGATCGTCAACGCGCATCTTGAAACGTTTCGCCAACGAGGTTTGCCCTTGCGTGTTGATCAGAAAAGTATAATATAGTAGAATGCCTCCATCTGGCCACCTCTAGTTTTTGCGGGAGAGTGACGGGATGTCCTTAGGGAAAGGCCTCCACCGGATCGTCAACTGGACCAGAAAGCTGATGGCACTGGTGAGACGCACCAGAGTTGAGTCTTCCTACTTTGCTCCAGCCTGGGAATCTGAGGACAAAGTCAGCGCACCATCCGGCCCGACAGAACAACATTCTGGCGAGCGTAGTTCTCTGCAGGCAGGGAGAAGTGAGGACAAGGGACGAGATAGCGATGAGTCGGAGAGGCTTCAGCCAACCGATATGCTCACAGAATTGCCTTCGACGCATGACTTCTTCGCTCCAAGCGCTCGCATCTCGCCGTCCCTCGAACAGATCATGCCGAGCAGCGATCTTGCTGCCGAAGTAGAGGAGCGGCAACCAGCAGCTGAATCCGCGGTTTTCCCACCCGGATACAGTTCTTCCCCTACGTTCAGCGGAACACCGATTGCAAACGAACAACTGTCACAAACAGGTCCGCCTGATACCGCTTCTCCCATCCAGGCGGGCGTTGAGGTCTCCCCGCCGTCGGAGGAACATAGTCTCCCCGAAAGCGAATCAGCCGAGATAGCCCCTGTTGATGAAGGGGAATTCAGGATACTACCCGCTCCCGATGAAACCAAACAGACAGGGACTGAAGACAAAGAAGGACACTCTCCACCTTCGCTACCTGCACAGGCCTATGCAACGCTCTCTCCCGCCCCTGGATCCCCCCTTCTTCGCCCCTCTGCTGAGAGCCGTGTCAAACCAGCTCCGACACCGCAGTTCGACCTCACCCAGCATCCTCACGTCTCGCGCGAGGAGCTCGACGAGTTTCTACAGAGGGCAGATCAGGGTGAATTGAGCAGCACGGATCTCACAGCGCGACGCCTTGATGCCCTCTTGATGGATGCTTTCTGGGAAGTAGATCAGATCGGCGAATTGCCGATCAGCGAACAGGCTTTTACTCAGATTGCGAGGCTGATGCGTGACACCTTTGTCGATGGCAACGACGTGCATATTCCCAGGATATGGCCCGCGCTGTTTATCACCTCAATGGTCTTCTGCGCTCGTTACTCCAGAGAAGATACTCGCGACTTCTGGATCCCCTACGCACGTCTGGTGTGGCATTTACCCGAAGCCTCGCAATCCTTTCAGAATCGGTGCCGGTCGCATTTTGCACACTGTCGCAAGTACTTGGAACAACAATACGGGTTCAAGTTTCCCCTCATCCCTGGTCGTGAGGGAAGTGTGGTCAAACCTGTTTTCTATCATGCTGTGATTCCGTTCTACCTGCAAAACGATTTTGCGCGCTGGCTGACAGCCCATCTGGACGAACTTTGCGATTACCAGGCAAGCAGCTTGCCGCATCTCTTACGCGACGATCCAAGCTTGAGTCAGGTGCCGCCTTCATTGCAGCGCTTCATCCTTGAAGAGGATACGGCAGAAACCGCAGCAGAGCTGATCGCACATTTGGTTGAAGCCGCGAAGCTGTATCACTGTCTCTTATACACATCT
>DGDY01000142.1:12374-12657 GCA_002385675.1 Anaerolineales bacterium UBA3940 | reverse complement strand
AAGCGGTGAACTGGATGAGCCGATCAGAATATGGCAGGGTCTAGATGATGTACGCAGCCTTGCAGCTTACGCCGATGTGATACTTGTCGGTCACTACTATAAAGTTACTGCGCTCGACATCAGCCAGCTACAGCAGCCCAAACTGCTATGGGAGTCAGAGGAGTTTGAACACGGGATTGTGGCCGGCATTGCCGCACAACACGGGCTACTCTACACCAGCGGTTATCAGGCTGCGGGCGGTTACGTGCCTGCCTACTCGGCGCTTGAACCACCTCGACAACTG
>DGDY01000142.1:0-12048 GCA_002385675.1 Anaerolineales bacterium UBA3940 | reverse complement strand
TGGGAGTGGCCCGACCCCATGCCGGAGCGAGTTGCAAGGTACCAACCCCTCACATGGGCGGACAGCGCCGTGGTGAGCAACGACATCTTAGTGGTCGCAGACATCTCTAGCGGTTACCGTGGAAGCTCGACAATTGAGCTTCAAACATTCCGCCTGCCCGGTCTTGACTTACTCGGGAGTCTTGCCGATCTGGAGGCCCAACAGGCCCGTATTGCTGCGGAAGGCAGCCGGGCTTACCTCACAAGCGGTCGGGGGGATCTATACACCGTTAACCTGGCCAATCCAGAAGCACCAGCCCTGCTGAATGTACAGCCGGCGGGTACGCCGTTCGACTGGAGCGTTCAGCCCATTGTGGCGGACGGCAGGCTGTACGCCCGCGAAACACATGAACGCGTCATCGCCGTTGACCTGCTCGCTGCGGAAGCTCCGCGGGTGGCTGCCCGATATTACACACCACAAGAGGCGCGAACGCTCGCTCTCGGTGCCGGATATCTGTTTTATAATGACGACGCGCAGTTGCATGTGCTCGAGGCTGCCTCGCTAGAAGAGGTCGGTTCGTTGTCGGTGCCCGGCATCCGGCACATCGCGGCTGACGGCGACCTCGTCGCCGCGGCCTCTATCCTCGACGGGCTGGTGCTCGTCTCCGCCAGCGACGCAACCAATCCCGAAGTGGTCGGGCGCTTAGAGTTCAGGGGAGCATACAAAGTGGCGCTGAGCGGCGACCTGGCGTTTGTCATCGCGCAGCCCAACAACTACGACGACGAGAACGCTCGGTTGTTGATTGCCGACATCAGCGATCCGGCCGCGCCGCGTGCGGTGGGGCTCCTCGAATCTCCTCCTCTCTTCGGCTACGATCCGACCGTGACGACGTGGGGCGAGTACGTCATCATCCATAACTCGAACGCTGGCATCTACGTCTACCGCATCACGGAGTGGACGGATGGCAGCGCCAGCAGTCCACCCCCCTCAAACTGGCCGATCCGTCACGTGTTTGAAGCGGGTCCGAGTGCTAATGTTGGCGATGTTCAACTCTCTGCGGATAGCAGCCGGGTGCTGCTGCAGGAGGGGAACCGCGTCGTGGTGTTAGACGGCGAGACGGAAACGACCCTCAACGTCGGGCAGGACGGCCATGTCGAGGGATCGCCGGGGGGCGGCATTGCACTCTCTGCCGATGGCAGCACAGCGGCGTTCTGGTCCTCGGCGACCGATCTGACAGGCGACGATGTCAGTGCCGATTGTCCGACAGACTCGGAGCAGGAGTGCGGATCGCTGTTCTTCTACGATATGCTGACTGGCACTATCTCTCGCACGGCTGTCGGCGAGCCGATGGGCGGTGTAAGCCGCATCTATCCATCCGTTGCGCTCTCGGCAGATGGGCGCTATGCCGTCTTCACCGCAAGCGGGAACCTGCATAGCGGCACGCTGCTCCTCGACCGCGTGACGGGCACTATCAGCCAGATCAGCCCTGCAGCCCTCGCCGCAGATATCTCCGCCGATGGGCGCGTCGTGGCATTCATCGAAGATGGTGAGATGTATGTGTTTGACCGGCAAGACGGTGATGTAGAGTGGATCAGCCAACCGGTGAGTGACCCTGAGGACGAGGGCGAGAGCAGCGTTCAGCCAGGTCACGAGGGAGGCAGCGCGCATGTCGACCTCTCGGCTAACGGCCGCTACGTCGTGTTCCAGTCGGGCGCCCCTCGTCTTGTCGAGCGCGATGTGCCATCCTGCATCAACTATACGGGTGATGAGCTCCCGGCCTGTTGGCATGTCTACCTGTTTGACCGGGAAGCGGGGACGATGGAGATGATCAGCGTGAGTGATGAGGATGAGCCCGGCGACGCGATCAGCGGTGGGGGCTACGTATCTGCGGACGGGCGCTATGTGCTCTTTCACTCCTTTGCCGGGAACCTGACACCGGAGGGTCCGATCACCTGCCAGCACTACGCGCAGGGTAACTGTCCTGAAGTGTACGTGCGCGATCGGGAGGTGGGGCACACGGTGCTCATCAGCCGGGGCTGGGGCGTACAACTGCCAGATGGGCCGAGTTGGTCCAGAGCCATCACTCCTGACGGGCGCTACGGGGCAATCACGTCGAGCGCTGGCAACATTGCCCCCGGCAGCGAAGGGCGACAGGGCCTCGCGGGGAATGCGCTCCTCGTCGACCTGCCTGCGCTGCTGGAGCGAGTTGAGAACGGTAGCAATTGAAGTGAAGGTGGCTGTGGGGCGGGACAACAAAAGCCCATTTCAGGGCTTGTTTGTGGGCCCGACAGGATTCGAACCTGTGACCAACCGGACAATACGATGGTCTGGTGGGGCTATGATTCTGCTCTTCTAGCGGGCATAACGTCTCCTAAGCCGCGTTTCCTCCCCGTCGTTTGACCTCGGTGTAGCAAGTTGTTCTCGCAGCTTTTGCCATTACTTCCGCGCTTTCTACTTCCTGTGCGATGTTGCACAGATGCCTCTCTTCTCGCGGAAGCTCCCCACTCCTCAACATAATTAGTAATGCCTTTGATAGTATACCGAGTTGACCGAGTTGCGAAGTGTGATACGATAATTGCATCCTCGATTCTATGTTGCAGTACCTGCAACCACTTTATCCTATACTGACCCCAACCAGACTATAAAGGACAAACGATATGAGCCGAGCCCTTGTTCGCGCCCAGCGACTTCAACGACTTGAGGAACTGTTACTCGCCGCGCCACGTGGCCTAACCACAGAGGAGCTTGCCAAACAACTCAATATACACCGAACGACCGTCTGGCGTGATCTTCGGGACTTGATGGAAACCGTCCCCATTTACCAGGACGGTGATCGATACAGTATTGACCGGGCAACCTACCTGACCAACGTACGCCTGAGCGCCGGGGAATCGCTAATGCTCCACCTCGCCCTGCGCATCATGATCCGCCGGATGACGCACATACCGCCTATCATGCTGACCGCTCTGGAGAAGCTGGCCCTGGCGCTGCGCGACCCGGTGACATCCGACCTCATTGATTCGCTCACCCGACTTCGTAGTGAACGCCCCCTCGACCAGAACCGCGCGCGCGTCTGGGAAGTGCTCGTGCAGGGCTGGTTGGAACAGGTCACCGTCCGGTTTGTGTATCAGAAGTTCCAGGCCGAACGCCCCGCGCAGTACGAAATCCAGCCTTACCTCTTCGAACCCGCAGTGCTGAGCGAGGGAGTCTACGTACTCGGCTACAGCCTGACGCACCACGCGCTGCGTACGTTCAAGGTCGAGCGAATTGTCCGTGCGACTCTCACCACGCAGACGTTCCAGCGTCCCGCCGACCTCAATGTAGACGAGCTGGTACAGCATGCCTGGGGGATCTGGTACGGTGAGGAGCTGACCGACGTTCATCTACGTTTTCGCGATCCGTCTGTCGCCCGGCGAGTTCGTGAGACACTGTGGCATCCTTCCCAACGCCTTGAGGAACTGCCAGATGGAGGCGCGGACTGGCTGGTCCGGGTGGCCGGCGTCAAGGAGCTCATCCCCTGGATTCGCGGCTGGGGAGCAGACTGTGAAGTGCTTGCTCCGGATTGGCTGCGAGCACAGATCGCACACGAGATGAGCCGGGCCGCCCGCCTGTATCAGGAGTAGCGACGATGTCACCGTACCTGTCTTCTCTCTGGGCCAAAACCGCCAAAGATGGCCGCATCCATCTGCTGATCTACCATCTGATCGACGTTTCTCAGGTCGCCCTGGCGATGTGGGATCTGGCTCTCGGGGACGGGATGCGCCGGTGGTTCCGTGAGTCACTTGGGCAGGGTGATGAAACGACTGCCAGGCTGCTGGCCTTCTGGATCGGGCTGCATGACATCGGAAAGGCCTATCCAGTCTTCCAGGGCAAATACAAGCCAGCACAGCCCGTTCTGAGCGCCGCCGGGATGGCAGTGTCACGCCATGTCGATATGACGATACCGCATGGCTGGGCGACGTTCGACGCCCTTGGTCACCGCCGGCACGGGCTCCTCCATACGTCAACTGCGCTCGATGTGCCGGCTGCTCAGCAAATCGCGCGGGCAGTGGCCGGCCATCACGGAAGCTGGCCGCTGCCACAAGAAACCCAGCGCCTCATCGGACGTAACCGTGGTGATGAGGCCTGGCAGCAAGCACGAGAACAGCTATTTGCTGGGCTGGCAGAAACGCTCGACGCTCCCATCGATGTCCGCGTCACCTTCTCACCGGAGGACCAAGGAAAACTGAATGCTTTCCTCACTGTGCTGTCGGGCTTGACTTCCGTGGTGGACTGGATTGGTTCGATGGAGGAATTCTTTCCATTCCACGGCGAGCTGATGCCACTGGCCGACTATGCGGCGCTCTCCCGACGACAGGCCGAAATGGCCGTGCGGACAACCGGCTGGGCCGAGTGGCAGAGCAGTGGTGACCTGCTCTCGTTCACCGAGATGTTCGCTGATTTCCGGCCCAATGCACTGCAGCAGCAGGTGATCGACTTCACCGAGCGCAGCGAACCGCCCCTGCTCGCCATTGTCGAGGCCCCAACCGGCACCGGCAAGACAGAGGTCGCTTTCTACCTGGCCGATCGGTGGACGCAGATGGGCCGGGGGCAGGGCATCTATATCGCCATGCCGACGCAGGCCACGAGCAACCAGATGTATGACCGCACGTGCGACTTCCTGCGGACGCGCTACCCTGATTTGGTGGTTGCACCCCGGCTGCTGCACTCTCAGGCTCAGTGGCGCATACGACCCGATGAACAGCGGCCTGCAAATCTCGAAGATGACGATACAGCCCACGTGTTGCGCTGGTTCATGCCGAAGAAGCGCGGACTGCTCGTCCCGTTTGCCGTCGGCACGGTGGACCAGGCGCTGCTTGGCGTGCTGCTGACCCGCCACTTCTTCGTGCGGCTGTTTGGCCTCGGCCAGAAGGTCGTGATCTTCGACGAAGTCCATGCCTACGATACCTACATGAGCACGCTGTTCGAACGGCTTCTGCAGTGGCTGGGTGCCTTGGGGTCATCCGTCATTATTCTGTCTGCCACTTTGCCAGAGAGCGTTCGGCGCCGGCTGGTTAGCGCATACACCGGACAGCTGGAAACGGCGGTCGAGCCTTCGACAGACTACCCCCGGCTGACGCTTGCCAGTCGCTCAACGGTTATCACAACACGGCTGGCCGTGGACGATCTGCCGTCTCGCAGTGTGCATCTGGAGTGGCTGGGACGCGATGACGCAGATCTGGTTGCACTGGTGCTCCGGCACTATGACATGGGCGGCTGCATCGTCGTTCTGTGCAATACGGTCAAGCGTGCGCAGCAGGTCTACTGCCTGCTTAAAGATGTGATCGACGAGGACGATCTTCTGCTCTTCCATTCTCGATTCCCGCCTGTCTGGCGGCAGGATATCGAGCGCGAGGTGCTGGAACGGTTCGGCAAGGCAGGGCGGCGTCCCGAACGCGCCGTGCTCGTCGCCACGCAGGTTGTCGAGCAGAGCCTAGACCTCGACTTTGACTTGATGATTACCGACATACCGCCCATCGACATGCTCATCCAGCGAGTCGGGCGGCTGCACCGGCACGATCGAGTGCGCCCCTTACACGTCGCCGTGCCATACGTGTATCTACGGCAGCCCGAGTTCGACGCACGCGGCGTCCCTCATTTCGGGCGTGGGGATGAATACATATACGGTCGGTTCCCACTTCTTGCGACGTGGCTTCACCTGCAGGATAGAGACAGGATTGTGCTTCCAGACGACACCATTGACCTCATCGAGGGTGTGTACAGTGAAGCGTGGCGCTCCCTGCCCATGCAGGACGAACTCGATCAGGCATTTGCCGAGATGCAGGCAACGGAGGTCGCCGACGCTATCGAAGCGCAGATCCGCGAGATTTACCCGCCCGATGCAGAAGGACTCCTGACCCAACCCAACCCGGCTCTGTCCGAGGATGACCCCAGCACACACGAGCGGTTCCGGGCGCTCACACGGCTGATCGACCCCGGCGTTTCCGTCATCTGCCTTCACCACACTCCGAACGGTCCGGCGCTCGACCCGGATGGCTGGCAATGGGTTGACTTCGGTTCAGCGCCGGACCGCGAAGAGATACAGCAGATCTTGCAATGTGTCATCACCGTGCAGGATCGGCGGCTGGTACCGGCCCTCGTCGATGCCCCCACTCACCAACTGCCCGCAGCATGGCGAGAGACGGAGCTGCAACATCACCGTATCGCTGAATTTCGGGAGGGGCGCTGCCCGGTTGAGGGCACGCCTTATACGCTGGTTCTGACCAGGGAGCTTGGTCTACAAGTTACGGAGGAAGACTCATGACCCCATCCTTTAACCTGATTGTCGAGCCCTGGATTCCATGCACGGATCAGGACGGCAGGCCCGTCGAGCTGGGCCTGCGGGATGTCCTGCTGCGTGCGCACGAGCTGCGGGGCTTGGCCACATCCTCTCCTATGATCGTCATACCTGTGTTGCGTCTGCTGCTCTGCATTCTGCATCGCGTGTTTGGCCCGCATGACGAGCAGGAGTGGTTCCACCTGTGGCAGCAAGGGCAGTGGGATGAACACTTGCTCAACGCCTACCTTGACGAATGGCGACATCGATTCGAGTTATTCGGCGATGACGAGGAGAGGCGTTTCTATCAGATGAAGCCACAAAGTGCTTCTAGGGCGGAACTCATACACGCAGTTGTGGGGAAGGACGGCGGCCCTACGTTGTTCAGCCATGAAACTAACTCCGATTTTCGGGGAGTGCATGCTGCTGAGGCCGCTCGGATAGTGCTTGCTGCTCAGTGCTTCAGGGCGGGTGGTAGAACTAAAGGCTCGGCGAGCTATCTGGTGGCGGCTCCCTGCCTTAACCGGATGCTCTATTACCTCTCAGGTCGAACATTTTTCGAGACTTTGATGCTGAATCTTCCCGCCTACCCGGACCCTAGCACCATGCACAGCACTGCCGATGACCGCCCCTCGTGGGAGATGGAGGATCCATACCGTGTTGGGAGAAGAGAACTGAAGGGTGAGGTGGAGCCACTAGGCTATCTTGACTATCTCTCCTGGCAGTCGCTTAGCATGTGGCTGGAACCGCCGGCCGATGGACACCTGGTCCGCGAGTGCAGTCAGGAGAAAGGCTTGCCAAAGCTGGCATCACATGTGCTTGACCCGATGGTACATTACCGTGCTCAAAAAAAGGCGGGCTACTCGTCTAGAGTGCCAAATAGCGAGCGGGCGCTCTGGCGCGACAGCAGTACGCTCTTGCAGCCCGACAGTCGCAGTCAGGATAGAGTGCCCCGGTGTCTGTCGTGGTTGCGTCGGCTGCTGGAAGTGGACTACGACGGTGTTCTGGATGATCTGCCACGTCCTACTCTTCACGCAGTTGGCGCGAAGACAAAGGATGGAGGGGGCGCAATCAGTTTTGAGCTTGAGGAACATATGCCGCTGCCCACCGTCTACCTGGCCGACGAAAACCTCTTCACCGACTTGCAGCTCGCCATGAACAAAACGGAAGACGTTGCCCGCACCACGCGGGGCGCAGTCTCCCGGCTGGCCGAGCTTGTGCTCTCGACTTCTGCGGACCAGCAGGGCGGACGTAGCCCCGACCGGGGTGACGTGCGGAATCTCGTTGAACACTGGGGCGTGATGCGAGAGTACTGGGGCAGTCTGGAGCCCTTCTTCTGGGAATTCGTAAGTGCCCTCCCACATGACCCTGACGCGGTCCTCGACTGGTGGATGGGCGTCCTCAAGCAGATTGCAGAAGCGACGTTCCAGCGGGCTGAAACGCTGGCCGGTACCGATGCTCGGGCGCTGAAAGCGGCAGTGGTGGGCAGGCAGCAGCTTAACGCGGGCCTGAAAAAACTATTCAAGTCTGGACAGGAGGCATAGCCAATGACAGAAATACACCCGTTTATCAGCTATCTCACCGGGACGCTCGCCAAAGACCGGGGCGCGCTGGCCGCGCTGCGTCGTGGGCTGGGGCAGCCACCAGGCCACGCGCCCGAGATGCTGCGCTTTGTCGTGCCCTTTCTATCGGAACGGCCTTCGCGCTGGGAGGAGAGCACGCTCTACCTGATCGCGTCGCTCTTCGGGCTGCACCCTGCCAACACGACAAGCGGCAATATGGGCGATCACTACGCCGCACTCCGCACGCCGGAGAATAAGGCCGGGCTGGAGCGTCGCTTTACGGCCCTGCTGGCGGCACACCCCGACGACCTGCACGTGCATCTGCGCCAGGCCGTCGCCCGGCTCAAGAGCGAGGAGATCCCGGTCAACTGGAACCAACTGTTTTGGGACTGCCGCGCCTGGAACCATCCAGAATGGCGGGCCGATGTGCGCCGCCGCTGGGCGAAGAGCTTCTGGCGCGAGCCGCAGGCATCAACGTTAGAGACTGAGTAGGCTTAAGACAGAAAGGACACCAAACGATGAACATTGAGCTGCACATCATTCAGAACTTTGCGCCGTCAAACCTCAACCGGGACGACACGAACAACCCCAAAGACTGCACCTTTGGCGGGGTGCGCCGGGCGCGCATCTCCTCGCAGGCCTTCAAGCGGGCTATCCGCCGCGAGCCTATCTTCGCGGAGAGCACCGGGGTCCCCCCGGCGGTGCGGACGCGGCTGCTCGTTACCGAGCGCTTCCAGCCGGCACTGGAGCAGGCGGGCGTATCGCCGGAGGACGCGCAGTTGGTCGCCGTCGCTCTGGCCGAGGCGATTGGCAATAAGGTTGAGGGTGATAACCTGCACACGAGCGTGCTGCTCTACCTGAGCGACCAGGAAGTGAGCGATCTGGTTGCTCGCACGCTGGGCCAGTGGGAGGACATCTACGCGGGGCTGGTGCAGGAGAAGCCGGATACCAGGCTGCTCGACAAGCTGGTCAAGGACTACGTCAAGGCGATTCGCGGTAGGGCCAGCGCGCCGGATATCGCGATGTTCGGGCGCATGCTGGCCGAGCATCCGGACTTCAACATCGACGCGGCTTGCCAGGTGGCCCATGCCATTTCCACGCATCAGGTGTCGATGGAGATGGACTTCTTTACCGCCGTAGACGACTTGCAGCAGGATGGTGAAACCGGCTCGGCGCACATGGGCATGACGGGCTTTAACAGCGCAACCTTCTACCGCTACGCCCGCATCGACTGGGACCAGCTTGTCCAGAACCTGAATGGGAACGTCGAGATGGCGCGGCGGACGGTAGCGGGCTTCCTGCGGGCAGCCGTGCGGGCCATCCCGACCGGCAAGCAGAATACGTTTGCCGCGCACAACCCGCCCAGCTTTCTCATGGCCGTCGTACGTGCAGACGGGATGTGCTGGTCGCTTGCCAACGCCTTCGAAAAACCGGTTTATCCCGGCTACCAGCGCGGCCTCATCGCTGAGTCAGTGGGCCGCCTTGATGAGTACTGGGCGCGGCTGCAGCAGGTTTACGGCAGCGACCAGCAGCACGTCACAGTGCTGGCGATCGAGCCTGACCTGCCGCTCGACTACCTGGCGGCGTACACGGTCGACAACGTGGAAACCTGGGTGGCTTCCACGCTTGACGCGCTGCCCCGGGCGGAAGAGTCTCTCTCATGAGCGGGACGCTTCTGCTGCGGTTGAGCGGCCCCATGCAGTCCTGGGGCACGCAGAGCCGCTTCGACAGACGTGATACTGGCCGCGAGCCATCCAAGAGCGGTGTGATTGGGCTGCTATGTGCGGCGCTGGGCCGCCCTCGTACGGAGCCGGTTGACGATCTCGCATCCCTCCGCATGGGCGTGCGTGTCGACCAGCCGGGCCGGGTGGAGCACGACTACCACACGGCTAGCAGTGACAGCTTCTACCTGGTGAGCGGCAAATCCGAGAGCCGAACGGTTGTATCCAACCGCTACTATCTGGCCGATGCGAAGTTCCTCGTTGGGCTGGAGGGTGACAGCGGCCTGCTCGCCGAGCTTTACGCCGCGCTGCGCGACCCGGTCTGGACGCTGTACCTGGGGCGCAAGGCGTTTGTGCCGGGGGAGCCCGTCTGGCTGCCGGATGGTCTGTGGGACGGGTACGGGCTGTTCGACGCGCTGGGGGCGTACCCCTGGCTGGGCGACCCGGACCGCTCTAAGGCCCCGGCGCAGTTGCCGGTCTTCTATGACGACCCTGCAGGCTACATCGTGCGAACCGACGTGCCCCTCTCCTTCGCCGAGCGCAAGTTTGCGCAGCGCCGGGTTTCAATAGAGTACATCGCAATGCCGCTGCCGGACAAGGAGGGATAGATGTATCTATCACAGATGAGCCTGAACGCCCGGTCGCGCAGTGTCCGGCAGGACCACCGGACGCTTTACGAGACGCATCGCACGGTCATGTCCGCCTTCCCGGCGGAGTTGCCCACCGGGGAGCGCGTGCTGTTCCGGCGGGAGGATGTGCGTGACGCCTACGGCGCACCGGCGATCCGACTGCTGGTGCAGTCACTGTCCCCACCGGACTGGTCGGTGCTGGCCGACCGTCCTGCCGGCTACTTCCTGAGCGCTCCGGTGGTCAAGCGGGTCGAGCTGGCGCTGGCCGAGGGCCAGCCGCTGATCTTCCGCCTCGTCGCCAACCCGACCGTCAAGCGGGATGGCAGGCGGCTGGGGCTGCTCACCGAAGAAGAGCAGATGAAGTGGCTGGAGCGCAAAGGTGAGCAGGGCGGGTTCCGTGTCAGGCGGGAGGATGTACGGATCAGCGATATGGGCTTCAACCGTCACCGGACCGCAAGCGGCCACATGGCGAGCATCTACACGGTGCAGTTCGACGGCCTGCTGTACGTGACCGACCCGGAACGCCTTGTGGATACCATCTGTAGCGGCATCGGGTCTGGCAAGAGCATGGGGATGGGCCTGCTCTCGGTAGCGCCCGTCCCGGAGGGAGTGCTTGATGCGCGATCTCCATGAACTGCCCAAGCTGCGCGACAGCCTCAGCTACCTGTACCTGGAGCATGCCATCATCAACCAGAGCGATCTCGCCATCGAAGCGACAACCGACATGGGGCGCACGATGGTGCCTATCGCCAATCTGTCGGTGCTGATGCTTGGCCCGGGTACCTCCATCACCCACGCTGCCGTCCGTGCGCTGGCCGATAACGGCTGCAGCGTAGTCTGGGTTGGTGAGGATGGCATGCGCTGCTACGCGCATGGCAGCGGCGAAACCCGAAAAGCGTATCGGTTGCTGCACCAGGCCTATCTGGTTAGCCATCCAGAGCTGCGTGAACAGGTTGTACTGAACATGTACCACGCTCGCTTCGGCGGTGAGCTGGACCGGGGGTTAACCCTGCCGCAAATCCGGGGTAAGGAAGGCGTGCGCGTTCGTACGGCGTACGCTCGAGCCAGCCGTACCTACGGGGTAAAGTGGGATGGTCGGCGGTACGACCGCAGCAAGTGGGAGCGGGCGGACCCTATCAACCGGGCGCTCTCGGCTGCTAATGCGCTACTAAACGGCCTGTGTCATGCGGCCATCGTGTCAGGCGGGTACAGCCCCGGCCTCGGTTTTATCCACACGGGGCGGCAGTTCTCGTTTGTCTATGACATCGCCGACCTGTACAAGATCGATATCACCATACCGGTTGCGTTCGAGACAGTAGCCAAATCGAAACGGGATCTCGAAGCCCGGGTGCGTCAGGCCTGTCGTGAGCGGTTCCGGGAAGAGAAGCTGCTGGAGCGCATCCTGCCGGACATCGACCGGTTGCTCGATCTGAAAGAAGCTCCGTATGACAAGTTTACGGACGCCGACAGTGAGCATGCGCCGCCCGGTACGCTCTGGGAAGCGTTGGAAGGCGAGGTCTGACATGGTTGTGATCATTCTCGAATCGGTGCCGCCCACGCTTCGGGGTGAACTGACGCGCTGGCTCATCGAGCCGCACCCTGGCACATTTGTCGGCAAGATTTCCGCAATGGTGCGGGAGCGCTTGTGGATGAAGTGCTGCCGGGCACGGCGCGATGGCGGCGTGATCATGATCTGGAGCACAAACAACGAGCAGGGGTACTCGATGCTGATGCATGGCTGTACACGGCGGAGGCTGGTAGACTACGAGGGTCTGCTGCTCGTGTGCAAGCCGTAGCTGACTGTAGGTTGGCGCGGTTGTTCTTAATGCTCTTGTGACGCT
>DGDY01000102.1 GCA_002385675.1 Anaerolineales bacterium UBA3940 | reverse complement strand
CCTTCGTCTGGGGGGCTCGGAGATGTGTATAAGAGACAGGCGGCTGGCCCAGCCGGAGTCCCTCAACGCCGCCGTGCTGGTCGAGGTGCCGGGCGACGTCCCGCCGGATCTGTTCCGCTTCCGCGTGCTGCGCGCCATCGAGAACAGCATGGGTCGGATACGCACGGCGGACCGCTACGCGCCGCGCCCGATTGACCTCGACCTCGCGCTTTACGGCGACACCGTGCTGGAGGACGAGGAGACGGGCCTTTACCTCCCTGACCCGGAAATCCTCACCCGCGCGCACATCGCCCTGCCCCTCGCCGACCTCGCGCCGGGCTATCGCCACCCTGTCACCGGGCAAACCCTCCGCGAGATCGCCGCGCAGTTTGAGGGCGCGCCGGGCATCGAACTTGCGGCGCTGTCGCTCCACGTGTGACCAACCATTCCGCCCGCGCGGCATCCTGTGCTATCCTACCTGTGCCAATCCTCACCAACTGGACGGAGGAGCCACGAATGGAATTATTGAACCTGTTTGAGGGGCAGCGCGTTGTGCTGCGGGCGTTCGAGGCCGACGACGCACCGGCGCTGCACGCCCTTCTCAACCACCCCGCATTGGCCGGTCGCCGCTACCTGCCTAATGGTTTTCCGGACGAGGCACCCCTGTCGCTCAAGCAAGTGCAGGATGTGATCGGCAAGCTGGGCAGCGACGAGCGATCGCTTAACGTGGCGATTGTGTCCCGCAGCGACGGGACGCTGCTCGGCCACGGCGGCGCAGACTGGCACTGGGACCCACTCGCCCCGCACGTCCACGTCGTCATCGACCCGCAGCACTGGCGGCAGGGCTATGGAACGGAGAGCGCGCGCCTGCTCGTGCAGTACGTCTTCGATACCCTGCCGGCCCGCGCGGCAGCGGGCGGGTGCGCAAGCTGGAACCAGCCTGCACGCGACTTCGCCCGGCGGCTCGGTTTTACAGAGAATGGCGCGATCCGGCGCATCGGGCTGCGCGGCGGCCAGCCGTTTGACTGGGTGATGCTCGACGTGCTGCGGCACGAGTGGGAAGGAGGCGACAATGCCGCTGGAAGGTAAGCTGGTGATTCTCCGGGAAGAGCGCGACGAGGATGTGCCTATCTTCCAGGCGCTGCGCAACAACCTCGAAACGCAGGCGTGGCCCAAGACACTGCCGCCGGACTACACACTCGGCATGTATATGCGCCGCCACGAGCGCGACTTCTCGCTGGACCGCAGAGATGGGCGGTTCGCCATCGAGTGGAAGGAGAACGGCGCGTGCATCGGGCACATCGGCTACTCGGACCTCGTGCCGCGCTGGTCCGCCTCTATTGGCATCACCATCCATCAGGACTACTGGGGCACGGGTGCTGCCCACGACTCGGTTGAGACGCTGCTGAAGTTCCTGTTCGAGGAACTGGGCCTGCGCGTCGTGCGGCTGTGGACGAACAGCGGGAACCCTGCCGCCGTCAAGGTCGCCCAGAAGTCGGGCTTCCGGATCAGCGCGCGGGGGCGCGAAGCGGTCTTCCGCAAGGGGGCGCTGTACGACAGCCTCGTGATGGACCTCCTGCGCGAGGAGTACTACGAGCGCCACCCTGAACTAACGGATGGCCTGCCGCCGCTATGACCCAGCATGGCATTACCCTTTCCGAAGGGCGGGAGAATCACCCCCGCCCTTCGCTATAATCAGCCTGACGCAACGAACCGGCGGGCAAAGGGGGCGACGAATGGCAAAGGTCTACGAGCGGGCGGAGATCGAAGAGAGACTGAGGAGCTACCCCGGCTGGGCGCTCGGCGAGGACGGCCAGCTTCACCGCGAGCTAACGTTCAACAACTTCGCGCAGGCGATGCTCTACGCCAGCGCCGTCGGCCATCTTGCTGAAAGCGCCGACCACCACCCCGACCTGTTCATCCACGGCTATAAGCACCTGCGCATCAGCCTCATGACGCACTCCGAGAAGGGCATTACGGACCGGGACTTCGCTCTGATTGAGCAGATCGAGGCGCTGCCGCGCCGGGCGTGAGAGGAGATTCGCACAATGGACGTGCAGGGCAAGGTCACGATTATCACCGGGGCGGCAGGGGCGCTCGGTTCCACGGTCGCCCGGCGCTTCGCCGAGGCGGGCGCACGGCTGGCGTTGGTGGACATCAAGCCCGACGCGCTGCTGGAGGCCTGCGGCTATCTGCGCGACCAGTACGGCGCGCGGCTCTTCGGCAACACCGACGTGACCCGCAGCGAGTCGGTACGCCAGCTCGTCGACCTTGTCCTGCAGGACTTCGGGCGGGTGGACGTGCTGCTCAACATCGCCGGCGGCTGGCGTGGCGGCACGCCGGTCCACGAAACCAAACCGGAGACGTTCGACTTCCTGATGAACCTCAACGCCAAGTCGATGTTCCTGATGTCCGGCGCAGTCGCCCCGCACATGTCCGCGCAGGGCAGCGGTAAGATCGTAAGCGTCGCGGCGAGCACCGGGCTGAAAGCGCGCGCCGGTAACAGCGCCTACGCCGCCTCCAAAGCAGCGGTGATCCGAATCACCGAGGCGCTCTCCGCCGAGCTTAAGGATGACGGCATCAATGTCAACTGCGTGCTGCCCTCCACCATCGACACCGAGGCCAACCGTGAGATGATGCCGCGCAGCGACCACGAGAAGTGGGTTTCGCCGGAGGCGCTGGCCGACGTGCTGCTGTTCCTGTCGTCGGACGCCTCACGCGCGATCCACGGCGCGGCCATCCCGGTCTACGGGCGAGTCAACGTGTGATTGGCGCAGTCCCCGGTCTGAATATCTCCAAAACTTGACCTAGATCAAGGCAGATCCCCGCAGATTCGCCTACTCTAGAATCGAAGCGTGCCGGGTCGCCCGGCGGTGTGGTATACTCGCCCGCTGAACGGCAGTTTGACCCGCACTCTTCGAGTTCTTAATCAGGTGAATATGGTTTCAAGGCGAGCAGTTTTAAAAACGATCGGGCTGGTAGGGTTGAGCGCGGCGGCGGCACGAACCGGCCTGCTCCCGGCGCGCGCCGAGACGAGCCTGCAGTTCCCCGAGCGGTGGAACGGCGAGCCGCTGGCGCGCATCGCGCAGGCGTATCAGAACGCCCGCGCCGAGCCCCACACCGACGCTCCGGTCGTGGCCGAACTTCTGCGCGACGAGGTGGTGCGCGTGCGGCGCGTCGTGCGCGGCGAGCAGGTCTTCTGGAACAGCGATCTGTGGCTGGAAACGAACCGGGGCTACCTGTACGCCGCCTTCGTGCAGCCGGTGCGCTTCCCCCTGCCGCAAAAGCCGCAGGCGGACCTCGGCGAGGGGCGCTGGGCGCAGCTCATTGTGCCCTACTCGGACGTGTACAAGAAGCCGGACCCCTTCGACCCCGAAGCTGAAGCGGGGCGCATCTACTACGGCGGCGTGTTCCGCGTCGAGGAGCTGGTCACCGGCACCGATGGGCGCTCATGGTACCGCATCCGCGAGATGTACCAGACGATCTACGCGCGGGCCACGCACCTGCGGCTCATCCCGGAAGAGGAGCTTACGCCGCTCTCGCCGGATGTGCCGCCTGAGGAGAAGGTGCTCCGGCTGAGCCTGAGCGAGCAGACGCTGATCGCCTACGAGTACGGCGAGCCGGTGTGGGCGTCCTACGTCTCGACGGGCGTTGCCCACCGCCCGACGCCGGAGGGCGTCCACTACGTGTGGGACAAGCGCATCAGCGAGCGTATGGTGGCGAGCACCGCATCCGACGACCCGGACTTCTACAACCTGCCCGGAGTGCCCTTCGTGTGCTACTTCGCGCCCAACTGGGTAGCGATACACGGCACGTACTGGCACAACGACTACGGTCGCCCGCGCTCCAGCGGCTGTGTGAACCTGACACCTGAGGGCGCGCGCTGGGTCTGGCGCTGGACAACGCCCGTAGCGCCGCTCGACCGGCTCTACTACCAGACGCGCAACCGGCTGGAGGGCACGAAGGTCATCGTAACCGCCTAGCCGGTTCGGGATAACGACTGATATAGCGAGTGTGAGACGATGGCAACTGCCGTTTTGAGCAAATACAAGCTGATTATCCCCTCTGAACACGGTTCGTGGTCGCTAACGCTGGTGCCGTTCATCATCGGGGCGGGCGTGGCAGCCGCCACAAGTGCCACGCCGGGTGCGGCGCTCGGCGGGCTGCTGTGCCTGCTGGCGGTGATGGGCGTCTTTCTGAGCCGCCAGCCGGTGACGCTGTGGCTGCGCATCACGCGGGGGCGCGGGCGGCGCTCGCAGCTTCCCGCCGCGCGGTTCTGGTCGCTGGCGCTGCTGGCCGCCGCCGGGCTGGCGGGCCTGGGACTGCTGTCGCTGGGGCGCTGGCCGGTGATGTGGCTGGCGCTGCCCGCCGTCGCCGTGCTGCTGTTGACGGCGGCGCTTACGCAGCTTCTCGGCCCCCGGCAGCTCAGCACCGAGTTGATCGGCGTGGTAGGGCTGGCGCTCGCCGCCCCGGCAGCGTACATCAGTGTGGCGGGCCGCATCGACGCGCTGGCCTGGGTGCTGTGGGCGCTCACCGCCGCGCATAACGTCATCAGCATCCTGTACGTGCGGCTGCGCATCGATGAGCGGCACAACCGCGCGACCCCACAGATGGCGGCCTGGGTGGTCGCCGCGCACGTGGTCTGCCTGATCGCCGCTGTGGGCGCGGCGCTGGCCGGGTGGCTGCCCGCGCTGATCGCGCTGCCCGTCACGGCGCTGCTGCTGCGCGCGGTGTTTGTCGCCGTGCGCCGCCCGCTCGTCGAGGA
>DGDY01000093.1 GCA_002385675.1 Anaerolineales bacterium UBA3940 | reverse complement strand
AGATGTGTATAAAGCGCCGGGCGGAGGCTGCCAGCCACCCCACTGCGCACGGTAGCAACATGAGTTCTCTGTGAGGAAGGCTTTGGTCGACGAGCAGACCGTCCTCGCAACACTCCAGCTCAACGCCGATGTGGTGATCCGGCTGGCGACCGCCGAGGACATCCCCGCGCTGGAGTGGGGCGGCGAGTTCTGGCAGCTTCGCACGCGATTCGAGCAGGCGTTTGCCGAGCAGCAGGCGGGCAACCGCCTCATCCTGATCGCCGCACTCAACAACTACCCGGTCGGGCGGCTGATCGTGCAGCTTGCACACGGCAGCCCGAACTACGTGAACGGGGCCTCACGAGCGTACCTGTACTCGCTGCACGTCATGAAGCCGCTGCGCCGGCAGGGCATCGGTACGGCGCTGATCGAGACCGCCGAGGCGCTTCTGATCGAGCGGGGCTACCGGTGGGCAACGATTGCTGTTGCAAAAGACAATGCCGAGGCGCTAGACCTTTACCAGCGCCTCGGCTACCGCATCTTCCGCGAGGACCCGGGTCGCTGGAGCTACACCGACCCGGCGGGCAAGGAGCACCTCGTTGATGAGCCGTCGTGGGTGCTGCAAAAGCGGCTGAGGCGGGAGAGGTAGGCGTACCTACCCTCCGCAGCCGCCCTCCTCATACGTCCACTCGGCGATATTCCACGTCACCGGGTCAACCGGGCCGAACGCGATGCCGCACACATCCGGCTGGCTGGCTGCCAGACGCGGACGGGCGAACAGCGGCACGACGGGCATCTCCTGCGTGAAGATCGCCTGCTGCTGCCCGTACAGCGCCTGACGCTCCGCCTGGTTCCGCGTCAGCAGGTTGGCGCGGACGGTCGTAAAATCCGCCTCCTCATGGCACCACCCGGCAAAGTTCTGACCGAGGTAGGTGTTGTCGGGGCCGGGGATATTGCTGTAGGCGACCCGCTCGATCATCTGCTCCCCGCGCAGCCAGCGCTCCTCAAGGTCCCAGCGATGGGCAGGCTCGCGCGTCAGCGGGTTCAGGAAGACCTCAGCGCCGACCCAGCGGCTCACCCCGCCCGGATCGGGCCGCGTGATGCTCGCCAGCAACGCCATATCGAACCCCCGCCGGACGAGCGGCCCATCCGCGCTGTAGAGCGTGTCGGCGGGTGTGGGCAGCACCGTCACCCGCACGCCGATCTGTGCGAGGTCATCCGCAATGCGGGCGGCTATCTGCTCGCGGAACGTATCGCCCGCTGGCACGATGAGTTCCGGCGCGAGCGGCGTGCCCGGCTCCACCGTCCACTCACCGCGAAGGCAGGAGTAAAGCCCGCCTGGGCCGTGATACTCGCGCACGCCGTCGCCGTCCTGGTCGCGCCAGCCCGCCTCATCGAGCAGAGCCGCAGCCGCCCCGGGGTCGAAGGGGTGCTGTGTCAGGCCGTCAGCGCCGGGGTGCGCCCAGTGATCCGGCGGCAGCCAGCTATCCATCACCGCCGCACCCGCCCCGCCAAGCGCCTCGGCGAGCGCCGCCCGGTTGATGCCCTGCGCCAGCGCACGCCGCACCCGCGCATCGGCAAAATACGCCGGGCGACCGCTGTCCGCCGTGTAGGTGTTCAGGATCAACTCTTCATGGATCTGCCCCGCCGATGTATGGAGCGTCACCTGCTGCGGCAGCACCTCGACGGATAGCCCGCCCAGCGCAACGTCGCACGCCCCGCCGTCTAGCTCACGCGCGATCTGCTCGGCATCGGCAAGGAAGAGCACGGTGACGGTGGGCACGAGGCTATCCGCCCGGGGGTGCTGCGGGTTCGCCTCGAAGCGAAGCATGTCGCCCTCGTCGGCGGCGAGCACGTAGGGGCCAAGCACCGTGCTCAGAACATCGGCATCAGCCAGCACGGCGGGGTCGATGGTTTCGCCCAGCACATGCACCGGTAGCGGCGGCTGGAGCGGCACATATGGGTACTCGGCATCCTCCGACAGAGTCACCTCGACCGTGTGGTCGTCTACCACGTCGGCATCAAGCACCTCAATCGCTGGCCTGAGCACATCGTTAACAGGCAGTTGCAGGCCGAGCAACGCATCTTCTACCGTGAACGGCTCGCCATCCGACCACACCAGGTCGTCTCGGTAGCGCAGCGTGACGGTCAGCGTACCGTCGTCGTTGCGGCGCAGCGTGCCCGCCTCTACGTTTGGCAGTTCGGTGAGCAGGTCGCTGCCGTCCGCCTCGTAATCATCGCCGAAGATCACCGGGCGGGCGAATGCCAGTTGGGCAACGGCCTGCGCGACGGGGCCACCGCCGGTCAGCAGATTGTCCGGGCGAGGCCCGGCGCACAGCACGACTTCCTGCCGGGGCTCAGGGGTCGGGGTACCGGGCTCCTCCGAGGGCGCACCGGCTTCAGCCCCCGCCGTTGGCTGGTCGCCGGGGACCTGCGCCGGAGCGCCACGCCCGCCCCGGCAGGCGGCGAGTATCAGCGATAGCAGAAGGACAGGCAGCAGGAGTTCTACAAGACGCTTTTTCAACATACCACCCTATATCATTTCTGAAGGGAAACCGGAAAGCCGCGGCTACCCGCGCAGCCGCTTGCCGTACTGGCGCTCGTAGTACTCGCGGAACTCGCCGCTCTTGATCTTGCGCCACCACCACTCGTTCTTGACATACCATTCAACCGTCGCCTCAAGCGCCTCCTCGAAGCTGTATGCCTGCTGCCAACCGAGGTTGTGCAGCTTGGTCGTGTCAAGCGCATAGCGGCGATCATGGCCGGGCCGGTCTTCAACCTGGCGGATGAGCGACTCGGGCTTGCCGAGGATGGCGAGCATCTGCCGCACCACGTCGATGTTGTGGCGCTCGTTCTCCCCGCCGATGTTGTAGGCCTCGCCGGGTTCGCCCTTGAGCAGCACCGTCTCGATGCCGGAGCAGTGGTCCTCCACGTACAGCCAGTCGCGCACCTGGCGACCATCCCCGTAGAGCGGCAGCGGCTCGTCGTCCAGCGCGTTGGAGATGAAGAGCGGCAGCAGCTTCTCCGGGTACTGGTACGGCCCGAAGGTGTTGCTGCCCCGCGTAACGACGGTGTTCAGCCCATACGTCACGTAGTAGGCACGGGCCATGAGGTCGCCGCTGGCCTTGCTCGCCGCGTAGGGGCTGTTCGGCTCCAGCGGGTCGCCCTCCTTGAAGAACCCCTCCGGGATGGAGCCGTACACCTCATCCGTGCTGACTTGCAGGAAGCGCTCGACGCCATGCTTGCGGCTCTCGTCGAGCAGCACGAAGGTTCCCAGCGAGTTCGTCTGGATGAAGGCGTCGGGGTTGAGAATGCTGCGGTCGACGTGCGACTCGGCGGCGAAGTTCACCACTGTGTCGATGTCGTTCGAGGCCAGCGCGGCAGCCACCGCCTCGCGGTCGGCGATGTCGCCGCGCACAAACTTGTAGCGGCTGTCCTCGGAGACGGGCAGCAGATTGTCAAGGTTTCCGGCATAGGTCAGCTTGTCGTAGACGACGACGTTGATATCGGCATGCCGGTTCAGCATGTAGCGCACGAAGTTACTACCGATGAACCCGGCGCCACCGGTGACAAGTAGATTCTTCATGGGGGTCGATCCTCTTCCTCAGGTGAGCATCACAGAGGGGGATTGTAACCAATACCGGGGCGGAAGGCACGCCGAGGAGCGATCAGGGCTGGCCTTCCGGAGGAGCGCCCCACAGGTTCTTCACCCGCCACACAAACGCGAGCAGCACCGCCGCCACAAGCCCGCTCGCAAGCGTCGCCGCGCGCCGGAGCGGGGTCAGCCCGAAGCTCACACGGACCTCGTGCTCGCCTGCAGGCACGTCCACGCCGATCATCCCCTCGATGCCCACCGGGGTTATGCTGGCCGTCTCACCATCCACCCACGCCTGCCAGCCGGGGAAGTAGAACCACTCGAACACCAGCGTGACCGGCTCCGCCGCCCGGATGCGCACCTCGCCAGCCTTCAGGCCCCACGTCTCTTCGAGAACAGTCACGCCCTCGTTCGGCTCCAGCCGGGGGAATACGCTCGCTTGCTCAAAACGCTCCGTGAAACGCCACGAATGTGGCCGCTCCGCCACCCATGTGGGCAGATACTCGCCCGCGCTCGTCCCGCTGAGCCAGCCTGTCTCGCGCTCGATGGCGTGCGCATCGAGCACGGTGTTGGCCTGCGGCTGCGGGTCGTGATAGTCAAGGTCGATGAGCGGCAGATGGAGAGCAATGATCGCCACTGAGCAGGCGGCGTAGCACAGCCCTTGCGCCCAGTTGGGCTGGATGCGCTGTGCGACCCACGTCACGCTCAGAGCCGAGAGGATCGCCAGCATCAGGCTCACCGGGATGAGGAACCGCGACGGGAACTCGACATAGGCCATCAGCGGCACGATCTCCCACACGCGCGACGAAACGGGCAGCATGAGAAAGACCAGCAGCGCCGCTATCCCGGCGGCAAAGGCGACCAGCGGGACGTGGGCCCGGTGCTCGCCGTGCGGGCGCAGCGCCAGCCCTACCGCCAGCACCGCCAATATAAGCTGAGGCCAGGGCAGCGTATCGGGCACGGTCAGCAGGCCGCCCGCCCCCGGCGAGAAGCCCAGCAGATGCGGCAGGCTCAGAAAGTAGTTGCGATAGTCGAAGCTGGCAAGCCGCTCAAGCTGAACCGCGCCCCGCTCCGCGAGCGCAGGCAGCCACACAAACATCGACACGCCCAGCGCCCCGGCGAATGCTGCGCTGAGCACTGCCGCAGTGCGGCGGCGATCCGTGCTCGCCCAGACCAGCACTGCGCTGTACACGACCGTCACGCCCGCCGTGACCATCGCGGTGATGTTGTGCGTCAGCACCGGCGCGGCGAGGAAGGCCACCGCCAGCACAAAATCGCGGCGACGACGGTGCAGCGCCAGCGAGCGGAACGACCACAGCACCCAGGGCAGGAAGGACGCCGCGGCGAACTGTGCGAGGTTGCCGAAGTAGGCAAGCTGCGAGGAGTACAGCCACGCGACGCCAAGCACCACAGCCGTCCCGCCCCCGCCCAGCGACTTGCCGAGGCGGTACGCGCCGAGCATCCCCACCAGCCCCCACAACACCGTTGTCCATAGCAGCGCCTCGATGGCGCCCAGCCCGAGCAGGCGCAGCACCAGCGCCGGATACAGGGAGATCGGGCCGCAATAGTTGAAGATCGGTGAGCCGTAGCCATAATGCAGCCCCGGCAGGAAGCGCGGCCAAAGGTCGCCGTATTGCGCCGCGTGCTCCAGCCCGAGCAGCCGGATCAGATGCAGGATGCCATCCGCCGATACCGGGTACAGCCCCCGCGCAAACGGCACAACGAACGGCACGGCGAGCACGAGCAGCACAGCCAGCGGCAACACACCCGCCACCGCACGGGCAACCTCCCCGACTCTGGCAGGCGCTGACACCTGACCTGTCGTACCCATTATCTGTGGCACTCGTCCCTTTTCCATTTGGAAACTCACTCCATGACGAAGAGCTTTTCTTATGATGCTATCTGATTCTGAGACCACCGGCATTAGGGCGATGGTACCCACCCGGCGGGAACGCAAAACGCCCGGCATCAGGCTGCCGGGCGCTTGTACTTGACCGGTTAATGGTTGGAGGTATTAGCTCTGGGCCTCGTGCATCAGCGCGACGGTATCCGTCAGCGACTGGGCCTTAGCTACACCCTTGTGGAAGGCTGCCACATCGATACTGCGGAACATGAGCAGCGCCACGGCCAGAAAGACGGCTTCCACCGTAAACACCGTCACGTAGGCCGCCACGGCATCGCCAAAGGCCAGCGTCATGGTGTCCTTCACGACGCCGCTGAGCACCTGCCCGATCAGCCGCGAGAGCGCGTTCGCCACGCCCCACGCGCCGACAAACAGCCCGACGTTCTCCGGGGTGGTCATGTCCAGCATCAGCGACAGGTTGGACACGGTCGAGAGGCCGGTGCCCAGCCCCAGCAGCACGACGCCGGCGTAGAACACGCCGCTCGACGCGAGCAGCCCGCTCACCGCAATGATGACGAAGCCGACGAGCGCGCCCCAGTTCCCCAGCCGCACCACCGTCCGCTTGCTGGTCCGCGCCTGGAGGAAGTTCGCAATCAGCAGCGTTGCCAGCACGCACGTCCCCCAGATCGACGTGATGCGCGTCGTCTGCGCGGGCCTCAGGCCGAACGCCTCACCGGCAAACGGTTCAAGCAGCACGTCCTGCCCCAGGATTGCCGCCAGCAGGACCAGCAGGTACCAGAAGAAGATGCGCGCCTGCTTGTTGCCAAACACGGCGGTA
>DGDY01000058.1 GCA_002385675.1 Anaerolineales bacterium UBA3940 | reverse complement strand
TCGGCCCGCGCCCCACCGGTCTAAAAAGCACAGACGGCGCCGGAACAGGCGCCATCCGGGCCGATGGCAGCCATCTCCGTCAGGCGATGACGACCTCCATAATGCTCCGCCGCCGGGGGACGGCTAGCTGGAGCTTCCCATCGACGTAGGCGCTCACACCGACGTGCTCGTCGGTCAGGAGCGCGCTCATGAATACCCGCACTCCCCGCGCCTCGGATACTTCGCGGGCGCTTGCCAGCGCGTCGGGCAGCGCGGCGCGGTCGAAGTGGCTGATCCACAGCGCAAAGTCGATCTGCTCTGCCGGGGCGAGGCGGTCGGCCATCAGCCGCTCGCAGATGCAGACCGCGAACTGCCGCTCGCCGAAGCTAAACACGTGCTGCTCATGCCCGGCGCTGATGCCCGCGGCACGCTCGGCGTCGGTCAGGTAGAGCTTGGCCTGCTGCTGCCCGGTGTCCAGCAACTCGCAGCAGTTGACCACCTCGCCACCGCGCTCGACCAGGGTGTTGATCAGCACAGCTTTGCCGGGTGGCACGTTGAGCGCCGAACGGACGCTCGCCCCGTACGCCGCCCACGCGGCAACATCCATGCCGGGGGTGGGAGGGCCGGTAAGCACATACTCCGGCAGCACCAGCAGATCACCTTCAGCCTCGTCGATCAGGTGCTGCACGGCACGGACGTTATGCTCGGCGTCGCCGGGGATGATTTCAGGTTGTAGAAAAGACAGACGCATGCTGTGTTCCTCATTGTTAGAGTCTGCCTAATTCTACAGCGTATCGAGAAATGCACCAGCCATACCCCGGCGAAGTTTCAGGTTTGTACAGAGAGAGAGTGATCTCAGTGTATAGCAGCGTCCCGGAACAGTGATATAGTCCGCTAGAACTATGCCCGGCTGACCCGATACTATCGCCGCTGCCCGGTTCAGACTATAATGATCAGCAGGACACAACCTCTGGTCACGGTGGGGAGGCACAGTATGGGAGGCATACGGTCGCCAGCCGGGCGATACGTGTGGGGGCTGGGCATCGCCGTGGTGAGTGTGATGCTGTCGGCGTGCGGGGCGATCCCCTGGTTTGACGAGATCGAGGCGGCGCACGAGCCGGGCAGCGGCCCCGGCCTGAACATCGCGGCCCCGGTTACGTCGGATGAAGTGGGCCTCTCCGCCCTGATCCCCGGTACGTGGAAGCAGACCGACGGCGAGGTCTACAACATCTACGCTGCCGATGGGTTCTACTTCGTCGAGAACCGGGAGGCGGGCGGGGTCGAGCTTGAGGCCATGCGCTACCAGGTCGTAGGTGACCGGCACATCCGCTATGAGATGGAGGATGGCACGTCCTTCGTGCTCGAAGTGGAGCTGATCGACCCGGACACGCTGGTCGTCTATTACCCCGCTACCCCGTACTCCGAGCCCCGGGTGCAGCAGCTTGTGCGCGTGACACAGGTCGACGCGGCGGTCGGTGTGGGGCTTCGCCCCGATACCCCGGAGAACCTGCGCATCCTGTTTGTCGACGACTTCTCGAACAACGAAAACGGCTGGCCGACCGGCGCGACCGCTGAGGCGGTCTTCGGGCAGGAGGGTGGGGTCTACCACATCCGCGTCTACGCCGACAACCTGCTGTATCACGTCGATGCGCCGCGCGTGGAGGCGCGGGATGTTAGCATCGAGGTGGAGGCGACGCGCGTCGGCGGGGCGGACACCGAGATGAGCGCCGCCGTCCTGTGCCGTGTAAGCTCCAACCCGATCCGGTTCTATGTATTTGAGGTCACGTTTGACGGCTACTACACCATCGCCAAGTATGTGGACGGGCAGCCGGTGTCGCTGGGCATCGGGTATGAGGCCAGCCGGGCGATCCGGATCGGGAACGCGACGAACCACATCCGCGCGGACTGCATCGGCGATACGCTGACGCTGTACGTCAACGGCACGCAGCTTGCCACGCTTCAGGACAGCGAGCTTGAATCGGGGCGCGTGGCGCTCGGCGCGGCGACCTTCCAGGGCAAGCCCTCAGCCGAGGTGACGTTCGATAACTTCGTTGTGTCGGGGCGGTGAGGGGGTGTAGAGAAGAATCCGCCGCGACTGAACGTCGCGGCTCCCCTCTAATACATCCTCATCTGTGGACTCATTACCCCATCAGCAGCGGCTGTTGTGGTATTCCTCGGTGAGCAGGCGGGCGAGCGTCAGCCCGCTGTTGATCGGCATCCAGTCCCAGTCGGGCGCGTCGCCGGGGTAGCGCTGCACCCACCACATGAACTCGATCAAGTATTTGGCGGGCTCGCAACGGCTGCCTTCGGGCGGGCGGCCCTCAAAGGCGTACTGCGGTGAGCGGAAGTCGATAATGTGGCCCATCTCGTGCGCCCAGCGGCTGTTCAGCGAGCCGGGGTAGCCGAGGATCACGTTGGCGACCTCCGTCTGTGAGATGAGCACTTCCTTATCGCGGTAGCGCGGCACGAGAAAGCCCTGGTTCAGCCGGCGGCTGATGCGGATCGTCAGCGGCTTGCTCCTGTCGCCATTGTAGGTCGCGTCGAGGATGATCGCCGCTTCGAGGTCGCTGAACAGCCGCCCCGACCGGTACGGGGTGAGCAGCGCCTCCGTCACCTCCTGCTCGGTGAGGCGATCACTGAACAGCCCGCGCCGGGCGTTGGTGCTGCGCAGGAATGCCTCAACCGACTCCTCGTCCACGACGACCGCGCCGCTCGTTATCGCCTCCTCGAAGCGCTCGCGCCGGATATCCACCGTGCCGGAGTCCGGCAGGCGCACGAACGGCGCGGTTTTGGGCTTCCAGCGGTCGATTTGCTCCAGCACGGAGGGATACCACTGCAAGCGGCGCAGGTCGCCCTGGAACGTACCGGCCACGGCGCGGTAGTCGTTGATGTAGCGGCTGACGTGGTTGCTGCCCTCTGTGTAGAAGTCGTCGGCGAGCCGGATGAGCGGGTCGGGCAGGATCTGCCCCCAGCGGCGGTAGTACGAGAAACCGTAATGGTAGAAGCGCTCGCCGTTCGGCCCCTCCTCGATCCACACGCCGGGGCGGTCGAGCACGTTGAGTCGGTAGCCGGTGCGCAGCTCGATCACGTCGCCGGTGGGCTGGTCAAGCCAGGCGAGCAGATGCCGCTCGCCGGTGAGCAGGTCGATGCCCAGGTAGGCGGGCGCGGCGATCAGTTCTCCATCGAGCATGTCGAGCGTCGTGAAGTACGCCCCGCCGATCTCGTGCATCATCCCGCGGCGCACCGCATCGATGGTCTGCGCGTCGAGCGGGCGGTAGGCGCTGTCGTCGCCGCTCACGAAGCGCATCCAGCGGGAGGAGAAATTCTGATCGAACAGCGCCAGTTCGCTTAGCGTCAGCGGGCCAAGCCGCTCGCGCTCGGCAGCGAGGTCGGGCAGGCGCGGCGTGTAAGCCGTCACCGTCACCTGCTCGAGGCCGCCCTCGCGCAGATCGAGCAGGAGCAGGTCGATGTCGGGCCGCTCGCCGCCGGCGTCGATCTCATGGGCGAAGATGAACGGCGAGCCGTCGATGGAGAGCGTCAGCGTGGCGTACGCAGGGCGGTCCACGCGCGGATGCTCGGCGAGGGCGGGCGGCAGGTAGACGGTGATGGGTACATCGCCCGCCAGCTTGAGCAGGTCGTCACGCAGCCAGGGCCAGTCGCCGGGGCGGAGGGCTTCCCCGGCCCACACCGCCAGCGCGGTCTCGAAGTCCGCCAGCCCGGAGTCGTATACGAGCAGGTACACGCCGGGGACGACGCCGCCAAAGCGGAAACGCCCCTCGACGTCCGTCCGCACCGCCGGGCCGAGCAGTTCGCAGGCGGCGGGCGGGTTGGACACAACGCCCACGATGCGGCACAGCGCGATCGCCCGTCCGCTCACCTCGACGCCGGGGTCGGGCGGCAGCAGCCTGCCTTCGACTGTGCTGACCGGGATCGGCGTGGGGCGCTCCGGCGTGGGCACAGGGGCGGGCCGGCAGGCGGCGGCGACGAGCAGCGTGACAATCAGACCGAATAGCAAGCGGCTGCGCATGGCACGGATTGTAATCTGTTTTGCCGGAAACGGAAAAATTGAGGAGATAGAAACAAAGCGCCGCGACTAAACGTCGCGGCTTCACCGAGGAAATAAGACCGCCGAGGAATTAGGGTCGCCGCGAATGAACTTCGCGGCTCCGCCGAGGAAATAATATCGCCGGGCCACACATGGCGCTTCATTGCCCCTCTCAGGGTCAAAGGGGGTCCTCCACAACACAAACGAGACCGCTCGCCCCCGAACAGTCTCGTTTGCAGGCGGCAGCCCTGCCGCCGGTTAGCGCCTCTACCTGCGACCCTTCGGGTCGCTTACTCCCCCTTGCAAGGGGAGGGGTATTAGCCCGTCGAATTAGCGACGGCGGCGACGGCGCAGAAGCTCCTCGCTCTCCACCGGGATGGGGACGGGAACCTGCTTCGATGCCGTCTGCTGTTCCCTGAGCGCCTGTGCGACCAGCCCTGCCAGTGCCAGCCCCGCGACAAGTACCAACACACTTGCGACCATTATTTGCTCCTCATTCGCTGCTAGATGTCTATAATCGGGATCGATTGCTCTACCGTGAGTGTAGTGCGCGGGGAGGGGAAGTTCAATCAAACAGGACTTTTGTAGCGGTTTTTTTACGTGATTTTTGCCTCTGGTTTAGGCTGTATTTAGATGGCGGCCCGCTGCATCAGAATCAGGCAAAAGCCGGGTTGGATGGAAAAAAGCTCTTGCCGAAACCGGCATCGCGTGGTAGACTACTCATCGTTAAGCGCCAGTAGCTCAGCGGAGAGAGCGTTGGTCTACGAAACCAAAGGCCGCAGGTTCGAATCCTGCCTGGCGCACCAGAGAAGCCCCGCCGTGAGCGGGGCTTTTTGTTTTGACCCTCACCCCCTGACCCGGCCCACCGGGGAATGGAATTCCCCGGCTACTATCACTTAGCCCGGAAATTCATTTCGGGGCGTGGGCTCCGAGCATGGCTCCCCCGCAAAGAACGACCGCAACAGCGCGACGTACTCACCGGGGCGGGCGAGGCTGAGTTCGCCGTGCCCGCTGTTGGGGATGATGCGCAGCGTGCTATCGGGGATCGCCTCGTGCAGCATCCGTGCTGACCGCCTCACCGCGCCCGGCTCCTTCTCACCGGCGAGGATGAGCGCCTGCGCGGTCGTCTCGCGGATCGCCGGGTTGAGCGTGTAGGTCGCGTTGCTGCGCGTCAGGTTGATGAGCGACTCGCGGGTCATCCGGCTGCTGTCGCGGTAATATAGCTCGAACTGCTCCGGCGGGACGAACAGATACCGCGCCTGAACCCGCGCGTACCACCGCCGCCGGATCAGCCCGTAGAGCAGCGCGTACGTGGGCACGGCCAGCGCCGCCGCCCAGCGCATCGGGACGACCAGCGCGCTCTCGATCACGGCCTTCCCGGCGAGATCGGGGCGCTGCGCCAGCGCCTCGACCGTGATCTGCGCGCCGACGGACAGCCCGCCGATGGCGAAGACGCGCCCGCCGTACTCGGCGTCGAGGTGGGCGAGCAGCTTTCGCGCCGACTCGCCGATGCTGTGGAACGGGGTTTCGGCGTCCTCGCCGTGCCCGTCGATGACCGGCGTGATGATGTGGTACTCGCCCTGCAGCGCGTCGATCACCGGCTGCCACGACCACCACGACAGGCCGCCGCCATGCAGCAGCACGACGGCGGGCAGGCTGCGCTCGCCGAACGATTTGAACTTCACGGGTGTGGCTCCTTCTGGGTGTGCTTGTGGCCGCCGGGGAATGAAATTCCCCGGCTACGGAATAGCGAAGCTATTCAGGATAGCTTCGCTATCACGTAGCCCGGAAATTCATTTCCGGGTGTGGGCATGGCTACCCTTTCACCCCCGCCCGTTCCAGGTTGAGCGCCAGCAGGCGGCGCAGGATTTCCTCCTCGTCGAGCGCGCCGGTCTCCGCGTCGTGCAGATCGTCGTAATCCCAGCCGTAGGCGGCGAACACGGCACGGTCGAGCTTCTCGTGCAGATGCTGCAACCACGTCGGCATGGCGTTGTAAAGGTTGGTCAGCGTGCGCGCCTTGAGCGTCGCGACCTCGGCGTTGGGCGGGTTGAGCCACGCCTCGCGCTTCTCGTTAAGCTCGCGCGCCGCCTCCGCGATGGCCTGATAGCGCGGGTC
>DGDY01000265.1 GCA_002385675.1 Anaerolineales bacterium UBA3940 | reverse complement strand
TAGCTGATCCGGCAGCAGTTGTTGAGGCGCTGCACCCAGCGCGCGTTGCGCTCGTGGGTCGGGCGGTTCTCCGCCGGTTCAAGGTTGATCTGCGCCCTGAGGGTTTGCGCCTCGCCGCCTTCCTGCGGCAGGCTGATGGTCAGCCGGTGCGCCCCGGCTTCCGCCTCGGCGGTATCCCACGCCCAGCGGAACACGAGCGCGTTCTCGCGGAGCGGGCTCCAGGCCAGGAAAGGCTCGACCTCCAGCACATTGTCATTCACGGCAAGCGTCGCGCCGGGCGGGTCGCCGAGCAGTTCGGCGTTGGCGACCTCCACCTCGACCGTCAGCACGTCGCCGATGTAATGCTGCGGGCCGGGGAACACGCGCACCTCGCCGGTGAGCCAGGGGCCGCTCGGCGTCGGCTCGGCAGTGACGACGGAAGCCGCCGGTGTGGGCAGCACCAGCGGGACGGCGGTCGCTGCCGGAATGCTCGTCGGCGCGGGCCGGGCGGTCGGTGCGACCTGTGCGGCGCTGGTTTCAGGCGTGCCCCACAGCAGATCGCCAATTGCGCTGCACCCGGAGAGGGCCACAGCGAGGAGCAGCACCGCCAGCAGGGCGGCCCGGGTGAGGCGGTGGAGATGGGCGGGGGGCGTGATAGTCGCAGGGTTGGTGTGGGTCACGTGACTTCCTCTGCCAGCAGTTCGTCAAGCAGGGTCTGCTCCTCGGCGGGCGTGCTGATCTCGCCGTCGAGCCAGGCGTTTCGCAGCCGCTGAAGGATCTGCCCGTAGAGCGGGCCGGGTGGCAGGCCGCGCTCGCGGAGGGTGTTGCCGGTCGTCACCGGTTTGATGGTGCGGAGACGGCGGGCGTAATCCAGAATGTGATCGCGTGCGCGGGCGGTCGGGGCGGCGGCCCACAGCGTGACGAGCACGTCGTCCGATGCGCCGCGCAGCAGCCGGTCGAGCACGCTGGGGCGCAGCGGCCCGCTGAGCTCATCCATGCGCCCGCGCAGCCGTGCAACGTGCGCGAGCATGTCCACCGTGCGCCGCCGCACGTGCAGCCGCTTGCACACCTCGCGGATGGCGGGCAGCGGCAGGCGGTAGGTCAGCAGCGCGAAATAGGGCAGTTCCAGGTCGAAGCTGCCGCCAAGCTCAGGCCAGAGCGGGGCCTGCACCGCGTAACGCAGCGCGCGGCAGGCGCTGAGCAGCCAGTCGTCATAGACAAGCTGCGGGTGGATGTGCTCCAGCACGCCGAGATCGGCCAGACGGAAGAACACCCGCTCCGGCTCGTCCTCGTGCAGGATCAACTCGATCTCGTGCTTCAGCCGGTCGCCGGTGACACGGTCGAGCAGGGACACGGCATGGTGGATCAGTTCCTCGGTGCGCGGCTCGATCTTGAAGCGCAGCCGCTGCTCGAAGCGGGCGGCCCGCAGGATGCGCGTCGGGTCGTCCACAAAGCTCAGGCTGTGCAACACGCGGATAACCCCGGCGCGCAGGTCGGCCTCGCCACCGTAGAAGTCCAGAAGCTGCCCGAAATGGCGCGGGTCCAGGCGGATAGCCAGCGTGTTGATCGTGAAATCGCGCCGGTGGATGTCGTGCTTGATGCTGCTGCGCTCGACCTCCGGCAGCACAGTCGGCGCGTTGTAGAACTCGGTGCGGGCGCTGGCGAAATCGATGTGCGCGGGCAGGTCATCAAAGCCGGTCAGGTCTTCGACGCCGAGTTCTTTCGCGATGCGCCGCCATACCGCTGCGTTGAGCAGCCATTTGCCCGTGCCGAAGCGGCTGTGTGAGCGCGTATCGCCGCCAAAGCGGCGCTGCAGCGCGCGTGTCAGCTCAATCGCGTTGCCCTCGACGACAAAATCGACGTCCGTCGTCGGCTGGTTCAGCAGCAGGTCGCGCACAAAGCCGCCGACGACGTACAGGTCGAAGCCCATCTCGTCGGCAGTGCGCCCCAGTTCGTGTACCAGCGCCATCAGCAGGGGCGGCAGCGCCTGCTGCAGAAGCTGGGTGATCTCCGCGCGGCGCGCCGGGGTGGGGGAGGCGTGTCCCATGTGCTTGATGAGGTCGGTGCGGGTGACAACGCCGATGATCTTCCCGGCGTCGTCGGTCACAGGCACCTGCCCCCAGCCGCTTTGCATCATGGTTTGCTGGAGCGTGGCGATCGAGTCGTTGGGCCGCACCGTCACCTGACCGGCATCCATGATCTGGTCGACGCGAATGCCGTCCAGCCCGTGATCCATCGCCCGGTCGACGGCGCGACGGGTCAGCAGCCCGACGACGCGCCCATCCTTCACGATAGGGAAGCCCTCGTAGCCGTAGCGTCGCATCTCACGGTCGGCATCGCGGGCGCGCGCGTCGGGCGGGAGGGTGTGCACGCCCCACGACATCAGGTCGGCGACGGTCAGCGCGGGCTGGATGTGCTCGCGGAGGTAGCGGCGCAGCTCGTCAGCCGCCTGCGCGATTGACCTGTCGCGGATAATCGCGGCAGCGGCGCGGTTATGCCCGCCCCCGCCGAAGTGCTCCGCCACCTGCCCGACGTCAATCGCATCGACGCTGCTGCGGGCCACAAGCTGGACATGCTCGCTCAGGGTGATCAGCAGGAACACCGCGTCAGGGTCGAGCAGGTCGCGCAGCTTGTGTGCCAGCGTGGCGACCTCCTCGGTCATCTCCGGCGCATCGGCAGTGGCGATGACGACGGAGTAGCCCTCCACGTTGATCATCTCGGCGTTTTCCTGTAGCTGCTCCAGCATGGCGATCTGCTCCTCGCTGAGCGGGTGCTGAAGGAACTCCTGCACCACGTCGAGCAGCGCGCCCCGCTCAAGCAGCCAGGCGGCGGAGTAGGCATCGCGGGGGGAGGTGGTGGCGTAGGTCAGCGAGCCGGCGGCCTCGTAGATGCAGAGCAGTAGCAACGTCGCCTCGATGGCGGTCAGCGGGAT
>DGDY01000172.1:2999-4663 GCA_002385675.1 Anaerolineales bacterium UBA3940 | reverse complement strand
GGCGGGTTGCCGACAATCACATCCACTTCCGGCCAGTCGGGCTTGTAGAGCGTGCCGTCCTCGCGCACACCGAGGATCGCGTCCTTGCACTCGATGTTGCTCAGCTTCTGCAGCACCGGCTTCTGGTCGTAGAGGTAGCCGTTGTTGCGGAACCACTGAATGTAGCCGATCCACACGACCACGCTGGCAAGCTCGTGCGCGTACTCGCTGATCTCGATGCCGTAAAGCTGCTGCGGTGTGACGAAGCGCGGCTCCACGTCGGGCAGGTCTTCAAAGGCCGGGTGCGTGATGACCTGCTTCTCAAGGTCTTTCAGCAGGCCGAGGCTCACATACAGGAAGTTGCCGCTGCCGCAGGCCGGGTCCAGCACGCGCACGCGGCTCAGGCGCTTGAGAAAGCCGTCGCGGATGCGCTGCCGCTCCTTGGCGGAGGGGCCGGGCGCGGAGTTGTCGGCGGGCAGTTGTGCGCTGATCTCCGCCCACTCGCGCCGCAGCGGGGCCATCAGCACCGGCTCGACAATCGCCTTGATGTCGTCCTTGCTGGTGTAGTGCGCGCCGATCTGCGATCGCTTGGCCGGGTCCAGCCCGCGCTCGAACAGCGTGCCGAAGATGCTCGGCTCGACGGCGCTCCAGTCCAGCCGGGAGGCGTCGTAAAGCAGGCTGAGTTGGTCGCCGGTCAACTCAGGCACCCAGAACTCGTCGCCGGGGGTGAACAGCCCGCCGTTAAAGTGGCGGATATCCTGAGTCAGGACATTGCCCCCGGTTGCCATTGAGCGGAACAGGTCCCGCGTGTAGCTGGGAAAGAGGTGACGCTTCTCGCGCTGAGTGTGCTTCAGAATCCAGCTAAAGATGCCTAAATTGCTGTCGGGGCCTGGAGCCAGCAAACCAATATCCTCGGCGAAGAAGCAGAACAGCACCTGCGTGAGGAAGTGCGCCACCTTGCGCGGGGCGTGGCCCTTCCGCCGCAGTTCGTCCGCCAGCCCGGCGAACTTCGCCGCCGCCGCCTCAGTCATCTTGTCGGCCTGCTCGTGTGGGTGCAGGCGCTCCGGGTTGTGGAAGAGCGCACGCAGGTTATTGAGGTGCGTGGCGTCCGTGAGGTCCTCAAGCGTGAACTCGTACACCCGCTTGACGGTGTTGGTCCAGTTGGTGTGGATACGGAAGCGCAGGTGGTCGCTCACGACGAGCAGCGGCGGGTTCTCCAGGCTCTCGCGGTACTGGAGAAGCTGGTTGTAGGCCGCGTCGAGGTCGCGGTCCGGCCCCTTGTACTCCCATGCGAAGTACCCGCGCTTCCACACGTCCGCCCAGCCGTGCCCGCCGGCGGTCTTGTCCGCCCCGGCTTCGAAGACGAACCATTCACCGGTGGGGTCGGCCTCGGCGGGCGTCGGATGCCCGACCAGGCGGCAGATGTCGATGAAATGCTCCTGCGCCATTGAGCGCTCTTTCAACTCGACGCGCCGCCATTTGTCGATGAACTCTCTGGGGGTCATGCTTGTCATGGGTCGGACCTGCCTGCTGGTGGTGCTTCGGGGCTGATCAACTGCTCTGCCGCTCAATTAAACACGTATGGGCGTGGTTGTCAAGGAGCGCCCGCCGCCGGGGAATGAAATTCCCCGGCTACAAGGCGGCTTGCGCCGCCGCCAAGTCCCGAAGGGACTTCGCGGAATAGC
>DGDY01000172.1:408-2759 GCA_002385675.1 Anaerolineales bacterium UBA3940 | reverse complement strand
TCAGGATAGCTTCGCTATCACGTAGCCCGGCAATTCATTGCCAGGCGTGGAAGCGCGGGCAAAACCAAAGAGCACGGCAGCGCCCATGCCGCCGTGCTCTTGATGCTGTGACAGGTGTGTGAGTCAGTTAGTCAGCCGACGCCTTGACCGTCGAGCCAAGGGCCTCTGTCCCCTCACCGACAAGGCTGAACTCGCGGTCGGAGCGGCGCACGGCCCAGATGATGGCGAGGACGCCCACGATGATGATCGCGACCGTCACCGGCGAGAAGCCATAGTACTCGACGACGATGGGCGCCACGATCAGCCCGACGAGGTTCATCACCTTGATCATCGGGTTGAGCGCCGGACCGGCGGTGTCCTTCAGCGGGTCACCCACGATGTCGCCCACGACGGCAGCGGCGTGGTTATCCGTGCCCTTGCCACCGAAGTTCCCGTCCTCGACGTACTTCTTCGCGTTGTCCCACGCGCCGCCCGCGTTCGCCATGTAGACGGCCAGCAGCACGCCGCTGACGATCACACCCGCGAGGAAGCTGCCGAGCGCCTGCTCCTTGAGCAGCAGGCCGACGACGATCGGCGCGAGCACCGCGATCGTGCCCAGCGGGACCAGCTCGGCCTGCGCGGCCCGCGTGCTGATCATCACCGCGCGGCTGTAGTCGGGGCGCTGCTCGCCCGACCAGATGGCCGGGATGCGAAGCTGCCGCCGGACCTCAGCCATCATCTGCGAGGCGGCGCGGTTCACGGCCTTGATCAGCAGGCCGCCGAACAGCGGCGGCAGCATACCGCCGATCAGCAGGCCAACAAAGACCGTCGGGTTCGTCAGGTTGACGACCTGCTCGAACGGCCCGCGGAGGTCCTCAGGCCACACACGCTGGATGTCGATGAAGAACGAGCCGTACAGCGACAGCGCCGCCACGACGGCGGAGCCGATCGCCACACCCTTCGTGATGGCCTTGGTCGTGTTGCCCGCCGCGTCGAGGTCCGCCATGATCTGGCGCTGCTCGGGCCCCATGCCTGCCACCTCGCCGATGCCGTTGGCGTTGTCCGCAATCGGGCCGAAGGTGTCCATGCTGACGTTGTTGCCCGTGTGGGAGAGCATACCCACGCCGATCATGCTGACACCGAACAGGATGTAGATGAACGCGTTATCCGTGACCGGCTCCATGCTGTACAGGAACAGGCCGGCGACGAGCGTCCACATCAGGAAGATAAGGCCTTCGATCCACGCCTTGTGCCGTATCCACTGCACGATGCCGCCGACCACGCCGATGGCAATCGCCGCGTACAGCACGATGCTCGCAATCGCGGCGGGCAGCCCCGCAGAGAAGATCAGGATGGCGGCGGCCAGCGCAACGATGACCACCATCACCGCCCACACGCTCGACAGGTAGCCGAGGCTCATCCCTTCCAGGATGACCAGCGCCGGGCCGAAGCGGGTGGCAGCGGAGATATTCTGCACGCGCTTGCTCTCCCAGCTTGTGGCGTAGGCGGTCAGTGGGTTGAAGGCGACGGCCAGCGCCACGCCGATGGCGTTCAGCACGCCCATGCGGAGGTCACCGGCGTAGAAGTACGAGATGAGGAAGGCGGACGTGATTGTGATGGCGCTGGACAGCTCGTAGGAGCTGTACATGGCCGCCTCGGCGTCCTTGTTCTTCCACAGGGACACCGCATAGGTGCCGATGATCGAGCTGATGACGCCGACGCCGCGGATGAGCAGCGGGACGATGATCCAGTGCAGGTTGCCGGTGATCTGCGCCAGCGCCAGGCCGAGGATCAGGCTGGCGACGACCGTGACCTCGTAGCTTTCGAAGATGTCGGCGGCCATACCGGCGCAGTCGCCCACGTTGTCGCCGACGAGGTCGGCAATGACGGCGGCGTTGCGCGGGTCGTCCTCTTCCATACCCGCCTCAACCTTACCGACGAGGTCCGCGCCGACGTCGGCGGCCTTGGTGTAGATGCCGCCGCCCACGCGCATGAACAGCGCGATCAGCGTGCCGCCGAAGCCGAAACCGAGCAGCACATCGGGCGCGGCCTTACCGAAGATAATGAAGATGAGAGTGCCGCCGAGCAGCCCGAGGCCATCCGTGAGCATGCCCGTGATGGTGCCGGAGCGGTAGGCGATCTTGAGCGCCTCGCGGTAGCTCACCCGGGAGGCCGCTGCCACGCGCACATTCCCCTCGACGGCCATGTTCATGCCGATGTAGCCGACGATGGCGGAGAAGGACGAGCCCATCAGGAAGGCGCCAGCGCGCGCAAACGCGACGATCGTGCGGGCGTTCTCGCCGAACATCTCCTGGGCCTCAGGCGTGGGCCTGACGACGAAGACGCTCAGGAACATCAGCACGGTGAGGGCG
>DGDY01000172.1:0-156 GCA_002385675.1 Anaerolineales bacterium UBA3940 | reverse complement strand
TCGCGCCAGATGGCCTGCATCGCCTCGGTGCCTTTGTCATACGCGAGGATCTGCCGGGCCAGCAGCGCCGCGTAGACGAGGGCCAGTACTGACGTGCCGAGCACGGCCAGTACCATCGCCCATTCGAACGGCAGTACGTCCATATGACTCATAAGG
>DGDY01000031.1:2034-4666 GCA_002385675.1 Anaerolineales bacterium UBA3940 | reverse complement strand
AGATGTGTATAAGAGACAGGTATTCCCGCGAACTCATGCCGCGCCTAGCGTGATAGCTGCTTGCGCAGGGCAGACGGCGTGTTAACAGGAAGCTGGCAGGTGAAGTTCCGGCAGACGTAGGCCGTCGCCACGCCATCGATCTGCTCACGCCCGGCCAGCAGCGGAACAACCTCCGCCGCGCGCTCGTCGTCCGGCTCGCGCAGCGCGACAACCTGGTTGGGGCGGTAAGGCTTGCGGACGATATCGAGCATCGCTTCGGTGTCGGGCGAGCCGCGCTTGCCAACGATCGCGATCTCTTTCGGCTGGCTGATCACGAAGTCAAGCTGGGAAGCCAGGTACGAGAAAGCTGTCGCGTACTGCTGCACCGCCGGGCCGAGCCGCTCCAGCACGCGATCCACCCGCTCCAGCCAGCCCGATTCGCCCGCGAGCAGGCCGATGCGGGCCAGTACCGCAATCGCGCCGGAGGTCCCCGAGGGCATGGCGTTGTCCATCAGTTCCTGCGGACGCGTGATGAGCATCTCCTGCCCCTCCGCCGTGTCGAAGAAGCCCGCCTCATCATCCCAGAACAGCGCCACCATCCGCTCGACAATATCCCGCGCCGCCTCGAACCAGTGCAGGTCAAACGTCGTCTGGTAGAGTTCCAGAAGCGCCTCGGCGAGGAACGCGTAGTCTTCCAGGTAGGCGTCGATCTTCGCCTGCCCGTCCTTGTAAGAGCGCAGCAGGTACCCGTCAGGGGTGCGCAGATTGTTCAGAACAAAGTTCGCCGCGTCAGCCGCCATGCCGGTGTAGTCGTCCCGCCCGAGCACCCGCCCGGCCTGCGCCAGGCTGTTGATCATAAGCCCGTTCCACGCGGTGAGCACCTTGTCATCGCGCCCTGGCCTAACCCGCCTCTCGCGCACGTCAAAGAGGATCTGCCGTGCCTTCTCGATCTCAGCCTCCAGCACCTCGACCGTCACACCGTGGCGGCCCGCTACCAGTTCGGGCGAGTTCGGCACCCACAGCACAAACTTACCCTCGAAGTTGGGGCGCTCCCCGACGCCCCAGTACTCGAACAGCAGGTCCGTATTGACTGCATCCCCGAGCGCTTCGCGCAGCTCGTCCTTCTCCCAGATGAAGAACTTGCCCTCCTCGCCCTCGCTGTCGGCATCCTGGCTGCTAGCAAAACCGCCATCAGGGGCAATCATCTCGCGCTGCACATACGCGGCGATCTCCTCGACCACCCGGCGGTAGCGGTTGAAACGCGTGGCCTGGTAGCCATGCAGGTAGATGCGCAGAAGCAGCGCGTTGTCATATAGCATCTTCTCAAAGTGCGGTATGAGCCACATGCCGTCCACCGAGTAGCGGTGAAAGCCGCCGCCGATCTGGTCGTATATGCCGCCGTACATCATGCGGTCGAGGGTATGCGTCACCATGTCGAGCGCCTGCTTCCAGCCCCAGCGGTGGTGCATCCGCAGCAGCAACTCAAGCGTCATGCTGGGCGGGAACTTCGGCTGCGAGCCGAAACCGCCCCAGCGCCTGTCATAGCGGGCCGCGATGTGCTGGTAGGCCATCTCCAGCACCCCGGTCGAGGGCGGCTGGTTGTGCTCGCTCTCCAGCAGCACACGCCCACTGATCGCGGCGGTCAGGCGGATGGCCTCGTCCTCGATCTCGTCGCGCTTCTCGCGGTAAAGCTCCGCCATGCGCAGCATCACCTGCTTGAAGGAGGGCATCCCGTGGCGCGGCTTGTTGGGGAAGTACGTGCCGCCGTAGAAGGGCCGGCCATCCGGGAGCAGCCAGACGGACATCGGCCAACCGCCGCTTCCGGTGAGTGCCTGCACGGCGTTCATGTAGATCGCATCGACATCAGGCCGCTCCTCGCGGTCGACCTTGATGCAGATGTAATGCTCGTTCATGATCGCCGCCGTCTCGGGGTCCTCGAAGGACTCGTGCGCCATGACGTGGCACCAGTGACAGGCGGAGTAGCCTATACTGAGGAAGATCGGTTTGTCTTTACACTTGGCCCGCTCAAATGCCTCTTCCCCCCATGGATACCAGTCCACGGGGTTGTCGGCGTGCTGCAGGAGATACGGGCTCGTCTCATTAGCCAGACGATTAGGCATGGTCTGCTCCCCCACTTGATCGGCCCGTTGCTTGCTGAGTAGTCATATCCGCAGCCTGACAGCCCATCGCGGCTGCCAGGTCGTTAGCCTTCTGATTATAGCGAACAGGGGACGCAATTTACCGCTGTAACGGCGATTCGGGTGTAAAAGCAAAAGGGCGGAGCGCTCATCCACGCCCTGCCCTGAAGCCTGCATCTAAGTCGAATGCCGCTTGCGCCGCTACTCGCTGAGCCAGCCCGCGGGAAGCAGGGCCAGCATCTGCCCCTTCGTCAGATACTGCGGCTCGCCGCCGCTCACCGGCACCGTCCACAGCGTGTTGTCAGCGCCGGACTGCTCCACAAGCAGCGTGTCGGCGTCGAGCCAGGCGAGCACCCGGTAGACCGCGCTCTCCTGCGTGGTCGCAAGCAGGCGGGAGGTTCCGCCCAGGTCGTCGGTGACGACCAGATAGCCGCGCTCGTCTTCCGGCGTGCCGCGTGCCAGCCCGAAGGCCACCCGCGAGCCGTCCGGGCTGAAGACCGCGCTGCCTGCAAGCG
>DGDY01000031.1:0-1911 GCA_002385675.1 Anaerolineales bacterium UBA3940 | reverse complement strand
ACGCGATCCAGGTCACAGTGATGCGCGATGAACTGCTCGTCCGGCGAGAGATCGTCGATGCAGATCAGACCGGCCCGGCTATTCGGCACCACGACGGACGCCTCGCCCGTCCCCATGTCATACACGTACAGCGACGAGTAGCCGTCAAACAGGATGTAACCACCAAGCCCGGTCGGCTCCTCGACATAGTAGAGGCGCTGCCCGTCAGTGGACCAGCGCACCGGCACGAAGTTCCAGCCTTCGGGCGTCTGCTGTTCGGCGACAGTGAGCGTGTTCATGTCGCCAAGCGCGGTGATGTACAGGCCGGTCGAAGGAGGTTCCGCGGTCCAATCGAAGATGCTCCAGGCCAGGTAGCCCGCGCCGCCGCCCGCCTCCGTGGCCGCCAGCCCGGTCGGCAATGGGCCAAACTCGTCGCGCAGCGTTACCTCACCGGCTGGTGTGATGGCATAGACCTGCGGCGGCAGGCCTTCGGAGAAGTCATAGCCCAGCACGTAGAGCGCGCTGCGCGTCACCGCGATGGGCCGGTGCGGCACGGTCATGATATCAAACGAAGGCTCCGCGATGAGGGTTGCCTCGCCCGTCGCCAGGTCAACCACCTCGACAGCGCCATCCGGCGTGAGCACCGCCAGCAGCGGCCCGGCGCTCGCGCCCTCGCCGGTCGCCTCCTCGGTGAACTCCTCAGTTGCCTCCTCAGTCGCCGCCGGTTCGACCTCAACGGTAGGGGGCGCGGTCGGCTCGGCAGAAGTGGGCGCTGCCGGGGCCTCGCCGGTAGGGTCACCGGCCTCCACTGCTACCGTCGGCTCGGCTGTTACCTGCGCCGGGAGAGCGTTACAGGCTGCAAGGGCTAGCCCCACAGCCACAACAACCACCAACACGGGAAATATTCGACGGGCCATCGCCGTAATTGTGCTCCTTTGTACGTGGATCATGCCGATCACTACGAGTCTCATGATAGCCCCGTTCCCCCCGCCCGCCAGAGGCATAAGATGCAACCAGCCTCCGACCTCCGGCGGAGGAACGCCAAAGGAGCACCAGGCAGGCAAAGACTTCCGCCCCCGGTCTGTTGGCGATAGATGCGGGCTAGCGCGGCAGGCGCGAAGCCGCCGCCTGATCCACGAGGAAGGTCAGCGTGCCGTCAACCGGCTTCACCGCTTGCGCCGGGTAGGTGCTGGGGCGGCGCTCGCCGTGCAGCACCATATAGAGGGCATCCGCCTTGTCCTTGCCTGAGACGAGGAACAGGATATTGCGCGAGTGGTTGATCACCGGGAGCGTCAGCGTCATGCGTTCGACGCCAAGCTGGGGCACGGGGTACACGAGCGCCATGGCGCTCAGATCGCTCACCGCGCGCGTGCCAGGGAAGATCGACGCCGTGTGCCCGTCCGCGCCGAGGCCCAGCAGCATGAGGTCAAACCGGGGCCACTGGCGGCGGCCAAGCTCGAAATGCCGCTTCAGCGCCTCCTCATATGCGCGGGCAGCGCTGTTGGCAAGGTCCTCGCCATCCATGCGGAAAATCTGCTCGCGCGGGATGGGCACGTGCCTGAGCAGCGCTTCCTGCGCCATGCGATAGTTGCTGTCCGGATGGTTGGGCGGCACCCGGCGCTCGTCCCCCCAGAAGACAAACGTCCGGCTCCAGTCGACCTGGTCGCACCATGGCGCGCTCGCCATCAGCATATACAGGGGGCGGGGGGTGCTGCCGCCCGCCAGCGCAATGCGGAACACACCGCGCTCGGCGACAGCCTCCTGCGCAATACGGACCCAACGTCTGGCAGCTTCTTCGATGATGGCCTCGATGTGAGGCAGGATGACGACTTCCGTTGTCACGTTGCTCTTCACCTGTCGTTAGCGATGGGCCATGCGCACAATCGCAACGGCCTGGTTCAGCGCGGCCTGAAAAGCCGCATCATGATTGTA
>DGDY01000007.1:5564-5871 GCA_002385675.1 Anaerolineales bacterium UBA3940 | reverse complement strand
CAGCACGAGCGGGAAGGTCACCGCACCGAGCGACGACGTGCGCGTGCCGTCGGCGATGGTTGGCGGGTTGTGGACGGTGTGCAGCACGCCGGTGCGGAACGAGCGGGCGGCGTCGTCGGCAGCCTCCGGCTCGACGCCGATGACAGTGCAGGCGGGGTCCAGCCCCTTTGCCGCTACCGCAGACCCGCTCAGCAGCCCGCCGCCCCCGCACGGTACGAGCAGCACATCCAGCCGGCCCACCTCCTCGAAAAGCTCCAGCGCCGCCGTGCCCTGCCCCGCAACCACGTGCGGGTGGTCAAACGGCGGG
>DGDY01000007.1:0-5344 GCA_002385675.1 Anaerolineales bacterium UBA3940 | reverse complement strand
GTCGTACTCGACGACGGTCGCGCCATAGCCCTCGGTTGCGGCGCGCTTGGTGGCAGGGGCATCGGCGGGCATGACGATGGTCGCCTTAATGCCCAGTTCGCGGCACACCAGCGCGACGGCCTGCGCGTGGTTGCCCAACGAATACGCGATGACGCCGCGCGCCTTCTCGGCGTCGGTGAGCTGGCTGATGGCGTTGTACGCGCCGCGCACCTTGAACGCCCCGCCCCGCTGAAAGTTCTCGCACTTGAGAAAGATCTCAGCCCCGACGAGGCGGTCCAGCGTGCGCGAGGTCATGACGGGCGTGCGGTGCGCATGCCCGATCAGCCGCCGCGCAGCGGATTGGATGTCAGGGAGGGTGACCGCTGATTGTGTCATATGATGTTTTCCGGGTTGTCTGGGTCATCTACCCAGTGATACGGGTTGCGATGGATGTATTCGCGAACGGCCCGCAGTTCGCGTTCATTACGCACCGTGCGTTCGTAGTAGTTGCGCTGCCAGACCGGCGCGCCGGGGGTTTTGCGCATCTCGTTAATGCGCCGTGCCGAGAACGATTTGAAGGCGCGGACGATTTCGGGCAGACCGTGCCGCTTGATGCCTCCGTCGGTAGGGGCGGGTCTGAGACCCGCCCCTACGAAACCCACATCCACCATACCATGATAAACATCACCACCGTCACCCTCCGTGATAACAATAATCCCATGCACGTGGTTGGGCATGATGACGAACGCATCCAACTCGGCATGCGGGTAATGCACCGGCAACTCATACCAGCAGCGGCGGGCGATCTCACCTTCGACGCTCAGATGTACCTCACCGTCGATAATCCCGGCCAGCGTGCACTCACGCCGATACGTGCAGACAGTGACGAAATACGCGCCGGGGTGGGCGTAATCCCATGCGGGCAGACGAATCGAGCGGCGATGATGGCGGGAGCGGTCGTAGGGCACGGGGTAACATCATCTCCTTGTTACAGCCGATAGCAGGGGCGCAGCATGCTGCGCCCCTGCCACAAATTCTGTTATTAAAACACCCGCACCTCGACCATCTCCCCCGCCTCGAGGCCCGTTGCGTTGAGCGGCACCCGCAGCAGCCCGTCCGCGTGGACCAGCGTGAAGATCAGGTTACTCTTGAAGAAGATCGGGTCGGCGACAAGCTGCCCGTCTCGCTCGACGAGGCGCGTCGGTACGTAGTCCTCGCGCCCGGCAGTGCTGGGGACGTTCACCGCCAGCGGCACGCGCACGAACCGCGTCGGCGGGACCTCCGCGCCCTGCAAGCGATAGATCACCGGCGTACACACCATCAGGAACTGCACAAACGCGCTGACCGGGTTCCCCGGCAACCCAATGAGCGGGATGCCGTTCCCCACGCCGAGGATCGTCGGCTTGCCGGGCTTGGTGGCGATGCCGTGCACGAGCACACCCGGCTCGCCCAACTGGTTAAAGACCTCCGCCGTCATGTCGCGCACCGAGACCGAGCTGCCCGCCGACAGCACGATCATGTCCGCGCCCGCCTCGATCGCCTCGCGAGTCCGCGCCAGGATCGTGTCAAAGTCGTCTGGCAGGATGCCGCCGCGTGTCACAGCCGCCCCTGCCTGCTCCGCCAGCGCCGCGACCGTGTAGCTGTTGATGTCGCGCACCTGACCGGGCTTCGTCGCCTCATGCGGCGGGATGACCTCGTCGCCGGTGGCGAACACATACACTCGCGGTCGACGCGCCACTTTGACCTCCGTGCAGCCGACTGCCATCAGACCGCCGATATCCTGCTCGCGCAGGCGATGCCCCGCAGGCAGGATTAACTCCCCCTCGTCGATGTCCTCGCCGGGCTGGATGACATTTTCGCCCTCCGCCACCGGCTTCCTGACCTCCACCTCGTCCTCGCCTGTGCGGTTGGTGTCCTCGATCATGACGACGGCATCCGCGCCCGGCGGCACGTTCCCGCCGGTGTGAACGACAGCCAGTTCCCCCACGCCGATCTCAAAGCTGGCAACCTGCCCCATCGGCACCTCGCCGACCAGCTTGAGATAGGCCGGCAGCGTGTCGCTGGCGCCGTGGGTATCGGCGGCACGGACAGCATAGCCGTCAACCGTGCTGCGCCGGAACTCCGGCAGGATCTGCGGAGAGCGCACATCCTCGGCCAGCACCCTGCCGATCGCCTCGACCGTCGGCACTGCCTCTACGTCGCCAAGCGGCTTCACATGGGCAAGGATTCGCGCCCGCGCCTCATCGGGCGAGATCAGGGTAAAGAACTCCGACATGGCTTATCTTCCTCTTGACTGGGGTTATCAGTTGATACTCGGAGGGGCCGCACAGCGCCCGGCCCATATGGTACTGCCGGGCGTCGCTACCCCCAAATTCCCATTTACGCGTGAATACCTTAAGTATACGCTATGGATGGGGGTTGAGGACTACCGCACGCCTATACCATCTCAACGGGAGAGGATGGCCCGGGATGAGTGACTACGTTCTAATCGTCGACGACGACCCCGATGTACGCATGATCATGCACACCGCCCTGTCCCTGTTCGGCGTACCGTCCCGAAACGCATCGAATGGTCGGCAAGCGCTCGACATGGTGCGCGAGCACCCTCCTCGCGCGATCATCCTTGACCTGCTCATGCCCACCATGAGCGGCTTTTCTACACTGCACCATCTGCAAGCCGACCCGGTCGGGCGCAGCATCCCGGTGATCCTCGTTTCCGGGCTGGTGGACGACCGGCAGGCAGTGAACCTGCCCGGCGTGGTAGGTGTGATGCGCAAGGGAGACTTCTCATTAGACGATCTGCTCGATATGCTGGCGCTCGCCGGGCTGGACCGCAAGCGGCTGCATTAGCCGACGAGGTGGACGCCCCCAAGCGGCAGCCGCCTGAGCGCCTCCGGCGGGGCGTCGTCGGGCAGCGCGTCGAGCGCATCCCGCAGGCGAGCGACATCCGCCCGCAGACGGGCGACATCCACCCCCTGGCACACATCCGGCAGAGGGTGCAGCCACTGGAGGCTTCGCAGCAGGATTTTGAGCGCACCGCGCCGGTTTCCACGCGTCACCTGATAGTAGGCAACTCCCACCTGCAGGATGGCCCGGTACAGCTCGCGCGCAGGGCCGTCGTGCTCCATCCACAGCTCTTCTAACAGATCGTGCTGCTCGTAATACGCGCCGGCGTTAAAGAGGTCGATGGCCCGGCGGGCTTTCTCCGGCAGCGGCTCCTTGCACGCCTCAGCAAGCGCCTCACCGGGGTCTCCGGGCCGCACGCGGGCGAGAGTCTGCACCAGCGCGGGCAACTCGCCGAGCAACGCACCTGCATCGAGCGCGGCATCCGCCCCCGCGATGCGCGCCGCCGTGCGCGCCCCGGCATCCGATGTGACCACGACAACTGGGATGCGCCGCGTAGCCGAGCTGGCCTTCGGCGTTGTCACCCAGAACTCCCAACCCGCCGCGTCACCGTCCACCAGCACGAGCGCCGCGTGGTCCTCCGCCAGGCGCGGCACGTAGCCTTCACGCTCGCCATAGCAGACAAGCTGGTAGCCAAGCCCGTCGAGCAGCCGGGCGGCTTCTTCCTGCCATGGCGGAGAGCCGGTCAGAACGATGATAGGCGGAGTCATGACGTGTTGGGCAGGCCCGGCTACACCTGCACGCCGACAATCGTGCAGCCAACCGGGTCTGTTTCCTCCAGCGACACCCGGTCGCCTGCCAGTATCGCGTTGATCGCATCGCGGAGGTAGTGCTCCTGAACAGCCGAGGGGTCCGCATAGTTGTCGTCGATGGCGCCGTGATAGCGCAGCGTGCCCAGGTGGTCGAACAGGAAGACCTCCGGCGTGCGCGTCGCGCCGTAGGCCGCGGCGACCTCCTGCCTTGCATCCTGAAGGTAGGGGAAGTTGTACCCCTTCTCAGCGGCGCGAGCCTGCATCCTCTCCAGCGTTTCCCCGGTGGCCTGCTCCGGATCGTTGGAGTTGATGCCGATGAACTGCACCCCGTTCTCAGCATATTCCGCCTGGAGCGCAATGAGCCGATCCTCCCAGGCCCGTACGTACGAGCAGCTATTGGACAGGAAGATCACCGCTATCGCCATCCGGTCGCCATAATCGACGAGTGAGTGCAGCCTGCCGTCAACCCCCGGCAGCGTGAACGGTATCGCCTGCTCGCCAATGATCAGGTTCGCCATCACTGTCGCTCCCTCTGCGCATGTGCCCATGCTAAAGCGGATAAAGTGCTCGGCCCTGTTTCGGATTGTAGCCGTGCCCGATAGCGCGATCAACGGGTTGGCCCTCACCCCCTGCCGTGTGTCAGGTGTGTCACGTGTGCGGTACAATTCGCAGATAGGAGAGAGCGCCCTGGCGCTCTTCTCCACCCTGATCGTGACCCGGTCCCACCGCAGTCAGCATAAGGAGATAGGCGTCGTGGCAAAGCTCATTCGCATCGAGGATATTGCTCAGCACGAGGGTGAGGAGGTCACCCTGCGCGGTTGGCTGTATAACAAGACCGACAAGGGCCGCCTGCAGTTCCTGCTCGTGCGCGACGGCACCGGCATTGCACAGTGCGTGGTCTTTAAGAAGGGGGTCAGCGAGGAGGTTTTCGAGGCGGCGCTGAGTGTCTCGCAGGAGTCCTCGCTGTGCGTCACCGGCGAGATCCGCAAGGACGACCGCGCGCCGGGCGTGCCCGGCGGCTACGAGCTGGGCGTCACCGATCTGCAGATCGTCCACCAGGCGGAGCCTTACCCCATTACGCCGAAGGAGCACGGCATCGAGTTCCTGATGGACCACCGCCACCTGTGGATCCGCTCCTCGCGGCAGTGGGCCGTGCTGCGCATCCGCGCCACGGTGATCCGTGCCATACGGGACTGGCTCGACGATCACGGCTTCCTCAACGTGGATACGCCGATCATCACGCCGACGGCGGGCGAGAACACCACGTCGCTGTTTGAGGTCAACTACTTCGACGAGCCTGCCTATCTCGCCCAGACCGGCCAGCTATACAACGAGGCCAACATCATGGCCTTCGGCAAGGTGTACGCCTTCGGGCCGACCTTCCGCGCCGAGAAGTCGAAGACGCGCCGCCACCTGACCGAGTTCTGGATGGTCGAACCGGAGCTGGCCTACTGCTCACTTGAGGAACTGATGGACCTCGAAGAGCAGTTCGTAACGCACATCGTCAAGACGGTTCTGGAGCGCAACCAGAACGAGCTTAAGGTGCTGGAGCGTGACACCAGCGCGCTGGAGCGGATCGAGCCGCCCTTCCCTCGCGTCAGCTATGACGAGGCGCTTGAGATCATCGGGAAGATCCGCGACGAAACCGAGGACCCCGAGCAGAAGGAACTGCTGAAGATCGAGTGGGGGCAGGACTTCGGCTCGCCGCA
>DGDY01000067.1 GCA_002385675.1 Anaerolineales bacterium UBA3940 | reverse complement strand
AGATGTGTATAAGAGACAGGTGTTTGCCGTGCATGGCGTGGTCATGCACGAGCAGAACCTGTTCCAGGCGCTGTGGGACAGCATCCGCGTGGTGCAGTGGAACATGACGGCGACCATGCTGCTGGTGCTGCTGATCGTCGTGGTGGGCGTGGCGATGGGCTACGTGTGGGACCTCGCACCAGCCGGGTCGTGGCTGGCGTTGGCGAGCATCGGCGGCAACGCGTTCATCAGCACCGGGCTGGTTGCGGCGTCATTCATATTTTATAAGGACCGGTACCGCTACTGGCGCGAGATGCGCGAGCAGCTTCTCGCAGAGCTTGAGCGTCGCCGGGCGAGGGGATAGTACGTGGAGTTCTGCGGCCTGGTGAGGTGGTGCAGGCGGGGGCCGGGTGGCCCCAGCGTCCGTTAGGAGAGATAGTGACATTGGAGAAGGAATCTTAGCATGGCGAGCAAGACAAAGCCGAGAGTAGAAACCGAATATACCGAGCGCCAGATCCAGCACCTGAGCGGCCTTGAAGCCATCCGTATGCGGCCCGGCATGTATGTCGGCGGCACGGACCTGAAAGCGCTGCACCATCTCATCTTTGAGGTGGTTGACAACTCGATCGACGAGGCACTGGCAGGCTACGCCGACAACATTAAGGTTACGCTGCGCAAGGATGGGGGCGTCGAGGTCGTAGACAACGGGCGCGGTATCCCGGTCGGCATTCACCCCACCGAGGGCATCTCGACACTCCAGCTCGTCATGACTGAGCTTCACGCCGGTGGTAAGTTTGGTGACGGGGCTTACAAGGTGTCGGGCGGCCTGCACGGCGTCGGTGTGACGGCAGTTAACGCCCTCTCACGCGGGTGTGAGGTCACGGTCTATTCACGCGATGGCAAGATCTATCGCCAGCGCTACAAGCGCGGCGTGCCCGTCACTGAGGTCGAGGTGATCGGCGAGCATGACGGCGTCACCGGCACGCGTACGCTCTTCTGGCCCGACCCGGACATCTTCCCCGAGACGGAGTTTAACTACGACCTGCTGCGCACGCGCTTCCGCGAGATGGCGTTCGTGACGCGCGGCGTGACCATCGAGCTTCGTGACGAGCGCGTCGAACCCTTTCCGCGGGAAACCTGCTTCTACTTCGAGGGCGGGATCGCCTCGTTCGTCCGCTACCTGAACCGCAACCGCAAGCCGCTGCACGACGTGGTGTACGCGAGCGGATCGTACGAGGTGGAGAACATCGGCACGATTGAGATCGAGTTCGCGGTGCAGTATGCGGACTACTACGCCGAGTCGGTGCTGGCCTTCGCTAACACCATCAACACGCCGGACGGCGGCACGCACCTGGAGGGCCTGCGCGCGGCGCTGACCCGCGCCATCAACTTCCATGCGCGTAAGGCTGGCGTGCTGAAGGACAACGACCCGAACTTCACCGGCGACGATACCCGCGAAGGTCTGACGGCTATCGTCAGCATCAAGCACCCGGACCCGCAGTTCGAGAGCCAGACGAAGGTCAAGCTCATGAACTCGGAGGTCAAGGGGCTGGTGCAGTCGCTCGTCAACGACAAGTTCGGCGAGTTCCTGCAGATGGACACCCGCAGCGCCAAGGCAATCTATGACAAGGCGCTGGTGTCGGCGCGGGCGCGGATCGCGTCCAAGCGTGCGCGCGACCTCATCCGCAGCAGCCCGCTTCAGAGCACGACGCTACCCGGCAAGCTGGCCGACTGCTCCTCGACCAACCCGGAGGAGACGGAGCTGTACATCGTCGAGGGCGACAGCGCAGGCGGCAGCGCCAAGCAGGGGCGCGACCGGCACTTCCAGGCCATCCTGCCGCTGCGCGGCAAGATCCTCAACACCGAGCGCGCCCGGCTGGACCGCGTGCTGGACAACAAGGAGATCCAGGCGCTGATCTCGGCGCTGGGCGTCGGCATCGGCGAGGAGTTCGACCTGACGAAGCTGCGCTACGGGCGCATCATCATCATGACGGACGCCGACGTGGACGGCGCGCACATCCGTACGCTGCTCCTGACGTTCTTCTTCCGCTACATGCCGGAGTTGATCGAGGAGGGGCACCTGTACATCGCGCAGCCGCCGCTGTACCTCATCAAAGCCGGGCGCGAGCGCTACTATGCCTACAGCGAGGCGGAGCGCACGGCGCTGGTCCAGCAACTCAACGGCAAGAAGCTGGAGATCCAGCGCTACAAGGGGCTGGGCGAGATGAACCCGGAGCAGCTCTGGGAGACGACCATGCAGCCGGAGAACCGCATCCTGCTGCAGGTGACGATCGAAGATGCCGCCGCTGCCGACCGCACGTTCGACATGCTGATGGGCAGCAGCGTGCCGCCGCGCAAGCGGTTCATCACGACGCACGCGAAGAACGTGCGCAACCTGGACGTGTAAGGTGGCGAGAAACGGGGACTAGTCTCTCAATCACTAAATTGATCGCTTAAGAAAACGACCGGCACAACGCCGGTCGTTTTGTTTGATTTCAGTATGGTTAAATTCTCTCGCATTCTTCTTCGATCGCTGCCCTCATTTCTTCCAGGTCCTCTTTGGGGAAGTTGAGCTGGCGAGCTAGCTCGATCATCTCCTTTCCTGAGAGGCCGCGAGGGCGGAGCAGGGACTGAGCGTAATCAAGCATCTGCTGCTGTTGCTCGCGATTCATGCGCCGGATCTGCTCAATAAGCTGGTCCTCCAGTGTCGAGTTGGTCATCATGCACCCCCGCATAACAATTCCTTCCACCCGGATTATACTCTTGCCGGTAGGAGCGGGATAGGCGTTATAGCTCAATAGCTCTTGTAACGTTTTTATTGTGACAAATTTCACTTGTTGGGGACTTTTAGGGCAATTATACTCGTATTTGTAAAGAATGGTCCGCTAACTGGACCACTAACCCGAGAATCAATGGTATCGGGTGTTTACTAGACAGGAGTTCAGCAGATGGCTTTACCCTCTATTCAGGAACTGTATGACCTTTCCGGCAAGACGGCGCTCGTTACCGGCGGCGCGATGGGCATTGGCGCGGGCATCGTCAAGCGGCTGGCGGAAGCTGGCGCGAATGTCGTCGTGGCCGACCTGGACCTCGCCAGCGCCGAGCGAACCGTGCAGGAAGTTAACAGTAATGGCGGCGGCAGGGCGCTGGCGGCACAGGCGGATGCCAGCAACCCTGATGATGTAGCACGTGTGACGCAGTTGGCGGTCGACACGTTTGGTAGCCTTGATATTCTCGTGAACAACGCCGGTATCTTCCCGCCGGCCCCCTTCCTTGAGGCCGACACCAATATGGTGCGGAAGGTGCTGGACGTCAACGTGATGGGCGTCTACCTGCACTCGCAGGCGGCGGCCCGGCAGATGGTCAAGCAGGGGAACGGCGGGCGCATCATCCACATCGCCTCCATCGACGGCTTCCGCCCGTCCGGCAACCTCGTCCACTACGACGCCTCCAAGGGCGCGGTGATCATGATGACGAAGGCCATGGCGCTGGAGCTGGCCGAGCACGGGATCACCGTTAACGCCGTGGCTCCCGGTGCAGTTGCGACGCCGGGCACGGGGATGGGCGGCGGCGAGACTGCCCCGGAGGAACTCAAGGCGCAGGTCCAGGGAATCCAGAACGCTATCCCGATGCGCCGCTGGGGGCATCCGGACGACATCGCCAACGCGGTGCTGTACCTCGCCAGCGCCGGGACGACGTACGTCACCGGGGAAGTGATCGTCGTGGACGGCGGCTGGCTGCTGAAGTAACACGCATCGATCAGACAGCAAAGGCGGGCGAAGGCTAATCCTTCACCCGCCTTTTTGATTCAGAAGGGGCCAAACTATGGCGTGGTGCAGCGCACGTACGCGTCATCGATGTAGCTGACATTGCGGGAGAACGGCCACAACCGCACGTCCTCAAAGAACACGGTCGTCCGGTTCCCCGTCGCGGTGAAGGTGAAGCGGATCAGCGCGAACTGGTCATAGATGCCGTCGTCGTAGCCGAAGGTCCGGCTCGACAGCATGTTGCTCCCCTGGGCAAAGGCGTTCGTCCCGCCGTTGAGGTCCACGATGATGCGCCAGGCCGAGTTCTCGCGGTCTGAGCCAAGCGCCAGGTCGGATCGCACGTCTGAGGTGTGTGAGCTGTGCGACTGCACGTATGCGCCCGCCTCACACTGGCTGCCCGGCTGCGTCTCGACCGTCTGGAAGACGCCCGCGCGGCAGGTGATATAGCGGCAGGCCCACGACTGCGCCGACGTGCCGCCGTGGACGCGGTTCGCTGCCGTCACCGG
>DGDY01000151.1 GCA_002385675.1 Anaerolineales bacterium UBA3940 | reverse complement strand
CCGAGTCGTCGCCGGCGTTGGCCAGAGGAACCACGCCCGCGCCAACCGTTGGGGGTATCTCCGTTTGAGGAAGCGGTCGCCATGCTGGACAGCGACCAGTTCGCCAAGCTCAACGAGACGCCAGGTGACGTACAGGCGCAGTGGGCGAAGTTCATCGAGCAGAACAAGATGGGCGTGGACGAGGCGGTGGAGTGGCTGGCAAACCAGCTCGAGCCCCCCCTTGACGTGGCCGCCCCACGCCCGGGTCGAGCGCTGCTGCCGAGCGAGGAAGATATACTTCGTGCCGAACTGAATACGCTGAGCGACGAGCTGCAAAACCTGCTCGACGAGCTGGACGGCATCGACGACACCGCAAGGGCGATAGGCCAGATGGGGGCGGAGCCGCGCAAGGTGGCGACGCCGCCCAACGTTCACGACTGGAGCGCGGCGGTCCGCGCGCAGACGCTGGAGACCGAGCGCCTGCTGAACGACGTGCTGGAGCACGCGATGGCCCGCAGCACGCTCCCCTCCCGGCAGCTCACCCCGCAGCAGGTGCGGGCCATCGAGCAGTTCGTCAAGGATGTGCGCCCGCGTCTGATAGAGACGCGCACCATCGCCACGCAGGTGGGGAACGAGGTGCGAGAGTTCGCCCTGCACAACTACGCCGACCGGCGCAACTTCGACACGCTGCTGGGGTTCGTCTACGCCTATCCGTACTGGTATACCCGCACACTGGCAAACTTCATGCGCCGCGCGGTGCAGCAGCCCGGCGCGGTCGCGGCGCTCATCAAGCTGCGCCAGGGGCTACGGCGCGTGAACAGCGACCTCCCCTCGTGGTGGCAGGACCAGCTCACGCTCGAGACGCCGCTGGGGGCGATGTACCTACCGGTGCTCAACATGCTCGACCCGCTCAACGGGTTCCTGGGCGACAAGTTCTACAACCCCGACCAGCGCGATCACCTGCCCGGCCTGCTCATCTCCGAGATGGGCAACTACGGGCCGGGCGTCCACTCGTGGATCCAGCTCGCCATGTTCGCGCAGGCGTGGGCGCGCGGGGACCGCGACGAGCAACTGTCGTGGATGAGCTACCTCGGCCAGCCCACCAAAGGCTTCCACGCGATGACGGTGCTGGCGCGCGCTGCCGGGGCGGACTTCATCCCGCCGGGCGGCGTGGGGATCGAGCCGTGGCTGTGGCGCATGACGAGCGAGGGTCCGCGCTTCGAGGGGTCGATCTACGACGCCCGCCGCGTAATGAAGGGGCTGTACGACCTGTACGCAAGTGGGCAGATTGAGGGCCCGAACGCGCTGGAGCGGATGTTCGACGCCGCCTACTGGCGCGAGGGGGAGCTCTACGACCAGGCCCTCCAGTGGACGGCGCAGAAGAACGCCGCGCAGGTGCTGATCTCGTGGATCGCGGGCGCGGGCCTGAAAGCGCGCCCGGAGAGCGAGGTGGAGATTGCCCGCTTCGACATGATCCGCGCGGAGCTGTGGCGTCGCCGCCCCGGCGGTGGGGCCATTGACGAGATGACCCGCGAGCAGCAGCGCCTCGCCTACCAGGAACTGAGCGAGCGGTACCCGTGGGGCGACGCGGTGATCATGGGCCGCAAGGACGAGATGGAGCGCGACGAACGCATGGTGTGGTCGGTGTTCAACCGCCTACCGCCGAACAACGACGCCTACCTGGATGCAGTCGGCCTCGACCCGCGCCTGCTAGACATGTTCTACACGGAGGGGCTGGAGGCGATGCCGCCTACCGCGCGCAAGGAGTTCGTGGGCAAGATGCAGCAGCTCTACGCCATCCTGGCCTTGCCTGCCGACGCGACGGTGCAGGAGTGGAATGAGGCCAAGAACGCCAGCTACGCCATGAAGGCGACGCTGGCCCGCGAGTTCGGCGACGCCGAGGGCGATCTGGACAACATCTACGAGCTGCAAAACACGTACTTCGACATCAGCGACCCCGAGGCGGCGGCCGAGTTCCTGAACCAGCACGCCATCCTCGCCGAGTATTGGGACCGGCGGCGCGAGCTTATCATGGCCGACCCCCTGCTCCAGAAGTACATGGCGTCGATGGATATGTTTGAGCGCGTCGCCCGCGACGACTTCAACCGCCGCATGGACGCCAAATATCCGAACCTCGACGTCAACGCCTTCTGGGATGAGTATTGGGGGCTGCGCGAGGTGGGCCTGTACGAGCAGGCGGACGCCATGTGGGACGAGTACCCGGAGATGAACGCCTACCTGCGGGACAAGAACCTGTGGACGCTCCAGCTGCGGGAGGAACTGGAGGCGATGGCGGCTCCGATTGAGGCGCTGTCTCCCGAGTGGGCGAGGCTGCGAGCGGACGCCGACCTGCAAACGCCGGGGCAGATGGACGTGGCCGACCTGATCAAGAGCGGCTCGCGCCCGATGGGCGGGTTTGAGCTACCCGAAGATCTCGAAGCCGAGGAAGTCAAGGCGGCGCTAGAGCTCGAGAAAGCGTCGCTCCAGGGCAGAGAGATGTGGGGCATCATGTACGGGGCGCTCGCCAAGATGGGCGGGCTGGACGACACGCTGCGCGCCTACAACGAGTGGAAGGACATCGGCACCATCCAGATGCACCTACCGGAGCTCAAAGCCCTGCTGGTGGCAATGGAGACCGTGCGCACCGAGAACGGCTGGGCGTACGCGGGCGACAGGACGGCAGCCCCGGGCGGAGCGGGAACTCGGACCTCCGATGGTTTCGGCAGCGGCAGCGGCAGGGGCCGGGGTGGTGGCGCCCCCTATACCCTGACCAACTACGCTGCCGGGGCGACGAACGTGGACCAGTACGTGAAGATACTCCAGACCGAGCGGTGGGCGACCAACGAGGTCAAGGACATCGAGGCCTACCTGAAAGACGTCATCGCGGATGGCACGTGGCAGACGC
>DGDY01000118.1:3204-3386 GCA_002385675.1 Anaerolineales bacterium UBA3940 | reverse complement strand
GTGACGAGGCGCAGCCCGCCTTCTGTTTCTGTGTGGCCTACAGTCTGTCGCATCGATGCTCTCCCCGGTGTGTGGTGGTTAAACGGGCAGGCGTGTGCCGACGCGGCACAGTATAGCCCGGTCGCGCCGTTCGCTCAAGCGGATGGGACGGATGGCAGTGTGGCTAGAACCCCCACCAGCGA
>DGDY01000118.1:2573-2892 GCA_002385675.1 Anaerolineales bacterium UBA3940 | reverse complement strand
GCGACAGCCAGTCGCGCCGGGGTGAGCGGCAAGTACAGGGGGATGCGTGACATCTTGCCGCCGTTTGTGCTGCACGTTACAATCTTCACAACTTTTACAAATTTGTAAAACTTAAGCCCATACGGAGAGACAAACGAATGCGACGTGCGTTATTCATCTGGCTGGCTCTCGTGGGGATGCTTCTGGCGGGCTGTGCCGCCGGCGCGAATGGCGAGCCAGCCGGCCCCGCGTCCGCAAGCGCGGACGAACCGGGCGAGGCGGTAGCCCAGCCCGAGGACGCTGCTGACAGCGAGCCGCTGCGGGTGGCGCTGCTGCCCAT
>DGDY01000118.1:0-2434 GCA_002385675.1 Anaerolineales bacterium UBA3940 | reverse complement strand
TGCCCGTTGTGGCGAACTTCAACCAGGGCGGCACGACCGTGCAGGTGCTGATCAGCGCGCGCACGGCCTACCCGAATGCGCCGCTCTTCCGCGTGCTGGCCGCGCCCGGCTCCGGCCTTGAGACGGCGGCTGACCTCGCGGGCGTGCCCGTCGGCATTGCCGAGAACACCATCATCGAGTACGTGACCGAGCGCCTGCTGCAGAACGAGGGGCTGGCGGATGAGGAGATCGTCGGGCAGTCCATCCCGGCTATCCCGGAGCGCTTCCAGTTGCTGATGGAGGGGCAGATCGAGGCGGCCACGCTGCCCGACCCGCTCGCACAGAGCGCCATCGAGCAGGGCGCGATCAACGTGATCGATGACTCGGCCTATCCTGAGGTTGCGGTGAGCGTGCTGGCCTTCCACACGGACTCGATCGCAGAGAACCCCGAAGCGATCCGCGCCTTCCTGCGCGCCTGGGACCGCGCGGCGGAGGCGATCAACAACGACCCCGAAGCGTACCGGGCGCTGCTGCTGGAGAGCGTGCAGGTTCCGCCCAACGTGCAGGAGACGTACGCCATCCCGCCCTTCCCGCGTGCGGAGGTTCCGACCGAGGCGCAGTGGCAGGATGTGAACGAGTGGCTCATCGAGAAGGGCCAGCTCGATGCCGCGCTGCCTTACGAGGAGTCGGTGTCGGCGGAGTTTTTGCCGTAGCCAATGGTCAAAACCGCAATCGCTTGTAGGGGCGCGTATTGCGCGACGTACGTCGCGCAATACGCGCATCCTTGCGCCCTATGCACCCCCTTCGACGGCCCTTCGGGCCGCCACTTCCCCCTGTTAGGGGGCAGTTTATCTCGTCACGCCACCTGATCGCCCCCTCATAGGGGGAGATGGCGGGGGTCGCGAAGTGACCCCCGTCAGAGGGGGTCTTGAGGCACGTGTTGTAATAACAGATACGCGACTACCTATGATCGACGTCGATGACTTGACTTTTGTATACGGCAAGCACACGCCGGTGTTCGAGGGCTTCAACTGGCATGTCGAGACGGGCGAGGCATGGGCGGTGATCGGCCCCTCCGGCTGCGGCAAGACGACGCTGCTCGTACTGCTGACCGGGCTGCGCCATCCGTCGGGAGGCAGCATCCGCATCGCGGGGGAGCCTGTCACTCGCCCGCGCCCTGAGACGGGCCTGATTCTGCAGGATCATGGCCTGCTGCCCTGGGCGACCATCCGCGAGAACGCCCGCCTCGGCCTGAAGATCCGCGAGTTCTACGGCCCCGACGGACGCCACGCGCCGCGCGGAGAGCGCCTCAGCCGGGCCGCCGCCGAGGAACGGGTGCAGCGCTGGCTGGAGCGGCTCGGCATTGCCGGGCTGGCGCAGAAGTATCCGCAGCAGGTTTCCGGCGGGCAGCGGCAGCGCACCGCCATCGCGCGGACGCTCGCGCTGGAGCCCGACCTGCTGCTGATGGACGAGCCGTTCTCGGCGCTCGATGCGCCCACCCGCGAGGACCTTCAGGAGCTAACCGTTGAGCTTCAGCATGAAACCGGGCTGACGATGGTCATCGTGACGCACAATATCGAGGAGGCCGTGTATCTGGGGCGGAAGATCCTCGTGCTGCACGAGCCACCGAACCGCGAGGCGCACATCGTTGAGAACCCCGGCGCGGGCCAGCCGGGCTACCGCAATTCAGCCGCGTACCTCCAGCAGATCGAGACGGTGCGCGGGCTGTTGGGAGGGCGCGCATGAGGAAACGCCTTTCGCTGACCAATCTCGCCGCCGGGCTGGTGATGTTCCTCGTGCTGTGGCAGGTGCTTGCGTGGGTGGTCAACCGCCCGATCCTGCCGCCGCCGACCGTCGTGCTGCCCGTGTTCGTCAAACTGCTGCCCGGCGTGCTGGGGCGGCACACACTGGCGAGCGCCGGGCGCGTGCTGGCGGCGACGGGTGCGGCGGCGCTCCTTGCCACGCCCATCGGGCTGGGGCTGGGGCAGATGCGCGCACTCGACCGCATCTTCTCACCGCTCATCGCCATTGTGTACCCCATCCCGAAGATCGTGCTGCTGCCGGTCATCTACGTGCTGTTCGGCATCAGCAACTTCTCGAAGATCTTCCTCATCGCGCTGATCCTGTTCTTTCAGGTGCTGGTCGTCGTGCGGGACCAGGCGGCCAACCTGCGCCCGGAGCTGATCTTCTCGGTGCGCTCGCTCGGCGCGGGGCGGCGGGCGCTGTTCCGCTTCGTGTACCTGCCTGCGTCGCTGCCCGCCGTGCTGACCGCGCTGCGCGTTTCCGTCGGCACGGCGATTGCGGTGCTGTTCATCGCCGAGCAATCGCTGACCGAGTGGGGGCTGGGCTACTATATTGTCGTGCGGACCTATCAGGTGCTGCGCTACCCAGAGATGTACGCAGGCATCCTCGCAATGAGCCTGCTGGGGCTGGGGCTGTACTTCATCCTGGACTT
>DGDY01000077.1 GCA_002385675.1 Anaerolineales bacterium UBA3940 | reverse complement strand
TTGTTGCTGGATTCATAACGGCAGTCGTGCCGCCGGTTTCGTTCAAAACAGGTCGTTGTCTTAAACGGGCCTTGCTGCCCCCTGTCCTACCGGTCGCAGTCGCCCAGCACCACGTCGAGCGTGCCGATAATCGCCACCAGGTCGGCGACCAGGTGCCCCTGGGCCATCCAGCTAATCGACTGGAGGTTCCAGAAGGTTGGCGTGCGGAAGCGGACGCGCCAGGGCTTGGTTCCACCGTCGCTGACGAGGTAGACGCCCAACTCGCCGCGCGGCGACTCCGTCCGCACGTACACCTCGCCCTTCGGCAGGCGGTAGCCTTCCGTCCACAGCTTGAAGTGGTGGATGAGCGATTCCATGCTGTGCCCGATCTCCGAGCGCGGCGGCGGCACGTACTTGCGGTTCTCCGAGCGATAGGGCCCGCCCGGCAGGTTGTTGATCGCCTGCTCGATGATGCGCAGCGACTGGCGCATCTCCTCGATGCGGACCTTGTAGCGGTCGTATACGTCGCCGTTCTGCCCGGTGGGCACGTCGAACTCAAAGTGGTCGTAGCTGGAGTACGGCATCGCCTTGCGGATGTCGTAGTTGATGCCGGAGCCGCGCAGCATCGGCCCGGAGAGCGACCACTCAATGGCCTTCTCCGGCGGCACGACGGCGATGCCCTTCGTGCGCTCGATGAAGATCGGGTTCTCGTCGAGGATGCGCTCGTAGTCGTCGATCTTGCGCGGCATGTACCACAGGAAGCGCCGCACCATCGGCACGAAGTTTTCCGTCACGTCGTACCACACACCGCCGGGCCGGATGTAGCTCGTCATCATCCGCTGCCCGGAGACCTCCTCGAAGATGTCGAGGATCATCTCCCGCTCACGGAAGCAGTACAGCAGCAGGCTCGTTGCGCCGAGGTCGAGGATGTGCGTGCCGAGCCACACGAGGTGGCTGGCAATGCGCTGAAGCTCCGCGAGAATGACGCGCAGGTACTGCGCGCGCGGCGGCACGTCCAGCCCGGCCAGCTTTTCGACGGCGAGAGAGTAGGCCAGGTTGTTGCCCAGGTTATTCAGGTAGTCGATGCGGTCCGTCATAACCAGGGCCTTCTCGTACGTCTTGGCCTCCATGTTCTTCTCGATGCCCGTGTGCAGATACCCGACATCCGGGAGGCAGCTCAGCACCTCCTCGCCGTCAAGCTCGAGCATCAGGCGCAGCACGCCGTGCGTGCTGGGGTGCTGCGGGCCCATGTTGAGAAGCATGGTGTCGCCGGTGAAGGCACGAGGAGTGACAAGACCGCGCAGTGCATCGAGCGCGATCTCCACCGTTTGGCGGTCGGACTCGATGTCCGTCGCTTCGGTCAGGTTTACTCGGGTAACGTCCATATCTCTTCCACCATTCCGTCTGACGCCCGGCGCAGGCTCCTGCCGGCGGCTTACTCCGTCCCGGTCTGGGGCGGGTCAGCGGAGGGCGTCGGCTTGTTCGCCTCGATGCGATCGATGTTGAATGTGTACTGGACCTCCTCGTAGCCGAGCGGGAAGTCCTTGCGCAGCGGATGCCCCGTCCAGTCGTACGGCATCAGGATGCGGCGCATGTCGGGGTGGCCCTCGAACCGCACGCCGAACATGTCATAGACCTCGCGCTCCGGCCAGTTGGCCCCCGGGAAGACGCTCGTCAGCGACGGCACGACGGGGTCGGTTTCGTCTACGAAGATTTTGAGCTGGATCAGGTGGTTATGTACGAAGGAATAGAAGATGTAGTTAATGCCGAAGCGAGGGGCTTGCGGCCAGTAATCGACGCCGTTCAGCTCGGAGAGGTAGTTAAACTTCATCCCCTCGGTGTCGCGCAGGAAGGTCGCGATTTCAATCAGCCAGTCGCGATCGATGACGACCGTGATCTGGTCGCGAAACTCGATGACCTCCTGCACCGCGTCAGGGAAGTTCTCCCGAAGGATGTCGGCGAACTCGGGTGGGTAGTATCCACTCATCGGCAGTCATCGTCCTATCAGCACTGGTTCCGCGCCCGATCTGCGTGTGCCGGGCGGGAGGCTTGCCAAGCGAGACTTAAGCGTTGTTGTTGGGCTGCTGTTTGCCCAGCGCGCCCCATGTTGCCCAGTCGGACACCCGCTCCCGCTGGACCTTCTCGTGCAGGGTCAGGATGCCGTGCATAAGCTGCTCAGGGCGGGGCGGGCAGCCGGCGACGTACACATCCACCGGCACGATCTCGTCCACACCCTGCAGGATGGCGTAGTTGTTAAAGACGCCGCCGGTGCTGGCGCAGTCGCCCATCGACAGCACCCACTTGGGCGAGGGCATCTGGTCGTACAGGCGGCGCAGCACGGGCGCCATCTTACGGCTGACGCGCCCCGCGACGATCATCAGGTCGCTCTGGCGGGGCGAGGCGCGCATCAGCTCCATGCCGAAGCGCGAAATGTCATGCACGGATGCCTGCGTAGCCATCATCTCGATAGCACAGCAGGCCAGGCCGAACAGCATCGGCCACATGGCGCGCGTGCGCGCCCAGTTAACGGCTTGTTCCAGGGTTGTTAGCAAAAACCCCGACTCGCCGGTTTTGGTTTCTTGACCGGTTACTCCCATTCGAGGCCGCCTTTCTTCCATTCATAAAGCAGGCCGACTGTCAGTACGATAAGGAACAGTCCGACGACGATAAGCCCGTACACCCCCAACTGCCGGATAACCACAGCATATGGCAGCAGGAAGATGATTTCAACGTCGAAGAGGATGAAGAGCACGGCAACCAGGTAGAACTTGACCGGCAGGCGGCGTACTGCCGGGCCGATGGGGGACATGCCCGATTCGTAGGGGGCGAGTTTCTTAGCGGTTGGACGCCGTGGGCCTAGAAGGGTGGATGCGAACACCACGAAGATGGTGAGCGCGGTCGACAGCAGGGCCAGGATTGCAATCGGTAAGTATTGTACGACAAGCACGTGGCTTCTCTCCCGGACAGGATAACGCGTTCGGTCGTAGTGTTAGGTTTGCTACTATTAAATTGCTATCTGGCAGAGCGTGGGCAGTGTGCTATGTGTCCGCAAGGCAGTGCTTTGCGTGCAGCCAATGACGCTCACCGAATCGTTCAGGAACTGAATTGGCTGGCGTTCGCGTGTCGTTGTGTCAAACGTCACAAATCCTAGTGGATATTATCATAAGTCGGGGCGTTTATCAAATGCTGTTTAAGTTTATTTTGCCCCCGCATGAACTCAGTTTCAGCCCCGCAGCGCGCCGGGGCGGGGGAATTATTTCCCCGTTGACCCGAACGATAGATCGCCCTATGATGTCCGTTAAACCTCCATTAGAAGCTGTCCAGGCGGTTGACACGTTTTTTACCCACCCATTACAATTAAATCGAAATTATAGAATGTTAAAAATTCGATTTATTAGTGTTCGGTGTACGTGTGCAACGAACGGGAATTGTTGGTGATCTGAATGGATTATAAGGATTACTATGGCATCCTCGGCGTCCCTGAGGATGCAGACCCGAAAGAGATTAAACGAGCCTACCGCAAGCTCGCGCGGGAGTACCACCCCGACGCCAATCGGGCGAACCGCGCGGACGCGGAGGCTCGCTTCAAAGAGATTAATGAGGCCTATCAGGTTCTCAGCGACCCGGAGAAGCGTGCCCGCTACGATCAGATCCGGCACAGCTATACAAGCTGGCAGCGCACCGGCGGCCATCCGGGTGGTTTTGACTGGTCGCAGTGGGTGACGGGCCAGCCGGGCGGCGTGCACGTTGAGTATGGGAGCGGGGCTGAGGCCTTCTCC
>DGDY01000147.1 GCA_002385675.1 Anaerolineales bacterium UBA3940 | reverse complement strand
TGGACACGTGGTGTTCAATGTCTGCTCTGCGTCGCTCTAACAGGCTCATGCTTGCCTCGGATGGTTGCTGGATTCATAGCGGCAGCGGTGCCGCCGGCTTCGTTCAAAACAGGTCGTGTCTTAAGCGGGCCTTGCCGCCCTGTCCTACCGGTCGCAGTCGCCCAGCACCACGTCGAGCGTGCCGATGATAGCCACCAGGTCGGCGACCATGTGCCCCTGGGCCATCCAGCTGATCGACTGGAGGTTCCAGAAGGTTGGCGTGCGATAGCGGACGCGCCAGGGCTTGGTGCCGCCGTCGCTGACCATATACACGCCCAGCTCGCCGCGCGGCGACTCCGTCCGCACGTACACCTCGCCCTTCGGCAGGCGATAGCCTTCCGTCCAGAGCTTGAAGTGATGGATGAGCGCCTCCATGCTGTGCCCGATCTCCGAGCGCGGCGGCGGCACGTACTTGCGGTTGTCCGAGCGGTAAGGCCCGCCCGGCAGGTTGTTGAGCGCCTGCTCGATGATGCGCAGCGACTGGCGCATCTCCTCGATGCGGACCTTGTAGCGGTCGTACACGTCGCCGTTCTGCCCGGTCGGCACGTCGAACTCGAAGTGGTCGTAGCTGGAGTACGGCATCGCCTTGCGGATGTCGTAGTTGATGCCGGAGCCGCGCAGCATCGGGCCGGAGAGCGACCACTCGATGGCCTTCTCCGGCGGCACGACGGCGATGCCCTGCGTGCGCTCGATGAAGATCGGGTTCTCGTCCAGAATGCGCTCGTAGTCGTCGATCTTGCGCGGCATGTACCACAGGAAGCGCCGTACCATCGGCACGAAGTTTTCCGTTATGTCGTACCACACGCCGCCGGGCCGGATGTAGCTCGTCATCATCCGCTGCCCGGAGACCTCCTCGAAGATGTCGAGGATCAATTCGCGCTCGCGGAAGCAGTACAGCAGCAGGCTCGTCGCGCCGAGGTCGAGGATGTGCGTGCCGAGCCACACGAGGTGGCTGGCAATGCGCTGAAGCTCCGCGAGAATAACGCGCAGGTACTGCGCGCGCAGCGGCACTTCAAGCCCGGCCAGCTTTTCAACGGCTAGGGAGAAGGCCAGATTGTTGCCCAGGTTATTCAGGTAGTCGATGCGGTCCGTCATAACCAGGGCCTTCTCGTACGTCTTGGCCTCCATGTTCTTCTCGATGCCCGTGTGCAGATACCCGATGTCCGGGAGGCAGCTCAGCACTTCCTCGCCGTCAAGCTCGAGCATCAGGCGCAGCACGCCGTGCGTGCTGGGATGCTGCGGGCCCATATTGAGAAGCATGGTGTCGCCGGTGAAGGCGCGAGGAGTGACAAGACCGCGCAGCGCATCGAGCGCGATCTCTACCGTTTGGCGGTCGGACTCGATGTCCGTCGCTTCGGTCAGGTTTACTCGGGTAACGTCCATATCTCTTCCACCATTCCGTCTGACGCCCGGCGCCAGCCCCTGCGGGCGGCTTATTCCGTCCCGGTTTCGACCTGAGGCGGGTCGGAGGAGGGCGTCGGCTTGTTCGCCTCGATGCGATCGATGTTGAATGTGTACTGGACCTCCTCGTAGCCGAGCGGGAAGTCCTTGCGCAGCGGGTGCCCCGTCCAGTCATACGGCATCAGGATGCGGCGCATGTCGGGGTGGCCCTGGAAGCGCACGCCAAACATGTCATAGACTTCGCGCTCGGGCCAGTTGGCCCCCGGGAAGACGCCCGTCAGTGATGGCACGACGGGGTCGGTTTCGTCTACGAGGAGTTTGAGCTGGATGAGGTGGTTGTGTGTGAAGGAGTAGAAGATGTAGTTAATGCCGAAGCGGGGGGCTTCCGGCCAGTAGTCGACGGCGTTGAGTTCGGAGAGGTAGTTAAACTCCAGGCCTTCGGTGTCACGCAGGAAGGTCGCGATTTCAATCAGCCAGTCACGGTCGACGATGACCGTGACCTGGTCGCGAAACTCGATGACCTCCTGTACCGCGTCGGGGAAGTTCTCCCGAAGGATGTCGGCGAACTCGGGTGGGTAGTATCCACTCATCGGCAGTCATCGTCCTATCAACACTGGTTCCGCGCCCGGGCCGTATATGCCGGGCGGGAAGCTTGCAACAGTGAGACTTAAGCGTTGTCGATGTTGGGCTGCTGGTTGCCCAGCGCGCCCCACGTTGCCCAGTCGGACACCCGCTCCTGCTGGACCTTCTCGTGCAGGGTCAGGATGCCGTGCATAAGCTGCTCAGGGCGGGGCGGGCAGCCGGCGACGTACACATCCACCGGCACGATCTCGTCCACACCCTGCAGGATGGCGTAGTTGTTAAAGACGCCGCCGGTGCTGGCACAGTCACCCATTGACAGCACCCACTTGGGCGAGGGCATCTGGTCGTACAGGCGGCGCAGCACGGGCGCCATCTTGCGGCTGACGCGCCCCGCGACGATCATCAGGTCGCTCTGGCGCGGTGAGGCGCGCATCAGCTCCATCCCGAAGCGCGAAATGTCGTGCACGGATGCCTGCGTCGCCATCATCTCGATAGCACAGCAGGCCAGGCCGAACAGCATCGGCCACATGGCGCGCGTGCGCGCCCAGTTAACGGCTTGCTCTAGGGTTGTTAGCAAAAACCCCGACTCGCCGGTTTTGGTTTCTTGGCCGGTTACTCCCATTCGAGGCCGCCTTTCTTCCATTCATAAAGCAGGCCGATTGTCAATATGATAATGAACAGGCCGACGACGACAAGCCCGTACAGCCCCAACTGCCGGATAACCACAGCATATGGCAGCAGGAAGATGATTTCAACGTCGAACAGGATGAAGAGCACTGCAACCAGGTAGAATTTGATCGGCAGGCGGCGCACTGCCGGGCCGATGGGGGACATGCCCGATTCGTATGGGGCGAGCTTCTTTGCAGTCGGTCGCCGTGGACCGAGGAGGGTGGATGCGAACACCACGAAGATGGTGAGCGCGGTTGACAGCAGGGCCAGGATTGCAATCGGTAAGTATTGTACGACAAGCACGTGGCTTCTCTCCCGGACAGGATAACGCGTTCGGTCGCAGTGTTAGGTTTGCTATTTTAAATTGCGATCTAGCAGAGCGTGGGCAGTGTGCTATGTGTCCGCAAGGCAGTGCTTTGCGTGCAGCCAGTGACGCTCACCGGTCGTTCTGTTGAACTGTGTTGGCTGGCGTTCGCGCGTCGTTGTGTCAAACGTCACAAATCCTAGTGGATATTATCATAAGTCGGGTTGTTTATCAAATGCTGTTTAAGTTTATTTTGCCTCCGGGTGAACTCATTTTCACCCGTGCGGCGCGTTGGGATGGGGCGGACAATTTCCCTGTTGACCCAGGCGATAGATCGACCTATGATGTCCGTTAAACCTCCATTAGAAGCGGCCCGGGCGGTTGACACGTTTTTTACCCACCTATTACAATTAAATCGAACTCATTTAAATGTTAAAAAATAGTCGAGTTCGGTGTACGTGTGCAGCGAACTGGAATTGTTGGTGATCTGAATGGATTATAAGGATTATTATGGCATCCTCGGCGTTCCTGAGGATGCAGACCCGAAAGAGATTAAACAGGCCTACCGCAGGCTCGCGCGGGAGTACCACCCCGACGCCAATCGGGAGAATCGCGCGGAGGCGGAGGCTCGCTTCAAAGAGATTAACGAAGCCTACCAGGTTCTCAACGACCCTGAAAAGCGTGCCCGCTACGATCAGATCCGCCACAGCTACGCAAGCTGGCAGCGCACCGGCGGCCAGCCGGGTGGCTTTGACTGGTCGCAGTGGGTGACCGGCCAGCCGGGCGGCGTGCATGTTGAGTACGGCGGGAGCGGGGCTGAGGCCTTCTCCGACTTCTTCCGCGTGATTTTCGGCGGCATGGGCGGCATGAGCGGCACGGGCAGCCGCCGCACGTCCGCCGGGGGCATCGGGCTTGAAGACCTGTTCGGCGGCGGGGTGCGCGGCACCGGTGTCCGTGACATGCGCGGGCAGGACCTCCAGACCGATGTTGCGATCACGCTGGAGGAGGCGTACCACGGGACGACCCGAGTCATCTCGAAGGATGGCCGCCGTCTGCAGGTGAAGATCCCGCGCGGGGCGCGCACCGGCACGAAGGTTCGCGTGGCGGGCGAGGGCGCGCCGGGCATCCGGGGCGAGCCGGGCGATCTGTATCTGAATGTGACCGTGGAGGACGACCCGCGCTTCACGCGGGAGGGGGAAGACCTCTACGTCGATGCGACCATCGACCTGTATACTGCTGTGCTTGGCGGGCAGATTGATGTTCCGACGATGACCGGCAGCGTGACGCTCAAGATCAGCCCCGGCACCCAGCCGGGCCAGCTCATCCGCCTGAGCGGCAAGGGTATGCCCCGCCTGCGCAGCAGGGAAGAGTACGGCGATTTGTACGTGCGCATCCACGTCCACATCCCGAAGGACCTCAATGAGCGCGAGCGCGAACTGTTCGAAGAACTGGCGTCGCTCCGGTGAGACGACTACCATAATACATACAATGGCCGGGCGGGATGCAGGCCCGCTCCAGCACCACAGACCGGCGGTATTCGCGCCCGCCGGAGGAGCCGAGGAAAATTCGACGTGCGGAACCAGGTATATAGCGGGTTCAACCGGGTGGTCACCGGACTGGCAGTACTTGCCCTGGTGACCGCTGCTTGTTCGTTTAGCACACTTGCGCAGGTGGCCGAACAGGTCTCTACAGATGATGCGGGGCAAGCTGTAGCGCCCGTCGCCGCCGAGCGCGGCAGCCAGCAGATCGTGATCGACGAGGCGGTGCGGCTGCAAATCCCCACCCCGCTTCCGGAAGAGGTGCTGGCTGAGGCCGACGCCGAGGAGCAGCTTCTCATCAACCTGTACCAGCGGGTGAACCCGGCGGTCGTGAACATCGACGTGAGCGTTGACCACGCCGACCAGGGCCTGATGGACTTCGGCAGCGGGTCGGGCTTCATCTACGATACCGAGGGCCACATTGTCACTAACAATCACGTCATCGAGTCGGCGGACGATCTGCGCGTGACGTTCTCCGACGGCTCGGTTCTGCCTGCCGAGGTGGTCGGCAGGGACGCCTACAGCGATCTCGCCGTGATCCGCGTCAACCCGCCGGAAGGCTCCGAACTGGTCACGGTGGAACTGGGCGACTCGGACCTGCTCCAGGTCGGGCAGCGCGTCATTGCCATCGGCAACCCCTTCGGCCTGACGGGCACGATGACCGTCGGCATCATCAGCGCGCTGGGTCGCAACCTCGACACGGCGCTCTCCGCCCAAGGCGGGGCCTTTAGCAACCCGATGATCATCCAGACAGATGCCGCCATCAACCCCGGCAACTCCGGCGGGCCGCTGCTTGACTCGCGCGGGCGCGTCATCGGCGTGAACACCGCTATCCGCAGCACCACGGGCACGAGCATGGGCGTCGGCTTTGCCGTCCCGGTGAACACCGTCAAGCGCATCGTGCCGCAGCTTATCGAGAAGGGCGCGGTCGCGTACCCGTACCTCGGTATTACGTCCGACTCGCGCTTCACGCTGCGCGAACTCGCGCTGGAGCACGACCTGCCGGTGAGCGACGGCGTGCTCATCACCGAGGTCATACCGGGCGGGTCGGCGGCGCGTGCGGGTGTCCGGGGCGGAACCCAGGCGGGGATTGTGACCCTTCGCGGCACGCCCGTCATGCTTGACGGCGACATTATCATCGCAGTCGATGGCTACCCCATTCGCAACTTTGATGAGTTGATCGGCTATCTCGTCTCCAGCACCGATGTCGGACAGGAGGTGGAACTCACGATTGTGCGGCAGGGGGAGATCCTGCAGCTTTCCGCAACGCTGGACGCACGACCGGACACAAACTCGGATTAACTCGCGGCAAGAGTGCGGCGGGTCGGAAAGCTCCCGGCCCGCCGCTTGCTTAACCGCCACAGGCAAAAGTGATCGTTCTGCCCCTCAGTGGGGGCTGAAAGTTCCTTTCAGGAAAAGGAGTATC